>NZ_JBHIKW010000005.1:0-363263 GCF_042138895.1 Cedecea selenatireducens | reverse complement strand
GAGCAGTAATACCCCAGGGCTTTTTTTTTCGAAAAAAGACTAAATTTTAAAATGTCTGCCAGTGTTCTTCTTCTTTTTTTAACATTCTGCGCGGCGCTGGCGGCGTCGGTAATATTACTCTCGCCTCATCGCTGTCGCCCAGATGTAAACCGTTAGTTCTTTTTTCCAGCTCGAAGACCTGTTTATTCAGCACTTCTGAAGAACCCGCCAGCTCTTCGACAACCGCGACGTTCCCCTGGGTGACTTTCTCCAGTTCGGACAACGCCGTGGTAATTTGCTGAATCCCTTTTTCCTGTTCGTTAGTGGAAATAAATATATGGCCCATCAGGTCGTCGATATTTTCTGAGCCGGAAACAATATCCTTCATATTTTTTTCCGCTTCGGAGACGAGGCTTGCGCCCTGCAAAACATTTTGGTTGGTAATATCAATTAACGACTTGATGTTCTTGGCCGATTCCGAGCTTTTATGGGCCAGGTTTCTGACCTCACCGGCGACCACCGCAAATCCTTTGCCATGCTCACCGGCACGGGCCGCTTCAACCGCCGCATTCAGCGCCAGAATGTTGGTCTGGAAGGCGATGCTGTCGATGATGGTGATAATTTCCGTCATCTTGTTGGCACAGTCGGTTATTGAGGTCATGTTGGTGGTCAGCTTCTGCATCAGGTCGCTGCCGTGATTAGCCGAGCGATGCGCACCGCTGGTAATCCCGCTCAGCTGGCGGGTGCTGTCGGCATTATTTTTAGTCCCTGCCGAAATTTGCTCCATGCTGGAGGCCGTTTGAATCAGCATTGCTGACTGCTGCTCGGTTTTGACCGACAGCGTAGCGCTTTGCTGCGCCAGGCTTTCGGACAGCAGTTTGGCCGACTGAGAAGATTTACGAATATCCATCACCAGGGTCGTAATTTCAGCCGAAAGCGTATTTATGCCAGGTATTAATCGCCCGGCGCAATTATTACCAAACTCAGGGATATGTACCGATAAATTCCCCGAGTTAATTTCATCAATACTTCTCTTAACATGATTAATCGGCCGTACAAGATATATCGTCATGTACGTCCAGAGAGTGAAGAGTATCGCCACCCATGCAATATTAAGCATGGCTAAAATTGTAACATTTGCGGATAAAGCGAACGCCAAAAGATCAATAACTAAAAAGGATACAGCCAAGAAAAGGGCAATGACGCTTCGAACGCTTGCATTCTTAAGCATAGGTAATCCTGTAAATGGCTCGGGCGGGTATATTATTTATTACCTGGATTTATGGAAAATCCATCCAGCAAAAAAGATTAGAGTTATATCTCGACATAAGGCAACTGGAAGGATTTTAAAGCCGCACTTTTCGTTTAAGAGCGACGACTTTCTGAATATATCCGCGACGTTATGACACCAACAATGTAGCACAGCTGTCAGACCCTTAGTGACTTGCATTTTGATAGTCACTATGTCAATTTGTCGCCAGACGATAACCCGCCATCGGATCGATCCATGAAAAACGAACCTCTTTGCAGCGCCCCCTGCCCCATCTCCCGCAGCCTCGGCCGCATCGGCGACAGCTGGAGCATCATGATCCTTCGGGACGCATTAGCCGGTTTTACCCGCTTCGACGAGTTCCAAAAAAGCAGTAACGTCGCGCCCAATATTCTCTCGCGGCGCCTGAAGGAGCTGGTCGACGACGGTTTGCTGGAAAAGGTTTGCTACAGCAGCTCGCCGCCTCGCTATGAGTACCATCTCACCCAGCGCGGGCGCGACTTCCGTATGGTGCTGCTGGCGCTGGCTGAATGGGGAAACCGCCACTTCGCCCCAGAAGGGCGGCAGATGCAGCTGGTAGAAAGCGAAACCCAGCGCCCGGTGGAACCCATCCTCGCCGACAAAGAAACCGGGGAGCCGATTGTCCCCGGAAAATACACCATGGTGCCGGGCCCGGCCGCCTCGCCAATGATGAAGTACCGCCACGACTACCTGCAGCGCAAGCACGCCGGTGATACCGGGCTTAAATTCCAGCCAGAACCGTACAGAGAACCTCAGTGATGAACGCCGCCCATAAGAAAAAATTGATTACGCTGACCGTCCTCGGCGCAGCGGTGTTAGCGGCGGCAGGCTACGGCGCCTGGTGGTGGCACAGCGGGCGTTTTATTCAGTCCACTGACGACGCCTATATCGGGGGCGATATCAGCGCCATTTCCACCAAAGTGTCCGGCTATATTCAGCAGATTGCCGTGCAGGACAACATGGCGGTGAAAAAAGGCGACCTTCTTATTCGCATTGATGACCGCGACTACCAGGCCGCGCTGACAAAAGCCCAGGGTGAAGTTGCCGCTCAGCAGGCCGCGCTGGCGGATATTGCCGCGACACGCCAGCTGCAGCAGGCCACTATCCAGGGTTCGTCCGCCTCGGTCGCTGCCGCAGCGGCGGCCACGGAGAAGTCAGCCAACGACAACCGCCGCTATAACGCGCTGGAAGCCTCAAGCGCGATTTCAGCCCAGATTCGCGATAACGCCTCTGCGGATTATCGCCGGGCGCGGGCCGAACAGGGCAAGGCTCAGGCGGACAGAGCCGTTGCCGAGCGCCAGCTGGCCGTGCTGGACGCGCGCGAAAAACAAACTCAGGCCGCGCTGGAACAGGCGCAGGCTAATCTGACTATGGCGAAGCTGAATCTCAGCTATACGGAAATTCGCGCGCCTTTTGACGGCGTAATCGGCAACCGCCGCGCATGGTCAGGCTCCTTCGTCACCAGCGGCACGCAGCTGCTCTCGCTGGTGCCTTCACACGGGCTGTGGGTCGACGCTAATTTCAAAGAGAACCAACTGGCAAATATGCGTGCCGGTTTGCCGGTGACCGTCGTCGCCGACGTGCTGCCGAACCGCACTTTTAAAGGGCATATCGCCAGCGTGTCACCTGCCACCGGCTCTCGCTTTAGTATTCTCCCGGCGGAAAATGCCACGGGCAACTTCACCAAAATCGTCCAGCGCGTGCCGGTGCGGATCGCGCTGGAAGGTGACGGCGCAAAACTGGATGTGCTTCGTCCGGGACTCTCGGTCATCGTGACCGTCGATCAAAAGAGTACGCGATGAGCACCGCCCAGGCCGCACCGATGCCGCAGGGCATCTCTATGCCGATGGCAAAAAAGATCTTCGCCTTTGCCAGCATGTGCGTGGGGATGTTTATTGCGCTGATTGATATCCAAATCGTTTCTGCTTCGCTGCGGGACATCGGCGGCGGCCTTTCTGCGGGGGATGACGAAACCGTCTGGGTGCAGACCAGCTACCTGATCGCCGAGATCATTATTATTCCGCTGTCCGGCTGGCTCTCAAGGGTGATGTCCACCCGCTGGCTGTTTGCCGCCTCGGCGGCAGGCTTCACGCTGATGAGCCTGCTGTGCGGCTGGGCGTGGAATATTCAAAGCATGATTGCGTTTCGCGCCCTGCAGGGGCTGGCGGGCGGTTCAATGATCCCGCTGGTGTTTACCACCGCTTTCGCCTTCTTCCAGGGCAAACAGCGGGTTATCGCCGCCGCGACCATTGGCGGACTGGCTTCTCTGGCACCGACGCTGGGCCCAACCGTGGGCGGCTGGATCACCGAAAACTTTAACTGGCACTGGCTGTTCTTTATTAACGTGATCCCGGGGATTTATATCGCCGTAGCCGTCCCGCTACTGGTGAAGGTAGATACCCCAGATTTTTCCCTGCTGCGCGGCGCAGACTATTTCAGTATTTTGCTGCTGGCGGCTTCGCTCGGGTGCCTGGAATACACGCTGGAAGAAGGCCCGCGCTGGGGCTGGTTTGATGACAGCACCATCGCCACCACAGGCTGGATAGCGCTGCTGTGCGGTATCGCCTTTATTATTCGAACCCTGCGCCATGCGCAGCCGGTGATGGATCTCCGGGCGCTAAAAGACAGAACGTTTAGCCTGGGCTGCTATTTCTCATTTATGGCCGGGGTGGGCATTTTCGCCACGATCTATTTAACACCGCTGTATCTCGGCACCGTACGTGGCTTTAGCGCTCTGGAAATCGGCCTCGCCGTGTTTTCTACCGGCCTGTTCCAGGTGATGTCGATTCCGTTTTATTCGTGGCTGGCCAACCGGGTGGATCTGCGCTGGCTGCTGATGGCAGGGCTTATTGGCTTTGCTATTTCGATGTACAGCTTTGTGCCAATTACCCACGACTGGGGTGGCGATCAGCTGCTGCTTCCGCAGGCGTTTCGTGGCCTTGCGCAGCAGTTCGCCGTCGCACCGACCGTCACGCTAACCCTGGGCAGCCTGCCGCCTGCGCGACTTAAGCTCGCCTCCGGCCTGTTCAATTTGATGCGTAACCTGGGCGGCGCTATCGGCATCGCCCTGTGCGGCACGGTGCTGAATGACAGAACCAATCTGCACTACAGCCGCCTGGCAGACCATCTCAACACCGCTAACCTGGCGATGACGGATTTCGTCCAACGCGGCGCAGCAAGCCTCACCGCGCAGGGTTTATCGCCGGATGCCGCCACCAGCGGGGCGCTAAAAAACCTTTCTACCCTCGCGCTGCGCGAGGCGCGAACGCAGGCGTTTTCGGATGCTTTTTACCTGATCATGATCGGTTTTTTGATTGCTGCGATGCTGGTTCCGTTAATGAAAAAACCGCCGGCACACTGATAGATGGTTCCTCTCCTGGTGAGCTGTCTCTTAGTCACAAATAAGCATTCTGAAAGATCGGCTAAGGTTCCGTTCACTTCCAGTACAGTTTCATATGTCACCACCGAACCGGTGAACGTCTCGGGAGAATCACCGTCATTCCCCCGAGACCCCGGACTCCCGGCCAAATAAATCGACCGCTAAAGCGGCAGACCTCCGTTTTATCTCCCAGTCCTGGGTCGCCTGAGATGCGTTCCCGACGCTCTCAGCCTCCGGCCGTTCCCGACGTCCGGACCCTGGCCAGTCGGAGAAAAAACGGAGGCGATTTAAGCCGGAACCGTGCCTCGCTTCTTATTTTTACCCTCACCCTCTCCCTGGAAAGGAGAGGGAATAAAAAATGTTCCACTTTGGCTGTTTTCCCCCTCTCCCTCTGGGAGAGGGCCGGGGTGAGGGTGGAATTGCTCCCCGGCTCTCATCGCCCCCGGTTATGACCCAACTCAGGCGGGGTTGAGCTGCCGGGAGCAGCGAAAGAGAGCGATCGTCGGGAACGGATCGCGAACGACCCCGAATGTTTGGGTGATAGCCGGTGGGTTTACCGCTTCAGCGGCGATGAGCTCGCCGGGCGCCGGGGCTGTTCGGGGGATGGCATTATCCCCCGAACACGTTCACCGGTGCGGCTGCTGCATATAAAACAAGGCTGGAAGTGAACGGAATATTAACCAGTCCTGCATAATCATGGATATTTGTGACAAAGAGGCAAAAAAGGTGGGGCAACCCTACTCTCCAGCCTGAAACGCCTGCTGCAGCCACGCCTTAACCTGCTGCACGTCCTCTCTCCTGGCCTTTTCGCGGCTGCTGACAAAGTAGTAATTCGCTCCAGGGAGCGCGCCCGGCAGCGCGATATGCAATAGCCCCTGCTGAAGCGCGCGGCGAATCAGCAGTTCGCTCGCCAGCAAGATCCCCTGTCCGGCAATGGCCGCCTGAATCGCATGCGTTTCGTCATCAAAATGAATCCCGGTCTGCACGTCCAAATTCTCCGGCCCAAATACCGATTTCCAGTGCTGCCAGCTGGGCTCCGGGCTCGGCACGTGGCGGTTATCAATATGGAAGAGCGTCATCCCCGGCAGATCCTTCACGCTCCTGAGCTTCAGCTGCGGGCTGGCCACCAGCACAAACCTGTCGCTATGCAGCAGCGTGCTGTCGAGAGATTCGTCGGCCTGCATGCTGTAGCGCACGGCGCAGTCCGCCGTGGTGCCGTTGAGATCGGCCAGCGCCACGCTGCTGTGAAAGCGCAGCTCCAGCGAGGAATAACGCTGATGCAAAGCAGGCAAACGCGGTACCAGCCAGTTAGTCAGGAAATTCGAGGTGGTGCTGAGCGTGAGCGTGCCGGGGTGAGAGATCGTGGCTATAGACTCAACGGCGTCCCGCAGCGTGGTGAAAATGTTCCCGGAAGCACGAAACAGAATCTCCCCCGCCGGGGTGGGCGCCACACCGCGAGCCGAACGAATGAATAACCGCTGCTCCAGCGAGTCCTCCAGCAGGCGGATTTGGTGGCTGATGGCGGTAGGCGTGACGCCAATTTCGTCAGCCGCGGCTTTAAAACTGGCGTGGCGGGCCACGGCGTCAAAGGCCCGAACGGCCGTGAGTGGCGGAAGTCGACGATTCTTCATGAATGAATTTAACTCATCCTTTGCTGAATAATATGATTTTGATTGCACTATAAATAAAGGCGTAGCCTGTTATCCACGCACATTAATTGATGAAACTTATTCATCTAAAAGAAAATAGCAGGAAACGCCGATGACACAAACTTATGCGGTACCCGCCGCCGCTTCCGGGCGCTATAGCGCTTTGTTCGCGCCGGGAATAGCGCAGGCGCTGATCGCGCTGGACTATGCGATTGTCTACGTCGCGCTGCCTACGCTGGCTGAGGATCTAAACCTTTCTCTCAGCGAGATGCAGTGGGTTGTTTCCCTCTATGGCCTGGCGTTTGCCGCCCTGTTGCTGGCGGGTGGTAGCCTGTGCGATCGGCTTGGCGCTCGCCGCATGTTCAGCCTCGGCATGGCGCTGTTTCTACTTTCTTCGGTGCTGGGCGGACTGGCGCAAAACGGCACGTTGCTGCTCGCCGCCCGCTGCGGGCAAGGGATGGCGGCGGCGTTGCTGCAGCCTGCCGTTCTGGCGCTGATGGCGCAACGGTTTCACGGCGAGGCGCATCGGCGGGCGCTGGCAATCTGGAGCGCTATCGGCGCGCTGGGATTAGTCGCGGGCGTGATGCTGGGCGGCATACTGGCCGCGCTGGACTGGCGAACCATTTTCTTTATTAACGTGCCGCCGGGGCTTATCGCACTCTGGCTGGTTCGGCGGGATTTTTTACCGCTCAGCCCGCAGGGGGAGGCACAGCGGCCAGGCATGGGTTCGCTGGTGGGCTGTTTCGCCGCCGGAGCGCTGGTATGGGCGCTGATGCGCTATGGCGAAACCGGGCAGGCCGACTATCTGGCTAATCGCATCGCCGTTGCCATGGGGATCTTGTTTATCCTGCACGAGCGCTATGCGCCTCAGCCGTTACTGGCCCGCTCGCTTCGCGCCCTGCCGGGCTTGCAAACAGGCTGGCTCAGCAGCGCCTGTTATATGGCAAGCGTTGGCAGCCAGTTTTACGCCATGACCCTACTTTGGCAGCAGACTTTGCAGCAGGATGCCGTCACCACCGGGCTGATGTTCACGCCGCTCGCGCTGCTTATCGTGGCGGGCAATGCGCTGTATACCCGCCTGACCGCCCGCTACGCCAACGCAACCGTATTGGCCGCCGGGTTCGCCTGTTCGGCGCTGGGGCTGTGGCTGATTTCCGTCGGCTTAGCGTCGCCGCTGTCTGCGGTCTTTATCGGCGGGATTGCGCTCAGCGGGATTGGCCACGGGTTAATCTTCCCCGCGATGTTCGCCGTCGGCCTTTCAGCCACTCCGCTCGCCCAGCAGGGACGCGCCAGCGCGCTGATGGCCACCAGCCAGTATATGGCGGGGGCAATGATGCTGGCGGTACTCTCGGTTGTTCTCGGGCAGGCCCCTGATATGGGCGACTGGGCAACCGCCTTCCGGCTGCTGTGCGGTGCTGCTTTGGCAGGCATGCTGATAGCCGCATGCCAGAAAGCTCACTGAACCGGAGGGATTTTACGCCGGGAAAAGCCGGGATGACTCGGGCATGATGAATGCTACATTTATACTAAATGTTTAATTCTTCTCCCTTATCATCCAGTTTTCCCCGCGTTAAGGATCCCGATATGACCCAGCCAACTGAACAGGCTGATGCTAAAAACTACCCTGGACGCCTGGCTGCTGTGGTACTTACCGGCATCCTCGCCGGTATAGCGGGCATGCTTCTCGCGCTGATTTTACACGCTATTCAGCATCTGGCTTTTGGCTACAGCATCGACCAACTGGTGGGCAGCGAGACGTTTCTTCAGGGCGTAACTGATGCCTCGCATCTGCGCCGCGTGGCCGCAATTATTGGCGGTGGCGCCGTCGCCGGGTTTGGCTGGTGGCTGCTGGCGCGTTACGGCAAAAAGAGAGTGTCTATTGCCGCTGCCGTCGCCAATCCTGCGGTGCCGATGCCGACCGGCACCACCACTATTCATGCATTGCTGCAAATCATCACCGTCGCGCTGGGTTCACCGCTTGGGCGTGAAGTTGCTCCTCGAGAAATGGGCGCGCTGGCGGCGGGTATTCTCGCGCGGAAGTTCAGCCTGCCGCCGGACGAAACCCGCACGCTGATTGCCTGCGGTGCGGGCGCAGGCCTTGCTGCGGTGTATAACGTTCCTCTGGCCGGGGCGCTGTTCACCCTCGAGGTCTTGCTGCTTTCGTTTAGCTGGGAGAAAGCGCTGGCGGCGGTCATCACCTCTGCGGTGGCGGCCTGGGTTGCGACGCTTGGACTGGGGGATGAATCGCAGTATCACTTCGCCTCTTTTGCGCTTCCCCACGCGTTTATAGCCTGGGCCATTGTGGTCAGCCCGCTGCTCGGCTATGCCGCCTGGCTGTTTCGCAAAGCGACAACCAAAGTGAGAACGCAGGTAAAAACCAACTGGCAGATGCCGGTATTTTGCCTGTTGGCCTTTGCGCTGCTGGCAGCGCTTAGCCTGTGGTTCCCACAGCTGCCGGGCAACGGCAAAGGCCCAATGCAGCTTGCCATTAGTAATGGCCTGAGCGTTGACTATGCCGCGATACTGCTGGCGCTGAAAATGCTGGTGATCCTCGCCGTCCTGCGCGGTGGCGCTGAGGGAGGGTTGCTGACGCCGGGCTTAACGGTGGGTGCTTTGCTGAGCCTGCTGCTGGCCGTGGTCTGGCAGTTTGTCTTCCCTGGCGGGGACGTGGGCAGCTTTGCGCTGGTCGGCGGGGCCGCGTTTTTGGCCGCTTCGATGCAGATGCCGGTAACGGCCGTGGTGCTGGTGATGGAGTTTACCCATATGGACCACAGCTATTTTGCCCCTGCGCTGCTGTGTGCCGCCGGAGCCTATACGACCTGCCGGGTTTTGGATAAGAAGTATCAGTACTGAATCTCTTCGGGGTAAAACCCGGTAACCCGCAGAAGGTTACCGGGCAAGATGTTTAAAAGCCGTTATTTGGCTTCGTTGGCGTCCGCATTTCTCAGCATGCTTCTCACCGGAATAATCAGCGCAGCCAGCACAATGGCGCAGATGACCAGGGCAATAGACACGTGGGAGAACAGCTCCGGCATCGAGCTAAGCTGATCCTTTTTGATATGCCCGCCCATGATACCCGCCGCGAGATTGCCCAGCGCGCTGGCGCAGAACCACAGCCCCATCACCTGGCCACGCATTTTCTGCGGTGCCAGCAGGGTCATGGTTGCCAGGCCAATCGGGCTGAGGCAAAGCTCGCCGAGGGTCAGCAGCAGGATGCTTCCGACCAGCCAGAACGGAGAAACGCCGCTCTGCGTCGCCAGCACCTGGTTTGCTGCCGCCATCATTACCGCAAAGCCTGCCGCCGCAAACAGAATGCCGATAACGAACTTCGTCATGCTGCTCGGGTTAAGGTTGCGCTTAGCCAGCGACGGCCAGAACCAGCTAAACACCGGTGCCAGCAGGATAATAAACAGCGCGTTGATCGACTGGAACCAAATGGTCGGGATTTCGAAGCTGCCCATCTGGCGGTCGGTGTAGTCACGCGCAAAGATGTTGAAGGAGGTCGGCTTCTGCTCGAAGGCAGACCAGAAGAATGCCGCCGCAACCAGCAGGATCAGGCAGGCCAGCAGGCGTGAACGCTCGCTGCTGGTTAACCCGGCAAAGAAGAACATGAACAGGAAGTAGAGGCCCACGCAGGTGGAAATAATGTACGCGGAGCTTTTGGCGATAACCGTCGGGTTGAATGGAATTGTCCCGTTGGCGATCAGCACCACCAGCCCGGCTAGCAGCACCATCGCAAGCGTTACCCATTTACCGACGTTTTTACGCTCGGTCGTCGGGTGATTCCAGGTGGAGTCCAGCCCGACTTCTTTGTCGTAGCGGCGCATTTGCGGAATGGCGTAGAAGCGGAAGATGAACAGCGCAACCAGCATGCCCAGCCCGCCCAGGCCAAAGCCCATGTGCCAGCCGTATTTCTCATGCAGCGGGCCGATGATCAGCGGGGCGATAAACGAGCCCATGTTGATGCCCATGTAAAACAGCGAAAAGCCCCCGTCGCGGCGGGTATCTTCTTTTTTGTACAGCGTCCCGACCATCACGGTAATACAGGTTTTGAACAACCCGGTTCCCAGGACGATCAGCAGCAGGCCGACAAAGAAGAAGGTGTTGCCCACGAATGCCGACAGCGCAATCGAGAGATGCCCCAGCGCAATAATCAGCGAGCCATACCAAACGGCGCGGCGCTGCCCGAGCCAGTTATCGGCCAGCCAGCCGCCCGGTAAAGAGGTGATGTACACGCCGCCGGCGAAAATACCGACAATCGCGGAAGCCTGCTCAATCGGCAGCCCCATCCCGCCCTGAAGCAGCGCCGCACTCATAAACAGAATGAGCAGCGGGCGAACCCCGTAGAAGGAAAAACGTTCCCACATTTCGGTGAGGAAGAGCGAACTTAACGGGTACGGATGCCCGAAAAAGGTTTTTGTTTTTGTCGCAGAGTGACTCATCTGTGAACTCCCATAGGTTATCTTTTTTGATGCGGTGTTGATAAAACGCCGCTCACGGCGTTCTGTTGCTGTTTTTTAATCATAGGCTGGCATTCCGCCAGCGGCGGCTACTGTAGCGTAGATCTTCGAAAAACAGGCAAGGGGTAGAGCAACTTTATTGCTTAATTGATGCTTTTTAGAGTAAAAGTCGATTTAACTCTCATTTTACGATATAAAACTTTCATTAAATGCGCTTAACGCTTGACAACAAAATGCCTCATCACGTGCAATAAAACACTTTAAAAACAATATATTAAATATTATTACGTTTCTTTCACGCAACACCACTATTTAACCTACTCTTCCTCCGGGTTTACTCTGTCAACTGAGCCAAATACCTCGTTATTAGTCCACGAATCTAGTCCGGAAGGATAAAAAATCGACGCGACCTGTTCCATATACACATCCCTGAAACGTCACCTCGCTGACACGCAACGTTCATCTTGATCTTCTACCGTCGTGCCCAGAACGGTAAGAGGAGCGAATATGTTTAGTCTCGATAACGTACTTGACGACCTGTGGCCCCAGGCAAGGCCCGCGCCCTGGCAAAAAAACCTGTTAAGACGCCTGCTGCATGAGGAAGAATTCCAGGCCTTTGCCAACAATCATCCGCACCTCCGCGGGCTGGATATGATTGAACAAGTCCTGGATCACCTACACATCCGCTGCAATATCTCTCCCCGCGAATTAGAAAACATCCCCGAACACGGCCCCGTGGTGATTATGTCCAACCACCCAACCGGCACCCTTGACGGGCTGGCGCTGCTGTACGCCGTTTCCCGCGTTCGCCGGGATGTCAAAGTGGTGACCAACCGCCTGCTTAATCACCTCGAGCCGCTGAGTTCGCTGTTTATTCCGGTCGACAATATCAATGGCCGCACGCCTAAATCGTCTCTTGTGCTGATGGACAGGCAGCTGCAAAACGGCGGCGTGCTGATTTTCTTCCCGGCGGGCGAAGTTTCTCGTTTATCTCGCCAGGGCATTGCCGACGGGCACTGGCACACCGGCTTTATTAAGCTTGCCGCAAAATACCGCGTGCCGCTGCTGCCGGCGTTTATTCATGCCCGGAACAGCGCACTGTTTTATGCCAGCGCGCTGGTTTCCCCTGCGCTGCCGATGGTGCTGCTGATGCAGCAGATGTTTCGCCGCCGCAACTCCAACCTGCCGGTAACCCTTGGTCAGCGTATTCCGTGGGAAAGCTGGCATAGCCCGCAGCAGGCCCCGCGAGAGCTGGCTAAGAAGTGCCGCCAGCACGTTCAGCTGCTGGGCAAAGGACTTTCAGGCAAGTTCACGACGGAAAGCGCCATTGCCCGGGCGGAAGACCGCGCCACGCTGCGCCGGGAGCTGGCAAAAGCGGAATGCCTGGGCCGCACCGCCGACGACAAAGTGATTTATCTTTGGCAGCGCAGCGACTCAAAAGAAGAGGCTCCGCTGCTGCGCGAGCTGGGGCGGCTGCGTGAGATTGCCTTTCGCGCCGTGGGTGAAGGGTGCGGCAAACGCCGGGATCTGGATCGTTATGATGACGATTACCTGCATCTGATCCTCTGGGACGAACAGGATCTGGAGATCGTCGGCGCATACCGCTTTATGCCAACCGCACGCCAGATTGAAAAACGCGGCGTAGATGGGCTGTACAGCTACAGCCTGTTTCACTACGACGAGAAGATGGACAATGTGCTGCAGCACGGTATCGAGCTGGGGCGCAGCTTTATTCAGCCTCGCTACTGGGGCCGCCGTGGCCTGGACTATTTATGGTCGGGCATTGGCGCTTATCTCGCCCGTTACCCGCAGTACCGCTATCTGTTTGGCCCGGTATCTATTTCCGGAGGCCTGCCGCCGGACGCACGAGATCTTCTGGTGGCGTTTTACCGACTGTGGTTCCCGGCGAGTCATCCGCTTGCCGCCTCGCGTAGCCCATACCCGGCGAGCCTTCCCGCCGTGCTGGCGCAGTTCAAAGGGGAAGACTACGGTGAAGATCTGACGCGCTTAAAATCCCTGCTCAGTAATATGGGCTGCGGCATTCCGACCCTCTATAAGCAGTATTCAGAACTCTGCGAACCGGGCGGCGTACAGTTTATTGATTTCGGCAGCGATCCGGCCTTCAACAACTGCGTCGACGGGCTGGTTTTGGTTGATTTAACGTTCCTGAAAAAGAGCCGCTACGAGCGGTACGTCGGGATGCATTTATCGGGGCAGGCATAGCAGTTCTTTAAGGCGGGAGAAACAGCCTCCCGCCTCACTCTCGGTTGGCAAAGCCCATTGACCACATTTTTAGTGGTACAATTCTCGCTGTTTTCCTTATTTCCGCCGACAAACCATGACCACCACCGAATTTAAGCGCCCAAAACTGACGCTGCCGGACGGCGCAAGCAAGTTGCTGCTGCATACCTGCTGCGCGCCCTGCTCTTCCGAAGTGATAGAGGCTTTGCTTGCCTCTGGCATCGACTTTACGATTTTTTTCTACAACCCCAATATCCATCCGCAACAGGAATATCTCATCCGCAAGGAAGAGAATAAGCGTTTTGCTGAGCAACATGGCGTGCCCTTCATCGACGCGGATTATGACGTCGATAACTGGTTTGCGCGTGTGAAAGGCATGGAGTGGGAACCCGAGCGTGGAGCCCGCTGCACGGTCTGTTTTGATATGCGCCTGGAGCGCACCGCGCTTTATGCCGCAGGGCACGGTTTCGGTGCAATTTGCAGTTCTCTGGGGATTTCACGCTGGAAGAATTTTGAGCAGGTCTGCGACTGCGGCCAGCGGGCGGCGGCTCGTCATCCGGGAATGTTTTACTGGACCCACAACTGGCGTAAGCAAGGCGGCTCCGCGCGCACGGTAGATATCTGCAAACGCGAGCAGTTTTATCAGCAGGAATATTGCGGCTGCGCTTATTCTCTGCGCGATGCTAACGCTTACCGTAAGTCACAGGGAAAAGCGTTAATAAAACCGGGTAAATTTATTTCTGTTATATAGAGTTAACATAAAAGATTAACAGGCCGTTGAGCCTGTTAATCCTTTTTATCTCTTCAGGATCCTAGCGCTTAGCTGGCAACTTTTTGCCATCGTTGTTGTACAGTACGGCGCTTATCAATAAGAGGGGCATGTTGAGGAGTAGACACCATGCCATTGCCTCTTTCAATGAAGCTCTGCTGCCAGTGTGTTGGTAGCGCTGTATTCGTGGATGCATAAAAGTTAAACAACTCCTCACTGGTATCAAAAATACTCCATGCGCCCTTATGCACCATCGCTACCGGAAATGGCCCTGGCCGGGCAACTATGCCAAGGTAGCCGTTATCTTTAACCACCTTATCGTTTTCATACTCCCACATGTAAGGGACAAAACTGACCTGAGGCCCGTGACGAATAACATTCATAGCCGTCAATTCGAAAGGTCTGGAGGGATCAACTTGCGCAACCCCCCTGTTAATCAGATCTTTTACACCTCTTTCTTCAGCACTTTCCGCTGCGGGTATGTGACCTCTCCCCCCCGAGAATTTAATAATATCGTGCATATCATAATCACCGGTGTACGGCGTGATCACTTTATGTTTGATCCACGAATTCACCAATTCATTATCCATAGTAGAAGTAAGACTTATTGGGTAAGCTAAATCCTCTCCACCAGCTTTGTTATGAGCATAAATTCCCTGCACTCCAGATTTATCCCACTTGCCAACCCGACCCACAAAGCCGCTTGCTTTTGCCTGTTCAAGCGCCGCCCCAGCTTTTTCCCCATAAGACGATTTCAGAGATCCAGGTTTAATGGTTTTCTCAAGAATATTATGGCCCTTTGCTGCAGCCCCTTCGCCCAAAGCTGTAATAGTAAAAGTACCAGCCTCTCTGACGCTCATGGCGATATTTTTTTCAATGGATATGCGTTCAAACACCTGCATATGTAAAGGGTGAACAAAGGCTTCTCCGACTAATTTCCTTGCGCTTTGTCCTTCACGGAGTAATCCATTGCTGTCATGGAAAGACGTAGGATTGTTTCCTACCAGCAAATACAGATTCAGCCCGTCCACCGTGCCCGCAGGGTCAGCGCTCAGCCAGCGGCCTACCCACGGCTGATAATAGCGGTAGCCGTAGTAATACAGCCCCGTCGCGTCCCGCTCTTTGCCCGAGTAACGGATAGTTTTATAGTTGGCTTCAGTCTGGCTTCTGGCCGCCAGAATGGCCGTGCCGCCGTACGGGTAGTACTCTTCCATGCTAATCAAGTTGCCGCTGCCGTCCAGCTCCAGCTGGCTGCCGCCGGTGAGATTGTCGTAGCTGTAGCGCAGCGGGTCGTTGTTCACGCCCGCCGGTTTGCCCGCCGCCCAGTGCAGCACCCGCACCTGCGCCCGGCCCGCCTCACCCACGGTGATGACCTGCAGGCTTTCCGTTTCCGTACTGCCGGTTTGGGTGGTTCGCAGCTCCAGCCCCGGCAGGTACAGCGCCCGCTGCGTCTGCGTGCTGTTCCCGGTTTGCTGCGTGCTCACCTTCAGGACGCGCTGACTGCCGCAGTCATAGCGGTAGCTTTCGCTGTCGCTCGCCTTGCCGTCGCGCTGTACAGGACTCACTTTCAGCAGCTCGTTGCGCGCCGTCCAGTTCAGCGTCTGACCCGGCTGCAGCTGTTTTTGCTGTCCGCCCGGCGTGAACAGCCCGTCCACATCCGACGGACTTTTTGCCAGCGTGCTCAACACGCCCCGGTTGCTGCGGTCGCTTATCGTGATATCCGTGGTGTAGCGGTTGTTGGTCGCCGCCGCGTTGTGGCGAATCCGCGTCAGATTGCCGCCGTTATCGTAGGCGTAAGTCCGGGTGTATCTGGTGAAAGCGGCACTGTCTGTCGGCAGGGGGATGGCGGCGGTAGGGAACTTACTGCTCTGCTGGCCCGCGTTTGCCATCTCGCACCCGGTGGTGCTGACCAGCTGGTACAGGCTGTCGTAAACGTAGGTATTTTCCGGCACCACTTTCTGATTTCGCCAGAAGCGCGTCTCTTCCGCGTCGTTGCGGATGCTCAGCACGTTGCCCACAGGGTCGTAGTCGTAGCGCAGGTCCTGCAGGACTTTTGCCCCTGAGGTGTGTCCCGCCGGACGTTCGGTTTTAATCCCCGTCAGGCGCTGCGTCTCAGGTTCATATGAGTAGGTGGTCACCACGCCGTTGCCGTGTTCTTCGCGCAGTTTCTGCCCGGCGGCGGAACAGGTCAGCGATTTCACGATGACCTGCTCCTGGCCGCCTTTCAGCGTCAGCCAGCTGCCCGCCAGCAGGCCAGCTATGTCATACGCCACGCGCTGTACGTTACCTTTTGCATCGGTGGTGGTAAGGACGGCGCCAGTCGCGTCGGCGGTGCTCTGCGTGGTCAGCGTTTCTGCGCCCAGCAACTCGTTCCAGGCAGATGCATCCGCCCCCTGCCAGTCGGCCACGTTATCCGGGTTATCGGCGTCTTTCAGCAGGCGACGGGTGACGGACTGCGGTACGCCGGTCAGGGCTATCGCGTCGGTCTGTTCCTGACCGGCGGTATCGTAATGGCTGATGCACAGCCCCGCCAGGTTCAGTTTTTTTTCTGCCGCACTGTTGCCTGCGTATACAAAGCGCTCCGCAATGCGGGCGGTTTTGCCTGTGACCTGTACCGTCACGCTCAGCGGACGCCCGGCGAGTGAAGCCGCTTCATACTGCCAGGTGTGCGTCACCGCCTCGCTCTTGTCTCCGGTGACGCCGACATTGCTGACCGCGATAAAAGGCCGCCCGGCCACGTCGTTCAGGCTCACGGTGGTGCCGTTGTCCACGCCCTGGGCGCACAGCACGTTACCGGCCAGGTCAGTGATGTACGTGAAGTTTGCCAGGCCCGTCGCCTGCAGGCGCGGGTCGGCGCTGCGGCTCAGAAACCCGCCAGGATTATACTGCTGCCGGGTGATACGTTCGTTGGTGGTGGTCAGGGTGTCAGGATGACGGTGATATTCGATACTGCGGACGCTCAGGCCCCGGTTGTCGAGAACCGTGACCGAAGGGGTGTGGCTGAACAGCGATGTATGCATAGATTTCTCTCGATAGTTAACTACGCGCCCTACTCCCGGCATTGAGACCCCAGGGAGCAGGGCGTTATTTGTTACTGGGATGCCGTGTCGTTCACGTCTTCAGCAAACGTAAACCACAGCGTGAACAGTGTTTTCCTGAAGTCTCCTTTTGCAGTTTTAACCTGATATTCCCGGCCTATTGCATCGAAGTAGTGAGTGTCGGCATACAGAATGTGTGAGGCGGCATCCGCGACGATTCGGCCGCCATCCAGCTGCTGTCACAATAGACCAGACATTGCGCCACCGGGATCGTGGTGATGATAGCCAGCGCCTCTTCTACCATCGTCGGGACGGGGAAGGTACTTTTTCTGTCGAAGGCTGTGTGTACCCCTGCGCCACGCCGTTTTCAGTCCCCCAGAACCGAGAGCTGGTCGGCCGTCCCACGCGTCCAGAGAGACTAACTGATGGTTATCGTTAGGATCGATGAGGTGATTGTGCGTCAGGAAACGATAGCCATAATCCTCATGGGTTCCTGCCCCAGCGGCATCCTGAATATACGTCACGGCACAATAATGGGTATCCCAGGTGATGGATGCTTTCTCGGTCAGCAAGGTGTCTTGCTGTTGCAGAGGGCGATAGTACTGGCTGGCAGAGCCAAAGTCCGTGAAACCTTTGCGGGCAACCCAGACCTTAGACTCACTGGTCAGCGCCAAAGGCCGAGTGACTGAGATATAACCGGCCTGCATCAGTTGCACGGTCAGCATCACGCCTAAATCTTTCAGCAGCTTAGCATCATATTGACTAAAACGGGGCGTAAAATGTGACCAGGCTCACGTGTCACCTGACCAGTATTCAGCAGGCAGCGTGTCATCAACGGTACGCACGCCGGTTGCGAACCAGCTCACGTGCCGGGAAGGAACGATAATATTATCTGAACCCGTGGCCTCCAGCTTGCGGGCCAGGGATGCCCACTTCGCCCAAGCCCATTGCAGAAGCCAGCGGTGGAAATGGTACAGGGACAACAGCCGGTTAATGGCCTCGCTGCCAGCCACCACGAGGTCAATAGCCTCCGCCGTTTATTCTTATCCGTCGCCAGCGCGGCCACTTCGGCAGCGCTCAGGCGCAGCGCATCAATCGTCAGGACGTACTGTCCCAGAATGTGCAGATAACCCGCCAGCGTGTCTTCTTCATTCCCTGCCCCTGGGGTCAGGTTCTCTTTCACCAACAAGGTGAGGAATGGTCTGAGTTTGAAATTCGCGTCGGTATCGCACCAAAGCGTTACGAAGAATGTAGAAAAGTTTCGGGTGGATGCACCAGAGAAGGATTGGAGCGGGCGAAGGGAATCGAACCCTCGTATAGAGCTTGGGAAGCTCTCGTTCTACCATTGAACTACGCCCGCTTTGAGGTGCGTGAGGCATTATAGACTTTCAGCTCTCGCTGGCAAGTGCCTTTGTGTCCAGGTGATGGTTTTTCAAGCACTTTTTAGACTAACAAGAGGGTTTAAGGTAGCGCTGCGGGTCGATCGCCGTAGCGCGATAGCGAATCTGGAAGTGCAAACGCACAGAATCTGCCCCCGTGTTGCCCATCGTGGCAATTTTCTGCCCGGCCTTCACTTTCTCACCCGTATTCACCAGCATCGTGTCGTTATGGGCATAAGCGGTGATGTACTCTTCGCTGTGATTGATCATCACCAGATTGCCATAGCCGCGCAGCTGGTTACCGACGTAAACCACCGTACCTGCGCCGGAAGCATAAATGGGCTGCCCGCGAGAACCGGAGATATCAATGCCTTTATTGCCGCCATCGCTGTTCGAGAACGGCTCAACGATGTTGCCCTTCGTCGGCCAAAGCCAACAGCGTGCTCCCACCGGCGGCGGTGCTACTTTGGCAATGGACGAGTTTTGTGTGCGAGAAGGCGCAGGGGTGTTTTTTGCCGTGGCGGTATTTTTCGGCCGGCTTGCAGAGCCTGAGCCTTTGATCCGAATACGCTGGCCCACCTGGATGGTGTAAGGCGCAGGTATCCCGTTCAGCCGGGCGAGATCGCCCACGCTGCTGCCGGTCATTCTGGAGATTTTAGAGAGCGTGTCGCCGCGTTTAACGGTGTAAACCGCGCCGCTGAAGGTGCCTTCGTTTCGGGTGCTTTTGGCTGATTTCGAGGAGGAGCAGGCCGTCAGCATCAGGCTCGTCATGATAATGAAAGCGGTGATGTGCCAGCGTTTAAAAATGCTTTCCTTGCGCAAACCAGTCCCCGGTAACGTTGATGAACTTGAGGGAAATCCCTCCCCTTGCGGAGAGGGAGAAAGATGTTACTTAGTCGGACGCAGAGCCGGGAACAGGATAACGTCGCGGATGGTGTGGCTGTTGGTGAACAGCATAACCATACGGTCGATACCAATGCCCAGACCCGCCGTTGGCGGCAGACCGTGCTCCAGGGCGGTGACGTAGTCTTCGTCGAAGAACATGGCTTCGTCGTCGCCTGCCGCTTTCGCATCAACCTGATCCTGGAAGCGCTGCGCCTGGTCTTCCGCATCGTTCAGCTCGGAGAAGCCGTTCCCGATTTCACGGCCGCCGATGAAGAACTCAAAGCGGTCGGTGATTTCAGGGTTTTCGTCGTTACGGCGCGCCAGCGGAGAAACTTCAGCCGGGTATTCGGTGATGAAGGTCGGCTGAATCAGGTGGCTTTCCGCAACCTCTTCGAAGATCTCGGTCACGATACGGCCCAGACCCCAGCTCTTCTCGATTTTGATGCCGATGCTTTCCGCGATGGCTTTCGCAGAGTCGAAATTATCCAGATCGGCCAGGTTGGTTTCAGGACGGTGCTTTTTGATAGCTTCACGCATGGTGAGCTTTTCAAACGGCTTACCGAAGTCGAAGGTTTCTTCGCCGTACTGCACTTCGGTGGTGCCCAGAACATCCTGCGCCAGAGTGCGGAACAGGGATTCGGTCAGCTCAATCAGGTCTTTGTAGTCCGCGTAGGCCATATAGAGTTCCATCATGGTGAACTCTGGGTTATGACGCGGAGAAATGCCTTCGTTACGGAAGTTACGGTTGATCTCGAAGACGCGGTCGAAACCACCCACCACCAGGCGCTTCAGGTACAGCTCAGGCGCGATACGCAGGTACATGTCGATGTCCAGCGCGTTGTGGTGCGTGATGAACGGCCGGGCAGACGCGCCGCCAGGAATCACCTGCATCATCGGGGTTTCAACTTCCATAAAGTCGCGACCCACCATGAACTGGCGAATACCGGCCATGATCTGCGAACGCACTTTGAAAGTGTTACGAGAGTCATCGTTAGCGATGAGATCCAGGTAACGCTGACGGTAGCGGGTTTCCTGATCGGCCAGGCCGTGGAATTTGTCCGGCAGCGGACGCAGCGCCTTGGTCAGCAGACGCAGTTCGCTACAGTGAATGGACAGCTCGCCGGTTTTGGTTTTGAACAGCTTGCCGCGCGCGCCCAGGATATCGCCCAGGTCCCATTTCTTGAACTGCTCGTTGTAGATGCCTTCCGCCAGGTCGTCGCGGGACACATACAGCTGAATACGGCCGCCAACGTCCTGCAGCGTCACGAAGGAGGCTTTCCCCATGATACGGCGGGTCATCATACGGCCAGCCACGCTTACCTCAACGCCCAGGTCTTCCAGCTCTTCGTTCTCTTTCGCATCGAAGTCAGCGTGCAGTTGGTCTGAGGTGTGGTCACGACGGAAATCGTTCGGGAATGGGATACCCTGCTCACGCAGAGCCACCAGCTTCTCACGGCGCGCTTTCAGTTCATTGTTAAGATCGGCTGCTGCGTCAACGCCCTGTGCTTGTTGTTCAGACATGTTGGTTCCTCATAACCCTGCTTTCAAACTTGCTTCGATAAATTTGTCCAGATCGCCGTCCAGCACCGCCTGCGTATTACGGGTTTCAACCCCGGTACGCAGATCTTTAATGCGGGAGTCGTCGAGGACGTAAGAACGAATCTGGCTGCCCCAGCCGATATCCGATTTGTTGTCTTCCAGCGCCTGCTTCTCAGCATTCTTTTTCTGCATTTCCAGCTCGTACAGCTTCGCCTTCATCTGCTTCATCGCCTGGTCTTTGTTCTTATGCTGAGAACGGTCATTCTGACACTGGGTCACGGTACCGGTTGGAATGTGGGTAATACGTACCGCGGATTCCGTACGGTTAACGTGCTGACCACCCGCACCGGATGCGCGATATACGTCAATGCGCAGGTCCGCCGGGTTGATGTCGATATCAATGTCGTCGTCCACTTCCGGGTAAACAAACGCGGAGCTGAACGAGGTATGGCGGCGGCCACCGGAGTCAAACGGACTCTTACGCACCAGGCGGTGAACGCCGGTTTCGGTACGCAGCCAGCCAAAGGCATAGTCGCCCTGAATGCGGATGGTCACGGACTTGATGCCCGCCACTTCGCCTTCGGACTCTTCAATAATTTCGGTTTTGAAACCGCGAGCTTCTGCCCAGCGCAGGTACATACGCTCCAGCATGCTTGCCCAGTCCTGCGCTTCCGTACCGCCGGAGCCTGCCTGGATGTCGATATAGCAGTCGGCGCTGTCGTACTCGCCAGAGAACATGCGGCGGAATTCAAGCTGCGCCAGCTTGGCGTCCAGCCCGTCCAGCTCGACAACGGCCTCGTTAAAGGTCTCTTCGTCGTCGGCTTCTACCGCCAGTTCGAGCAGGCCGGAAACGTCTTCCAGGCCCTGGGCCATCTGGTCTAAAGTCTCGACAATCGCTTCCAGCGAGGAACGTTCTTTCCCCAGCGCCTGTGCGCGTTCAGGTTCGTTCCAGACATCGGGCTGTTCCAGCTCGGCGTTTACTTCTTCGAGGCGCTCTTTCTTGGCATCGTAGTCAAAGATACCCCCTAAGAACGTCGCTGCGCTCTGTGAGGTCCTGGATGCGGCTTTTTACCGGGTTAATTTCAAACATGCGTAATTTCTTATGTTGATTTCAGAAGACGAAATGCAGTCGTAAACCGGAAAGTTTACCGGATTTACGCCGCATTTTGTAGCTTTGTCCCTGACATATAGCCAAGTAATTAACGCTGCGGCAGCGTTAAGAACGCGGGCTATATCGGCCAGAGATGATCGATCAAAAGCTGCACGCTTCGGTTGCCGCGAAACTCGTTCACGTCCAGCTTGTAGGCCAGCTCAACTTCGCGCACGCCGTTGTCCGGCCAGCGGGTGGTATCCACGTTGAAGGCGATACCGTCCAGCAGCGGGCCGCCGCCGACAGGCTCCACCATCACCTTCAGGTGGCGCTCGCCCACCAGGCGTTGCTGGAGGATGCGGAATTTGCCGTCAAACAGCGGCTCCGGGAACATTTGCCCCCACGGCCCGGCATCGCGCAGCATCTCCGCCACTTCCAGCGTCATTTCCTGAGCAGACAGCGGGCCATCTGACCAGATTTCACCCTGTAGCAGCGCCGGATCCAACCATTCACCGATCAGGTCACCAAAGCGCTGGCGGAACTCCTCAAAGCGAACTTCTTCCAACGACAGGCCGGCGGCCATTGCGTGACCGCCAAATTTCAGCATCATGCCAGGGTAAAGCGTATCCAGACGCTCTAAGGCATCGCGCATATGCAGCCCCTGAACCGAGCGACCAGAGCCTTTCAGCGTGCCGTCTCCCGCAGGTGCAAACGCGATTACCGGGCGGTGGAACCGCTCTTTGATGCGCGAGGCCAGAATGCCGACCACGCCCTGATGCCACTCCGGGTGATACATCGCCAGGCCATAAGGCAGTTCTTCGCTGCTGCGCTCCAGCTGCTCGCACAGCGTCAGCGCTTCAACCTGCATGCCCTGTTCAATCTCTTTACGCGTTTGGTTCAGCGCGTCCAGTTCGTTGGCCAGCATGCGTGCTTCGCCAATGTTCTCGCTGAGCAGAAGCGCCACGCCAACCGACATATCATCCAGTCGTCCAGCGGCGTTCAGGCGCGGCCCCAGCGCAAAACCTAAATCGCTGGCGGCGATTTTGTGCGGCTCACGGTTAGCCACTTCAAGCAGTGCGCGAATACCGGGGCGGCATTTACCTGCCCGAATACGGCTCAGGCCTTGCCAGGTCAGAATGCGGTTGTTGGTATCCAGCGGAACCACGTCCGCCACGGTGCCCAGCGCCACTAAATCGAGCAGTTCCGCAAGGTTTGGAATGGCCAGCCCACGCTGTTCAAACCAGCCGTTATCACGCAGATGCGTGCGCAGCGCCAGCATCAGATAAAACGCGACGCCGACACCGGCCAAAGATTTAGACGGAAACGCGCAGTCTGCAAGATTAGGGTTAATGATAGCTTCAGCGGCGGGAAGCGTTTCCCCCGGCAGGTGGTGATCGGTCACCAGCACCGGGATCCCCAGCGCATGGGCTCGATCAACGCCCGCATGGGAAGAGATCCCGTTGTCGACGGTCACTATCATCTGCGCGCCGCGGGCGTGAGCCTGATCGACTACTTCCGGGCTAAGCCCGTAGCCATCTTCAAAGCGATTGGGCACCAGGTAGCCAACATTTTCAGCGCCCATACTGCGTAGTGCCAGAACGCTCAGTGCGGTGCTGGTCGCGCCATCGGCATCAAAATCGCCCACCACGATGATGCGCAGGCCTTCGCGAAAGGCGTTGTAAAGCATCACGACGGCCTGATCTACGCCGCTGAGCTGCTGCCACGGCAGCATTCCTTTTACGCCACGTTCCAGATCCTGCTCATCACGCACGCCCCGGCTGGCATACAGCCGCTGGAGCAAAGAAGGCAGCGTAGCCGGAAGCGCCACCGAGCTGTCAACGGCCCGGCGGCGGAGTTGCGTTTGCTGTTTCACCCGAAATTAACCACCCGCTTTCATCAGTTGCTTGTGGGCGTCCAGCATTTGCTTCATCTCTTTTGGCCCCTGATAACCCGGGATCATGCTGCCGTTGCTCAGGACAATCGCTGGCGTCCCCTGCACGCCAAACTGCACGCCCAAGTTGTAGTGGTTAGCCAGGTTGATGTCGCAGCTTGCCGGTGCCACATCGCCGCCCTTCATTGCGGCATCGAACGCTTTGTTACGGTCTTTCGCGCACCAGATGGACTTCATATCGCTTTCAGCCTGGCTCTGCAGCCCCTGGCGCGGGAACGCCAGGTAACGCACGGTGATCCCCAGCGCGTTGTAGTCGCTGATCTCTTCGTGCAGCTTGTGGCAGTAGCCGCAGGTGATGTCGGTGAACACCGTAATCACGTGCTGCTCCTTCGGTGCTTTGTAGACGATCATCTCTTTTTCAAGCGCGTTCAGCTTGCCGATCAGCAGTTGGTTAGTCACGTTCACCGGCTGGGCGCCGCTCACGTCGTAAAGCGGCCCCTGAATCACATGTTTGCCGTCTTCGGTGACGTAGAGCACGCCGCTGTCGGTCAGCACGGTTTTCATTCCGGCAACCGGAGCAGATTGAATGTCTGCGCCCTGCACGCCGAGCTTCGCCAGGGATTGTTTAATGGCGGCGTCATCCGCGTGGGCAAAACCGGAAACAGAAGCGGCCAGCAGCGAAAGCAGCCAAAAACCTTTTTTCATGAGGATTCCTTTTTCTCTTGTGGCACTCACGCTCGAGGGTGGTGCTGTTGATGCAGCTGACGTAAACGCGCAGTCGCTACATGTGTATAAATTTGTGTGGTGGACAAATCGCTATGGCCCAGCAGCATCTGTACGACACGGAGATCCGCACCATGGTTCAGCAAGTGTGTGGCAAAAGCGTGGCGCAGCACGTGCGGAGACAGTTTTTCGCTGTCGATGCCCGCCAAAACAGCATAGTGCTTAATGCGGTGCCAGAAGGTTTGCCGCGTCATCTGCTGTGCGCGATTGCTGGGGAACAGCACGTCCAGCGACTGCCCGTTCAACAAGTCCGGGCGGCCATACTTCAGGTACTCTTCAATCCAGTACACGGCTTCTTCGCCAAGCGGCACCAGACGTTCTTTATTGCCTTTACCGATGACTCGCACCACGCCCTGCCGCAGGCTGATATCGCTCATGGTGAGCCCGACCAGCTCCGACACGCGAAGCCCGGTCGCGTACAAAACTTCAAGCATCGCTTTATCGCGTAGCTCAATAGGCTGGTCGGTACAGGGCGACTGTAACAGCCGTTCAACCTGCGCCTCGCTTAAATCTTTCGGCAAACGCTGCGGCAGTTTGGGCGATGAAAGCAGCGCGCTAGGGTCGTCTTCGCGCATTTTTTCACGATACAGATACTGAAATAGCCGCCGCATGGCGCTAAGCAACCGCGCAGAACTGGTGGCTTTATAACCGCCCTCAATACGCTCCGCAAGCAATCCCTGTAGGTCCGAAGCCTGAACGGTCAAAAAACTGAGCTGATGACGCTCCAGCCACTCTGCCACCATCGTGAGATCGCGGCGATAAGAAATGAGCGTATTTTCAGCCAGGTTTCTCTCCAGCCACAGCGCATCCAGAAATTGTTCTATACGGGCCTTATCCTGTTCCACGCGTCACTCCCGGTTTGGCGAATTGTGTCCATTATGCATGATGGCGAGTGGGATCTGGTACACTTGGCCCTCTGCACGCTATTAAAATGAGTTTTTATTGTTATGAACATTGGTCTTTTTTACGGCTCCAGCACCTGCTACACCGAAATGGCGGCCGAAAAAATTCGCGACATTATTGGCCCAGAATTGGTGACGCTGCATAACCTGAAAGACGATGCCCCGGCCTTGATGGAACAGTATGACGTTCTGATCCTCGGCATCCCGACCTGGGATTTTGGCGAGCTGCAGGAAGACTGGGAAACCGTCTGGCCGCAGTTAGATGAGCTGAATCTGGAAGGCAAACTCGTGGCGCTGTACGGCATGGGCGACCAGTTGGGCTACGGTGAGTGGTTCCTGGATGCGCTAGGTATGCTGCACGACAAGTTAGGCCCGCGTGGGGCGCAGTTCATTGGCTACTGGCCAACCGAAGGCTATGAATTTACCAGCCCAAAACCGGTGATTGCCGACGGGCAGCTGT
Source organism: Cedecea selenatireducens (assembly GCF_042138895.1). Classification (NCBI taxonomy): domain Bacteria; kingdom Pseudomonadati; phylum Pseudomonadota; class Gammaproteobacteria; order Enterobacterales; family Enterobacteriaceae; genus Cedecea; species Cedecea selenatireducens. The sequence continues at coordinate 337,528 of NZ_JBHIKW010000005.1, read as the reverse complement.
TTGTCGGCCTCGCGCTGGATGAAACCAATCAGTACGACCTGAGCGACGAACGGATTGAAACCTGGTGCGAGCAAATCCTTGGCGAAATGGCCGAGCGTTTCGCCTAAATCTGCCCGCTTCCGCTCGCCTGTTGTTGCATCAGCAGGCGACGTAAATCACGCCATTCGCCGATGTCCATGCTGTCAGCGGCCAGCCAAAGATGCTGGCAACGCTGTTTACCGGGCCGACGCAGTCTTAGCATCGCACCGCTGTCAATCATCCACGGATTCCCGACGATGTCCCAGTCACGCCCCTGCCAGCGCAGGCGAAAGTCCGTCAGCAGCTTGATTTCGCCCTGACGTGCGTGAATGCGGCGCTGGCTACGCACGCTGTCGAAAACCACCAGGGAAAGCAGCAGCATCCAGACGAGCGTATAGCTCATCGGCCACGGCGTCAGCAGCACAAGCAGTGCCACCAGACCGTGGAGAAGCAATGAAAGCCACTGCGCGCGCCAGGAAACCCGGAGATCAGATTGCCACAGGACCACGTTCTTTATTCCGTGTCTGAATCAGGCTAACCATACGCTGAAGCTCCGTATCCGCAGGTTTACCGTGGTTCATCAACCAGTTAAACAGATCAGGATCGTCAGACTCCAGCAGGCGGACAAACAGCTGCTTGTCGCTGTCGCTAAGCGTTTCATATTCATGTTCGAAGAACGGCATAATCGAAATATCGAGCTCGCGCATTCCACGGCGGCATGCCCAGTGAATTCGGGCTTTATTATTGATATCCATGTGCTCTTTCCTGCTTAACCATCAAGTTGGGTACCGAGTTAGTGTAACGTGTTTTCGTCAGCGGGATTACCGGAATGTTTTATTGTGCGCACTTTCCCGGCACAAAGCGCTGTAACAGCATCGATTGCACCAGATTCTCCGAGGCTGCTCGTAAACGCACGAATGGCGTTATCAAACTGCTTGCATTGCCCTCAGGCTCTTTTACCATTGAGAAATTAAACCGTTGGATAACCCGGGATCTTTGTTATGGCTTTTAATCCGTTTCCTCCTCGCCAGCCCAGTGCCGCCGCCCGTCTGCCGCTGACGCTGATGACGCTTGATGACTGGGCTCTTATCACCGCAGTGGGCGCAGACGCTGAGAAATATCTTCAGGGTCAGGTCACCGCTGACGTGGCTAAGCTTGATGCAGGCCAGCACCTGCTGTGCGCTCATTGCGATGCCAAAGGCAAAATGTGGAGCAACCTGCGCCTGTTCCATCGCGGTGAAGGCTTTGCCTTTATTGAGCGCCGCAACCTGCGTGACGCACAGCTAACGGAGCTAAAGAAATATTCCGTCTTTTCCAAAGTCACCTTCAATGCGGATGATGCCAGCGTCCTGCTTGGCCTGGCTGGCTTCCAGGCACGTTCTGCGCTTGCTGCCGTCTTCGAAACGCTGCCGGATGAACAAACCCAGGTTGTACAGCAGGGTGCAACAACATTGCTGTGGCTGAACCTGCCTGCGGAACGCTTCCTGATTGTTACCGATGAAGAAACGGCGCAGCGCCTGACGGAGAAACTGCGCGGAGAAGCACAGCTCAACGACAGCCAGCAGTGGCTGACGCTGGATATCGAAGGCGGTTTGCCGGTTATTGATAGCGTGAACAGCGCGCAATTTATTCCTCAGGCGACCAACCTTCAGGCGCTGGACGGGATCAGCTTTAAAAAAGGCTGCTACACCGGGCAGGAAATGGTCGCCCGAGCCAAGTTCCGCGGGGCGAACAAACGAGCCCTCTGGCTGCTGGCCGGTACCGCAAGCCGCGTGCCTGAAGCAGGCGAAGATCTTGAGCTGCAGATGGGTGAGAACTGGCGTCGTACCGGCACCATATTGGCCGCCGGGCTGCTAGAAAATGGCCGTCTTGTGGTGCAGGCCGTAATGAATAACGATCTGGAGCCGGACAGCGTTTTACGCGTGCGTGACGATGCCAGCAGCAGGCTGGCGCTTGAGCCACTGCCTTATTCTCTGGAAGAGAGTTAATCGAAAGCTGAGCCCCCTATATAGGGGGCTTTGTTTTATCGCGGGTTAAGCGTTTTAGCGGATATAGAGATAAATCGCGAGGAAGTGGCAAACGCTGCCGCCCAGCACAAACCCGTGCCAGATAGCATGGTTGTAAGGAATGCGTTTGCAGACGTAGAAAATAACCCCAAGCGAATAAACGATGCCGCCAATCGCCAGTAGCGTCACGCTGCCCGGCGCCAGTTTGACCACCATCTGGTAGATAACCACCAGCGACAGCCAGCCCATCAGCAGATAGGTCACCAGCGACAGCACCTTAAACCGGTGGGCGATAGTGAGCTTGAACAGGATCCCGGCCAGCGCCAGGCTCCAGATAACAATCATCAGCCCTTTTGACAGCGGCGAGTTGAGCCCCACCAGTAAAAAAGGCGTATAGGTACCGGCAATAAGCAGGTAGATGGCGCAATGGTCGAACTTTTTCAGCCATCGTTTAGCCCGCTCGTGCGGGATGGCGTGGTAGAGCGTTGAGGCAAGAAACAGCAGGATCATGCTGCCGCCGTAAAGGCTGTAGCTGGTAATCGCCGTCACGCTGGCGTTGGCGTCAACCGCCTGCACCAGCAGCAATACCAGGCCAACGATGCCGAACACCAGCCCAATACCGTGGCTGATGCTGTTGGCTACTTCCTCAGCCAGAGAATATCCATGCGCGATAAGTGGTTTGCGAGCCATCTGGCTCCTCCCGGAGATATAGAAGAATAAAGCAGCACCACTAGCCTAACTGAGAATGATTCCAGTGAACACATGTAAGCTAAAATAAATGTGTGAGCGCCTGTGACGACCTCGGTTCGTCAGTCTGGATGATTTCTTTTACAATCAAACGACAGCGTAAAAAACAGGAAAAAACACGATGCAACAGGCATTTGGCGAGATGAGTGAGGTCATCCATTTTTTGATGGAGATCGATAAGCTCAAGCTGGTTCAGCGCCGTACCAAAATCATCGGCCATGAACGCCATGAGAATTCCGCGGAGCACAGCTGGCATTTTGCCCTGGCGGCGATGAGCCTTGCACCCTGGGCCAGGGAAGACGTGAATATTCAGCGAGTGATTCAGATGGCGCTGCTGCATGACATCGTGGAGATCGACGTTGGCGATGTGCTGGTTTACGACATTGCCGCCCGTGAAGCCATAGCCGACAAAGAAGCCGCGGCCGCTAGCCGCCTGTTTGGTTTATTACCCGCGCCACAGGGGCCACAATTCCTTGCGCTGTGGGAAGAATATGAGTCGGGCACCAGCCCTGATGCTCGTTTTGCCGGAGCGCTGGATCGTATTTTGCCTATCCTGCTGAATCTGCATAACGAAGGGCAAAGCTGGCGGGAGAATAATATTTCCCTGCAGCAGGTATTAACCCGTAACGCACAGGTGGGAGAAAGCTGGCCGGAATTATGGCAACATGTCGAGCGCCAATTATATCTGGCACACGAGAAAGGCTGGCTGCGTTAGCCCTGGCCGTTAGCAAAAGTCGACTCAGCAGGAAGAGAGAGTATGTTTACCCACGCGGCAATCGCCAACCTGAACGGTCTGGAAATGATGGTCTACAACTTTGTCATTAAAAACAAAGACAAAGTGATGTACATGACCATCCGTGAGCTGGCAGATGCCGCAGGCGTCTCCACCACCACCGTGCTGCGTTTTTGCCGCAAGCTCAACTGTGAGGGGTATTCCGAGTTTCGCGTTCGCTTTAAATTATATCTGGAGCAAACGGAATCTCAGCCAGCTAATTTCGGCAGCAGCGAAATCATCAGCTTTTTTAAAAGCACCAATAACGAAGAATTTGATACTCTCATCGACCACGCGGTAGATATTATATGTTCATCTGAGCGTATTATTTTTGTCGGTGCGGGAACTTCAGGTGCATTAGCAAAATACGGCGCACGCTTCTTTTCTAACGTCGGTAAATTCAGTAACCATATCGACGATCCTTATTTTCCGGTTACCAACGATATGGCACGTAACGCGCTGGCTATTGTACTTTCGGTTTCCGGCGAGACGGAAGAGATCTTACGCTTTGCCAGCCAGTTCAGCCTTCACCACTGTAAAGTGATGTCTATCACCAGCCATGAGAACTCGTCGCTGGCTAAGTTAGCCGACTTTAATATTTCCTGGCATATTCCACCGGTACGTATTGCCGGGGTTTATGACATCACTACACAAATTCCCGTTATTTATATTCTTGAAACCATTGGCCGCCGTCTGGCAAAAAGAATGCTATAAAAAACACCCTGTTTTTTATTTGTGACAAATCACAATTCACGCTATTTGTTATATCGTGACAATCCCATTTCATTTGTTAGACTCGAAAACAGAAATAATACATTCAGCGCCACAGTGTGATTCAACGCACATTATTTCCTGCGCTAACGATGAGATGAAATAATATGAAACAACTGAAGTTACCGAAGGACTTTTTATGGGGCGGCGCGGTTGCCGCTCACCAGGTAGAAGGCGGCTGGAACAAAGACGGTAAAGGCCCAAGCATTTGTGACGTACTGACGGGAGGCGCCCACGGCGTGCCTCGTGAGATTACTCAGCAGGTTGTACCCGGTAAATATTATCCGAACCATGAAGCAATTGATTTTCATGGCCGCTACAAAGAAGACATCAAGCTTTTCGCCGAAATGGGCTTCAAGTGCTTCCGCACCTCGATTGCCTGGACCCGTATTTTCCCTAATGGCGACGAACTGCAGCCTAATGAAGCCGGCCTGAAGTTCTACGATGACATGTTCGATGAGCTGCTGAAGTACAACATCGAGCCGGTTATCACCCTCTCCCACTTCGAAATGCCGCACCATCTGGTCACCGAATACGGCGGCTGGACCAGCCGTAAAGTGGTCGATTTCTTTGTTCGTTTCGCCGAGGTCGTGTTCGAGCGCTACAAGAGCAAAGTGAAGTACTGGATGACGTTTAACGAAATCAACAACCAGCGTAACTGGCGCGCGCCGCTGTTCGGCTACTGCTGCTCTGGCGTGGTTTACACCGAGCACGACAACCCGGAAGAGGTGATGTACCAGGTGCTGCACCACCAGTTTGTGGCGAGCGCAATGGCGGTGAAAATCGGCCACCGCATCAACCCGGAAATGAAGATTGGCTGCATGCTGGCGATGGTGCCGCTGTACGCCTTCTCCTGTAAGCCAGAAGATCAGATGTACGCCCAGGAGTCGATGCGCGAGCGTTACGTGTTTACCGACGTGCAGCTGCGTGGCTATTACCCTTCTTACGTGCTGAACGAGTGGGAACGCCGCGAATTCAACATCAAAATGGAAGCCGGTGACGAGCAGATCCTGCGCGAGGGTGTTTGCGATTACCTCGGGTTTAGCTACTACATGACTAATGCCGTTCAGGCCGAGGGCGGCAGCGGCGATGCACTTTCCGGCTTCCAGGGCAGCGTGCCAAATCCGCATGTCAAAGCCTCCGACTGGGGCTGGCAGATTGACCCGGTTGGCCTGCGCTATGCGCTGTGCGAACTGTATGAGCGTTATCAGAAGCCGCTGTTCATCGTAGAAAACGGCTTTGGCGCTTACGACAAGGTCGAAGCCGACGGCTCCATCAACGATGACTACCGTATTGATTACCTGCGTGCTCACGTTGAAGAATTGAAAAAAGCCGTGACCTACGATGGAGTGGACCTGATGGGCTATACGCCATGGGGCTGCATCGACTGCGTGTCGTTTACCACCGGCCAGTACAGCAAGCGCTACGGCTTTATCTACGTGAACAAACACGACGACGGCACCGGCGATATGTCTCGCTCCCGTAAAAAGAGCTTCAACTGGTACAAAGAAGTGATAGCCAGCAACGGCGAGAATCTCTAAGTAGAAGGCGCCGTTATGGCGCCTTTGTTGTTTAAACGGGCAGGCCAAACCGGAAACAGGCTCCGCGCTGCGGCAGGTCGACCAGGGAAATATCGCTGCCGTGAAGCTGCAGCATCTGTCGGACGATCATCAGGCCAAGCCCGCCGACCCTGAGCCGGGACTGATGCACAATCGATGGCCTTACAAACAGCCCTTCTTTGAGCTCCTGCGGAATACCCGGCCCGCTGTCGCTGACCTGCACCATCACTTTATCCAGCTCTTTCCATAGCCGGACCGAAATCACGCCTTTGTCCGGCGTATGGCGGATCGCGTTGTCCAACAGATTGGTCAGCACACGCTCAATCATGCTGACATCGGCTTCAATCAGCGGCAATCCAGGCTGGATGTCAGCCAAAAGCTCAAGTTGGCGAGTCTGCGCCGGTAGCTCAAATTTCTGGAAAACATCCTGCAGCAGTTCGCTGATAGAGAAACTCTCCTTGTGCGGCTTCACCACGCCATATTCCAGGCGGGCCAGCTCAAACAGCGACTGCGCCAGCGCGCCCACCTTCTGGCTTTGCGCGAGGGCGATATCCAGATAACGTTTTTTATCGGCCTCGCTCAGGGTGGCCGACATTACCGACAGGCTTTCAAGATAGCCATGCAGCGACGTCAGCGGAGTGCGCAGGTCATGAGATATATTGGCGATAAACTCGCGCCGCAGCTGATCCTGCTGCGTCAGGCTGTGCCACTGCTCGGAGATTCTCCCCGCCATAGCAATCACCCCGTGACGGAGTTGGGCAAGCTCATCCCCGTCCTGCTGTGGATTTTGCGGGAGCGCCGCCATCGCCTGCATTTCTGCCATACCACCCGATTCCAGGGCCTTAACGTGCTGCGAAAGTTCGCGTAGCGGGCGCGTGATCCAACGGAACGCCAGGCCGCCAACCACCAGCCCCAGCACGCAGATCAGGCTCAACAACAGCAGGCTGAGCTTCAGGACAGCATCAAACTGGGCGCTGTTGGCGAGCTGATTATAGGTTTCCCCCAGCAATACCACGTACAAATAGCCTTCCAGCTTGCCGTCGCGCAGCATCGGCGCCACGCTAAATACCTTTTGCCCATCAAGGCTGCGTGGGTCATCGCCGTAAAGCGGGAACTTATCGCCTTTCAGCGCGGCCTGAAGCGGCGCGAGATCGACCTGATGACGCTTTATATGCCCATCCGGAGCCGCATCACCAATAATGTTGCCTTGCTTATCCAGCAGGTAAACCTCCACGCTGGGATTCACCGCCATCAGGTGATCGAACAGCGTTCGCACCGAGTCTTTGTTCAGCCCATCCTGCCCAAGCAGCGGGTAGCTTTGGTTGATGTGCTGAGCCAGGTCACCGGAAAGTTGCTGGATAACGGCCTGGCTGTACTGCGTACTGGTACGGACCTGCAGCCAGCCCAAAAAGGCGCAGGCGGTCAGCAGCAGCACGGCAAAAACCAGCGTCAGGCGCCGGGAAAGCGTAAGAATTCGCATAGGGTTACTCACGTATCAGGGCGGTAAATTTGTAGCCTTTACCCCACACGGTGCGGATAAAATTCGGCTCCGCCGGGTTGTCTTCAATCTTAATGCGCAGGCGGTTGATGTGGGTGTTAACGGTGTGCTCGTAGCCTTCGTGCTGATAGCCCCAGACCTGGTTGAGCAGATTCAGCCGCGAAAACACTTTGTCCGGATTGCGGGCGAAGAAATAGAGCAGGTCGAACTCACGCGGAGTTAGCTCTACCGGCAGTTGATTCAGGCGAACGTCTCTGGCCAGAGGGTCAATAGAAAGCGGGCCAAAGGTCAAAGTCCCGGCATCTATCTTAAGGTTCTGGCTCATGGCCTCCTGGCGGCGGAACAGCGCCTTCACGCGGGCCACCAGCTCAAGCATTGAAAACGGTTTTGCCAGATAATCGTCCGCGCCCAGCTCAAGCCCAAGCACGCGGTGCGTTTCGCTGGAGCGGGCGCTGATCATGATAATCGGCGTGTAGCGCGTCATGCTTCTGGCAAAACGGCAAATCTCGAGGCCATCGACGCCGGGCAGCATCAAATCGAGGATTAGTGCATCCCAGCCGCCCTGTCTCAGCTTTTCCAGCCCGACATTGCCGTCGGCGGCATGAACGATTTCAAAGCCTTCTTCCCGCAGATGCAGCTGCAAAAGCTCGGCGATATTCTCGTCGTCTTCCACGATTAAGATTTTTTTTGCCTGATTCACTTTGTCCGTCCCCACACGCCTGGCATAACCAAAGTTTACACAACTCGCGTCGGTTAAGTTGTCACATTTAATTTAACTTTGCGTGAGGCAATCGGGAACAAATCCGGCCAATACTCGCTGCATCGAATCACGAGGAAGCCGGACGATGGAAAGCTCAACGCTGCATACCGCCCCACCGCTCATTCACCCTTTATGGCTGAGGCTCTGCCACTGGCTGAATGCGCTGGCGATGCTGATTATGGTCACCAGCGGCTGGCGCATTTATAACGCCTCTCCGCTGTTTAATTTTCAGTTTGCCAATGAACTTACCCTCGGCGGCTGGCTGGGCGGCGCGCTGCAGTGGCACTTCGCCGGGATGTGGCTGTTTGCGGTCAACGGCATGATTTACCTGCTGTGCAATCTCTTCAGCGGCCGCTTCAGGCAGAAATACTGGCCTCTTTCACCTCGTGAATTCTTCCAGGATGCCTTTGCGGCGCTGCGGGGGAGATTAGCCCACGCCGACCTCAGCCATTACAACATGGTGCAAAAGGCGGCCTATCTGTTCGTTATCGCCGACAGCCTGCTGCTGGTTGTTTCCGGCCTTGTCGTGTGGAAATCCGTGCAGTTTGCCCTGCTGCGAGAATTGCTTGGCGGCTACGACACGGCGAGGTTTATCCACTTTTATGCCATGTCCGCGATGGTCGGTTTCGTGGTGGTTCATCTACTGATGGTGGCGCTGGTACCCCGCACGTTGCTCGCCATGCTCCGTGGCCGTTGAGGAAGAAACATGAGCGATAAAAACGAGATCATTAAAGAAGCGACGCAGCTGATTAATAAGCAGCTCACCCAGGAAGGCCGCCGTCGTTTTTTAAAGCAGGGCTTAACGCTCGGCGGCATCGCGATGCTAACCGGCTGCGATATCAGCGATAACGCCACGGTTGAAAGCTCGCTCGGCAAGATTTCACGTTTTAACGACCGCATTCAGGCCTGGCTGTTTAACGGCAGCCAGCTGGCACCGGTTTACCCGGAAAGCATGATCGACCTTAACTTCCCGTTTAACGCTTTCTACGGCGAGGATGAAGCGCCGGATATCAACGGCGACAGCTATCGCCTTGAGCTTGCCGGGCTGATTACCGACAAGCGCCCCTGGACCCTGGCGCAGCTTCACCAGATGGCGCAGGTGAGCCAGGTGACTCGCCACATCTGCGTTGAAGGCTGGAGCGCCATCGGCAAGTGGGGCGGCGTGCCCTTTGCCCTGTTCCTGAAAGGTATTGGCGCGGATCTGCGGGCTAAATACGTCAGCTTTAAATGTGCGGATGACTACTACACCAGCATCGATATGGCCACTGCGCTGCACCCGCAAACGCTGATTGCTTTAACCTGGGATGGCAAAGTCCTGCCGCGCAAATACGGCTACCCGATGAAACTGCGCATCCCAACCAAACTCGGCTACAAGAACCCGAAACATATTCAGGTTATTGAAGTCACTAATCGCTACCCCGGCGGCTACTGGGAAGACCAGGGCTATAACTGGTTCGGCGGTAGTTAATTCTCTGTATCTCACTGTGAACGTAAGGAATCAAAAAATGAAAAAGATCTACGCTGCCCTGCTGTGCTCCACCATGCTGTTCGGGATTGCCGGTGCCAACGCGGCCGACTCGATGAGCAAAGATTCTATGGCCAAAGACGGCATGGGCAAAATGACCCACACCTGTAAAGATGGCATGAACAAGGACGGCATGAAGAAAGACTGCATGTCCAAAGATGGGATGAAGAAAGACGGCATGAGCAAAGACCATATGGGCAAAGGCAGCATGGCCAAAGACGGTATGGCTAAAGACAGCATGAGCAAGCAATAAGCCTTACGCTACGCCAGTCTCACCCTCTTCTGGCGTAGCGATCTTATTTCCCACCTGCCGCATCAATAAACGTACCGGTCACGTAAGAAGCCTTCTCGCTCAGCAGCCAAACAATGGTTTCTGCTATTTCTTCCGGCTGGCCGCCGCGCTGCATCGGCAATGCCGTTTTCACCCGATCGACTCGCCCCGCTTCTCCGCCGGAGGCATGCATTTCGGTATAAATAAAGCCAGGCCGCACGCCGTTCACGCGGATGCCCTGCGCGGCAACTTCAACCGCCAGCCCGGTGGTCAAAGTATCGACCGCGCCTTTTGACGCCGCATAGTCCACATATTCTCCCGCGGCCCCTAAACGGGCCGCGGCAGAAGAAACGTTAACAATCGCCCCGCCTTCCCCGCCGTGTCGATATGCCATGCGTTTCACCGCTTCCCGGCAGCAGAGAAAATATCCGGTAACGTTAGTCGTCAGCACACGGTTAATACGATCCGCCGTCAGATTTTCAATCGTCGATTGTTGAAACAGGATCCCGGCATTGTTCACCAGCGCGGTCACCGGCCCAAACGCGTTATCGATTTCTGCAAACATCGCCATCACCTGAAGCTCATCGGCGATATCCGCCCGCAGCGCCAGCGCTTCGCCGCCGCTGGCGACAATCGTATTAACCACTTCGTCCGCAGCCTGCTTATTGCGAAGGTAGTTAACCACCACTTTATATCCATGCCGGGCCAGTAAAAGCGAGGTGGCTTTGCCGATTCCCCGGCTGCCGCCGGTAACCAGAGCTATCTGCATGTGTCTTCTCCAGAAACAAGAAAGGGCACCGAAGTGCCCGTCATCAAGTTGTTAAAACTATTCGTACTCGCTCATCGGCACGCAGGAGCAGAACAGGTTACGGTCGCCGTAAACGTCATCGAGGCGCTTCACGGTTGGCCAGTATTTGTTGCCGTGGCCTGCCGGGAACACAGCCAGCTCGCGGGTGTACGGATGCGCCCACTCGGCAACGATTTCGTCCTGAGTGTGCGGCGCGTTCACCAGCGGGTTGTCTTCCAGCGTCCATTCGCCGGCTACCACGCGGTCAATTTCGCTGCGGATAGAGAGCATGGCTTCGATGAAGCGGTCCAGCTCCACTTTACCTTCGGATTCGGTCGGCTCAACCATCAGCGTGCCCGCCACCGGGAACGACATGGTTGGCGCATGGAAGCCGAAGTCGATCAGGCGCTTGGCGATGTCCAGCTCGCTGATACCGGTTTCTTCTTTCAGCGGACGAATATCCAGAATACATTCGTGAGCCACGCGGCCGTTCGCGCCGGTGTACAGCACCGGGTAAGCGGACTTGAGGCGAGTCGCGATGTAGTTGGCGTTCAGAATCGCCACGGAGCTGGCTTTCTTCAGGCCATCCGCGCCCATCATGCGGATGTACATCCAGCTGATTGGCAGGATAGAGGCACTGCCAAACGGAGCCGCGGAAACCGCGCCCTGCTGGGTCAGCATCTCTTCAATCTGCACCACGCTGTGGCCCGGTACAAACGGAGCCAGATGTGCTTTCACGCCGATTGGGCCCATGCCCGGGCCGCCACCGCCGTGTGGAATACAGAAGGTTTTGTGCAGGTTAAGGTGCGAAACATCTGCGCCAATGTAGCCCGGCGTGGTGATCCCGACCTGGGCATTCATGTTCGCCCCGTCCAGGTACACCTGGCCGCCGAACTGGTGAACAATCTGGCAAACTTCGCGGATGGTTTCTTCATACACGCCGTGGGTCGACGGGTAGGTCACCATGATGCAGGAGAGCGCTTCGCCAGCCTGTTCGGCTTTAGCACGCAGATCCTGCAGATCGATGTTGCCTTGTTTATCACAGGCCACAACGATCACTTCCATGCCCGCCATCTGCGCGGAGGCCGGGTTGGTACCGTGCGCGGAGCTTGGGATCAGGCAGATATTACGACTGCCTTCGTTGCGGCTTTCGTGGTAGCGGCGGATAGCCAGCAGGCCTGCATATTCGCCCTGCGCGCCGGAGTTCGGCTGCATGCAAAGCGCGTCATAACCGGTCAGCTTCACCAGCCAGTCGGACAGCTGGGCAATCATCTGATGATAACCTTCAGCCTGGTTTGCCGGGCAGAACGGATGCAGTTCAGCAAATTCCGGCCAGGTGATCGGGATCATTTCGGCGGCGGCGTTCAGCTTCATGGTGCAGGAGCCGAGCGGGATCATCGCCTGGTTGAGCGCCAGGTCTTTGCGTTCCAGAGAGTGCATGTAGCGCATCATCTCGGTTTCGCTGTGATAACGGTTAAAGACCGGGTGAGTCAGAATTTCGTCGTCGCGCAGCATCGGCGCTGGAATGGATTTGCTGTCGTTGGCAACGTCGCGATCCAGCTTGTCGATGTCCAGGCCGTGAGCATCGCCCAGCAGCACGTCGAACAGGGCCACAACGTCTTCACGGGTGGTGGCTTCATCAAGGGTGATGCCCACCGCGTTCAGGATGTCGCTGCGCAGGTTGATTTCACGCGCTTCGGCACGCGCCAGCACGGCGGCTTTATCGGCAACTTCAACACAAAGGGTGTCGAACCAGTGCTTGTGGCGCAGGACCAGGCCTTTCTGCTGCAGGCCAGCGGCCAGAATGTCGGTCAGGCGGTGAATGCGGCCTGCAATGCGCTTCAGCCCGGCCGGGCCGTGGAAGACCGCATACAGGCTGGCAATGTTCGCCAGCAGAACCTGAGAAGTACAGATGTTGGAGTTCGCTTTCTCGCGGCGGATGTGTTGCTCACGGGTTTGCATCGCCATGCGCAGCGCGGTGCGGCCGGCGGCATCGCGGGAGACGCCGATAATACGGCCAGGCATGGAACGCTTAAATTCGTCACGTGCGCCGAAGAACGCCGCGTGCGGGCCGCCGTAACCCATCGGTACGCCAAAGCGCTGTGCGGAACCGAACACGATGTCCGCGCTTTGTTTGCCCGGTGCGGTCAGCATGACCAGCGACATAAAGTCTGCGGCAACGCTCACGACCACTTTGCGCTGTTTCAGCTCGGCAATCAGCGCGGTGTAATCATGCACTTCACCGGTAGTGCCAACCTGCTGCAGGAGCACGCCAAACACATCCTGGTGATCCAGCACTTTCGCTGCGTCATCAACAATGACGTCAAAACCGAAGGTTTCCGCGCGGGTACGGACCACGTCCAGCGTTTGTGGATGAACGTCGGACGCCACAAAGAAGCGGTTAGCGTTTTTCAGCTTGCTGACGCGTTTGGCCATCGCCATAGCTTCTGCCGCCGCGGTGGCTTCATCAAGCAGCGAAGCAGAAGCGATGTCCATGCCGGTCAGGTCAAGCGTGACCTGCTGGAAGTTCAGCAGCGCTTCAAGACGGCCCTGGGAAACTTCCGGCTGATAAGGCGTGTAGGCGGTGTACCAGCCCGGGTTTTCCAGCATGTTACGCAGAATCACCGGCGGCGTTTGTACCGCGGTGTAACCCATGCCAATGTAAGTTTTGAAGCGTTTATTGCGGCTGGCGATGGCTTTTAATTCAGCCAGCGCGGCAAATTCGGTCGCAGCGGCGCCAATCTGAGGCGGCTCGGCAAGCTGAATGTCCTGCGGAACGATGCTGGTGATCAGGTCGTTGAGCGTCTTCGCCCCGACGGTGTCCAGCATTTCTTGCTGCTGCTGCGCGTTCGGGCCAATGTGACGGTCGATAAACGCTTCGTGATTCTCTAACTGACGTAAAGACTGGGTCATGAGCGGTGATTCCTGAAATGTTTTCCCCTCTCGCCGGGGAGAGGGGTTTAAAAATTACTCGTCTTCTAACAGCGCTTCATAGGCAGAAGCATCCAGCAGCGCGGCAACCTGTGCTTCGTCGCTGGCTTTAATTTTGAAGATCCAGCCTTCTCCGTAAGGCTCGCTGTTGACCAGCTCCGGGCTGTCGCTCAGCGCGTCGTTAACCGCGACGATTTCACCGCTGATTGGGGCGTAGATGTCAGAAGCCGCTTTCACGGATTCGGCAACGGCACAATCATCGCCGGCAGAAACGGTGGCACCCACTTCAGGCAGGTCCACAAACACCATGTCGCCCAGCAGTTCCTGCGCGTGTTCGGTGATGCCCACGGTGTAGCTGCCGTCAGCTTCTTTACGCAGCCATTCGTGCTCTTTGCTGTATTTCAGTTCGTTCGGCACATTGCTCATTGTTTTCTCCTGATACCTGATTTCAAAATTTAAAGCGCAACCGGCTTACCGGCGCGAACAAAAATAGGTTTGGTGACTTTGACCGGCATTTCGCGGTTGCGGATCTGCACAATCGCCGTTTCACCGATGCCGGCCGGTACGCGGGCCAGCGCAATGCTATAACCGAGCGTAGGCGAGAAGGTGCCGCTGGTGATCGCCCCTTCATGGATATTGCCCTGCGCGTCGGTAAACCGTACCGGCAGCTCATTACGTAATACGCCTTTTTCGGTCATGATCAAGCCAACCAGCTGCTCAGTGCCGCTGGCGCGCTGCGCTTCCAGCGCTTCACGGCCGATGAAATCACGATCTTCCGGCTGCCAGGCGATAGTCCAGCCCATATTGGCAGCCAGCGGAGAAACACCTTCGTCCATATCCTGGCCGTAGAGGTTCATACCCGCTTCAAGTCGCAGCGTGTCGCGAGCGCCCAGCCCGCAAGGCTTAACGCCGGCCTCAACCAACTGCGCCCAGAACTCTGCGGCCTTTTCGTTAGGCATCGCAATTTCATAGCCCGCTTCGCCGGTGTAGCCGGTCGTGGCGATGAACAAATCGCCGGACTGCACGCCAAAGAACGGCTTCATGCCTTCAACGGCTTTACGTTGTTCTTCGCTAAACAGCGTGGCGGCTTTAGCCTTCGCGTTCGGGCCCTGAACGGCAATCAGCGACAGGTCATCGCGCACGGTAACGGACACGCCATACGTCTCAGCATGCTGGTTAATCCAGGCAAGGTCTTTTTCACGGGTGGCGGAGTTAACAACGAGGCGGAAGCTGTCTTCGGTGAAGAAGTAGATAATCAGGTCATCAATTACGCCGCCGGAAGCATTAAGCATGGCGGTGTAAAGCGCTTTGCCTGGCTGAGTCAGTTTGGCGACGTCATTGGCGACCAAATAACGCAGGAATTCGCGGGTACGGCTGCCCTGCAGGTCGACGATGGTCATGTGGGAAACGTCGAACATACCGGCGTCGGTGCGTACCGCGTGGTGTTCATCAATTTGTGAGCCGTAGTGCAGCGGCATCATCCAGCCGTGGAAATCAACCATGCGGGCGCCACAAAGCGTGTGCTGTTCAAATAAGGGGGTCTGTTGAGTCATCTTTTCCTCTTTAACCATCTGGTTGCAAAGCGGATTTGGCTTTGCCAACCGTCAGACGAAACCCGGCACCGCCACCGTTCCCCGATAGCGACGCAAACGTTACCTTTGACCTGAACTTACCACCGAACGGGGGCGTAAACCATAAGCGGAAAACGGTCATTGCATTAGCTTATGACCAAAATGGGAGAGGAAGTGTGCAGAGTAATTCACTGAAAAAATGCGATGCGCCCCACATTAACAGCAGGTATTTAATGTCGAATTTAGCACTAGCTAACATTTACGACCATTTCAGAAACAAATTAACTACATCGCTAAAATTGTAAGATTAGAAAATGTAATCCGAGATTTGTCCTGAGATTAGAATATTTCAAACGAGGGCGAAGGTGCCCTTCCCGGTCATCGGGAAGGGAAATGTGACGGGGTTATCACTTAGAGATTCAACGTAGCCAGGACGGCAGGTCTTGCAGCCCCATCGCCTGACGGATCAGTTGGGGCTTCACGCCCGGCAGCGTGTCGGCCAGCTTCAGGCCGATATCCCGCAGCAGCTTTTTCGCCGGGTTGCTGCCGGCAAACAGGTCGCGGAACCCCTGCATGCTGGCAAGCATGACCGCCGCACTGTGCTTGCGGCTGCGTTCATAGCGGCGCAGATAAAGATGCTGCCCGAAGTCTTTGCCCTCAAGATTCAGGCGACGGATTTCGGCAATCAATTCTGCGGCATCCATAAAGCCCAGGTTGACGCCCTGCCCGGCCAGCGGATGAATGGTATGGGCGGCATCGCCCACCAGCGCCAGGCGATGACCGGCAAAGCTGCGGGCATAACGCCCCGTCAGCGGGAAGACGCGGCGCTCGCTTTCCACGGTACACAGGCCGAGGCGCATATTAAAGGCTACGGAAAGCGCCTGATTAAAGGCTTCATCGTCCACCTGCTGCATACGCGCCGCTTCCTCCGGCGGCAGCGACCAGACAATCGAGCACAGATGCGGGTCAGAGAGCGGCAGAAACGCCAGAATACCTTCTCCGTGGAACGCCTGCCTGGCGACAGCCTGATGCGGTTCGGCGGTACGAATCGTTGCCACCAGCGCGTGGTGATTGTAGTCCCAGAACGTCAGCGGAATATCTGCTTTATCGCGCAGCCAGGAGTTTGCGCCATCGGCGCCGACGACCAGCCTTGCGGTCAGCATCGCGCCGTCTTTGAGGGTCAGAAACGCTTCGTTTTCGCCCCAGGCAACCTGGTTAATTTCCGCCGGTGCCATCAGGGTGATGTCGCTGCATTGCTCCGACCGCTGCCAAAGCGCCTGGTGGATCACCGAGTTTTCAATGATGTGCCCAAGATGGCTGAAACCAAAGCTCTTGTCGTCAAAGGCGATTTGCCCGAAGCTGTCTCGCTCCCAGACTTCCATCCCGTGATAGCAGCTGGCCCGCTCGCTAATTTTTGGCCACACGCCAAGGTGCGTCAGCAGTTTTTCACTGGCCGCATTGATCGCCGAAACACGCAGTTCAGGCGCGGCATCAGGCGCAAGCGGTTGAGGAAGGTGGCTTTCAATGACCGCAACGCGCAGGCCGCTGCCCTGGAGCCCACAGGCTACCGCCAGCCCCACCATTCCGCCGCCGACAATCGCCACATCTACGCTTTGCAAATTGACTCTCCTTTAACGCGCCACCCAACCCAGGGTGCGCTGAGCCAGCACGTCTCGTGCCGGGGTAAAATGTTCCATCGCCATCAGGCCAAGATTACGGCCCGCTACCAGCGGTGCCCAGCGGTTAGCAAACAGCTGAACCAGCCCGTCGGTAACGCCAATGGTCGCGGCTTTATCTGCGGCACGACGCTGCTGCCAGGCCGCAAGCACCGGGAAGCTGCCAACATCGGTGCCTGTGGCGTGCGCCTGTGCTAATCCTTCGGCCAAAGACATGACGTCACGCAGGCCGAGGTTAAAGCCCTGACCGGCTATTGGATGCAGCGTTTGCGCGGCATTACCGACCAGCGCCAGGCGATGAGAAACTGTCTGCGAGGCCGTCGTCAGCGCCAGCGGATAGTGATGGCGCACGCCCGCATGGGTAATTTTCCCGAGCCGCCAGCCAAAGGCACGCTGCAGCTGCTGGCAAAACTCGGCTTCGCTCCAGCTTTCAACTTCTGCACGAGCCTCCAGCGCGTGGCACCACACCAGCGAACAGCGCCCGTCAGACATCGGCAGCATGGCAATCGGCCCGTGCTCGGTAAAGCGCTCAAACGCCCGCCCATTATGGGGCTCGGAGGTGGTGACGTTGGCGATGACTGCAACCTGATGATAGCTTTGCGGCTGCCAGGTCACGCCGCACTGCGCGGCAAGCTTAGAGCGAGTGCCATCCGCCGCGACCAGCACGTTACCCTGCAGCTCGACGCCATTATCCAGCACAACGTTTACGCGATGTTCATTCCGGGAGAAAGACGCCACACGCTGTGGACAATGCAGCGTTACGCCCGGCGCCTTACGCAGCAGGCCAAACAGGCGCAGCCCGATGTCATGCAGCTCCACCACATGCCCGAGCGCATCAATCTGATAATCTTCCGCTTCAAGCGTGACAAACCCGGCGTGGCCCCGATCGCTAACGTGCACGGTTTTAATCGCCGTTGCACAGTCGGCAATAGCAGGCCAGATACCAATGCGGTCAAGCTGTTGGCAGGTGCCTTTTGCTAACGCAATTGCGCGAGCATCAAACCCCGGATGCGCGGTGGAATCCGGCGCTACGGCTTCAATCAGGCTAACCGGTAGCTTGCCGCGAGTGAGCGTTGAGATAGCCAGCGCAAGCGTCGCCCCGGCCATCCCGCCGCCAACAATTATTACGCTCATTGCTGACGCGCCGCAGCCATCAGCGCTTCGATATCGTCTGCCGATTTCACCACGCTGGCGGTCAGATTTTCATTGCCGTCTTTGGTGATAACGATGTCGTCCTCAATGCGGATGCCAATGCCACGGTACTGCGCTGGCACGTCCGCATCCGGCGCGATATAAAGCCCCGGCTCAACGGTAATAACCATGCCCGGCTCGAGCACGCGCGACTTGTCCTGGCCGTAAGAGCCAACGTCATGAACGTCGAGCCCCAGCCAGTGGCTCAGGCCATGCATAAAGAAGGCGCGGTGAGCATTGCTGGCAATAAGCTGATCGACATCGCCTTTGAGAATGCCCAGTTTCACCAGCCCTTTAACCATGATGCGTACGACTTCCGCCGTCACTTCCTGCATGGAGGTGCCTGGACGGTAGAGTTTTAGCGAAGTTTCGAGGGATTCCAGGACGATGTCGTAAATCTCACGCTGTGCCGGGCTGAACTTCCCGTTGACCGGGAAGGTACGCGTGATGTCTCCGGCATAGCTTTGGTATTCACATCCGGCGTCAATCAGCACCAGATCGCCGTCGCGCAGCTCACTTTCGTTTTCGGTGTAATGCAGAATACAGCCGTTTTCACCGCCGCCGACGATGGTGGTGTACGAAGGATAACGCGCGCCGTGGCGAGTAAATTCGTGATGAATTTCCCCTTCGAGCTGATATTCAAACATTCCCGGGCGGCAGGCCTGCATGGCACGAGTATGCGCCAGCGCGGTGATTTCCCCGGCGCGGCGCATAACTGCAATTTCCTCTTCTGATTTGAAGAGGCGCAGTTCGTGCACCGTCGGGCGCCAGTCCGTCAGCGTTGCTGGCGCGGCCAGGTTTTGACGCGAACCGCGACGTAGCTTATCCAGCGCGGCAAACACGATGCTGTCTGCGTATTCGTACTCGCCCTGAGCGTGGTAAACCACGTCCAGACCGTTTAACAGGAGGTGTAGCTGTTCGTCGATTTCCGTAAAGGCCAGCGCGCGATCCACGCCCAGCTTCTGCGGTGCAGCTTCCTGGCCAAGTCGACGACCAGACCAGATCTCAGCGCTTTTATCCCGCACGCGGTTAAACAGCACGCTGTGGTTATGTGATGTGTCACTTTTAATGAGCACCAGCACCGCTTCCGGCTCGTTAAAACCGGTGAAGTACCAAAAATCGCTGCTCTGCCGATAGGCATACTCGCTATCCGCATTACGGATAACTTCGGGCGCGGTAAAGATAAGCGCAGCGCTGCCGGGGGCCATTTTAGCCAGTAACGCCTGACGGCGACGGAGAAATTCCTGCTGATTCATCACACCTCCTGACATTTTTATCGTTAGTGGAGCGTTGGCTTGCGTACCTCTGGTGCGGTCGGTGCCGCATGAGTAAAGGTGTCGTGGCACAGCAGTGCAGCAACACGTACATACTCAATAATCTCTTCGAGGGACATTTCCAGCTCTTCCTGATCTTCGTCCTCGTCATAGCCCAACTGGGCAATATTACGCAGATCGTCAATCGCTTCGCCGGTTTCGCCGGTGACTTTATCCAGCTTGCTCTGCATCACGCCGAGGCCCAACAGGAAGTGGTTTACCCAGCCGGAAAGCGCATCGGCACGATCGAAGACGGAGACATCATCCCCATCCGGCAGGTAAAGCTGGAACAGGAAGCCTTCGTCTTCCAGCGCGTCGCCAATGGCACCGTGCATATTACGCAACGGGTCCGCCAGATTCTGGCTAAAGGCGAGGCCTTCGTTAGTCAGGTCATGCAGCAGCGTTTGCCAGCTAGTATCGTTGTTACCGCCGCACAGCATGCCGCTGATTAAGCCGTGCATTTCTGCAGGCGTCAGGCCCACACCCTGTTGGTTCAAAAGTTGACCGACTAAGTCGTAGTCAGGCATTGCGTTCTGTATTGACATGCGCATTCGTCATCGTTGGCAGGAATAGTGTGTGTTATGCTACCACCAGGACCCCCGCAGATACCAGAAAAGGGCTTGTATCTTGATATCGGGATAGCTATAGTGGCGCCCCTTCCGCTACCGGGGCCGGTAGCGTTAAGGCAGGCGAGTAAACAGCAGGAAGGTAGCATGTCTGCACAACCAGTCGATATTCAAATTTTCGGTCGTTCATTGCGCGTGAATTGTCCGCCTGAACAACAGGATGCGCTGAATCAGGCTGCGGAAGAGCTGAATCAGCGGTTGCAAGATTTAAAAGTTCGCACTAGAGTCACAAATACCGAGCAGCTGGTCTTTATCGCAGCACTGAACATTTGCTACGAGCTGACTCAGGAAAAGTCGAAAACCCGTGACTACGCCGCCAACATGGAAGAGCGTATTCGGATGCTACAGCAGACCATCGAACAAGCATTGCTTGAGCAGGGTCGCATCGCAGACCGACAGGGTCCAAAGTTTGAATAACACTTCGCAGTTGACTATGGTAGAGTAACTTCGAAGACAAAATTTCTCTGAGATGTTTGCAAGCGGGCCAGTCCCCTGAGCCGATATTTCATACCACAAGAGTGTGGCGCTCCGCGGTTGGTGAGCATGCTCGGTCCGTCCGAGAAGCCTGAAGACCATGACGACACACTCACCTTGAACCAAGGGTTCAAGGGTTACAGCCTGCGGCGGCATCTCGGAGATTCCCTCTTTACTACCCAGCCATCATGACGCATATCCCGTTAACCTCAACGCTTCGTCAGAACATTCGCCAGACAATCCGGCAGCGACGTCGGTCACTCACTCCCGCTGAACAACAAAATTTTGCCCTACAGGCCGCTGAACGCATGCTGGCGTTTGAGCCAGTTCTTGACGCGAAAACCGTGGCGCTGTTTCTTTCCTTCGACGGCGAGCTTGATACCACGCCGCTGATTGAAGCACTGTGGCAGGCGGGAAAAGAGGTTTACCTTCCGGTTCTTCACCCTTTTAGCGCCGGTAACCTGCTTTTTTTGCGCTATACGCCGCAAAGCAATCTGGTCACTAATCGCCTGAAAATTCTAGAACCTAAGCTGGACGTTCGCGACGTGTTGCCGCTGAACAGGCTGGACGTGCTGGTTACGCCTCTGGTTGCCTTTGATGAAACCGGACAGCGTTTGGGGATGGGCGGCGGGTTTTACGACAGAACGCTACAGAATTGGCAGCAGCACGGCCTTTACCCGGTTGGCCTGGCTCACGATTGCCAGCAGGTGGATGCATTGCCAGTCGAGCAGTGGGATATCCCTTTACCAGCCGTAATCACACCGTCGCGCCTCTGGCAGTGGTAATGCCCCTTCCCCATCAGAGGAAGAGGCAGCCTCGTCTATCAGTACAGCAGGCGGGCGCGGATTGTGCCCGGAATTGCTTTCATTGATTTCAGCGCTTTCTCCGCAACATCTTCCGGCGCATCAATATCAATCACGACGTAGCCCATGTGCGGCGTAGTCTGCAGGAACTGAGCGGCAATGTTGATGCCCTGCTCGGCAAAGATCTGGTTAAGCGCGGTCAGGATCCCCGGACGGTTCTCATGAATATGCAGCAGACGGCTGGTTGTACCGCCGTGCAGCGGCAGAGAAACTTCAGGGAAGTTAACCGCAGACAGCGTAGAGCCGTTATCAGAGTATTTCGCCAGCTTGCCCGCCACTTCCAGGCCAATGTTTTCCTGCGCTTCCTGAGTCGAGCCGCCGATGTGTGGCGTCAGGATAACGTTGTCGAACTCGCACAGCGGTGAGTTAAACGGATCGCTGTTAGTCGCAGGTTCGGTCGGGAAGACGTCGATGGCCGCACCGGACAGGTGTTTGCTGGACAGCGCGCCGCACAGAGCAGGAATATCCACCACCGTGCCGCGAGAAGCGTTGATCAGCAGTGAACCCGGCTTCATCAGCGCCAGTTCGTTAGTGCCAATCATGTTTTTGGTCGAGGCGTTTTCAGGCACGTGGAGACTCACCACATCGCTCATATTCAGCAGGTCGGAAAGATGCTGAACCTGAGTGGCGTTACCCAGCGGCAGCTTGTTCTCGATGTCGTAGAAGTAAACGTGCATTCCCAAAGATTCAGCGAGGATCCCCAGCTGCGTGCCGATGTGGCCGTAACCGATAATGCCCAGCTTTTTACCACGAGCCTCGTAAGAACCCACGGCCAGCTTGTTCCACACGCCACGGTGCGCTTTGGCGTTAGCCTCTGGAATACCGCGCAGCAGCAACAGCAGTTCGCCAATGACCAGCTCAGCAACGGAACGGGTGTTAGAGAACGGGGCGTTGAACACCGGAACCCCACGCTTCGCGGCGGCGTCCAGGTCAACCTGGTTTGTCCCAATGCAGAAACAGCCCACCGCCACCAGCTTCTCGGCTGCGGCAAAGATCTCTTCGGTCAAATGGGTGCGGGAACGCAGGCCAATGAAGTGAGCATCACGGATCGACTCTTTGAGCGCTTCGGAATCCAGCGCGCCTTTATGAAACTCAATGTTGGTGTATCCCGCCGCGCGAAGATTATCCACCGCTTTTTGGTGCACGCCTTCGACAAGCAGGAATTTAATTCTGTCTTTATCCAGTGATACTTTTGCCATTTCCCCGACCCTATTTCTGTGCTGTTGTGTTCGTTTCTGGGCGGTGATGCGCCACCGCCTATAAGTTACCCTTCTGTCAAAATATCAAAATCTACGTTTGGGG
Source organism: Cedecea selenatireducens (assembly GCF_042138895.1). Lineage (NCBI taxonomy): Bacteria > Pseudomonadati > Pseudomonadota > Gammaproteobacteria > Enterobacterales > Enterobacteriaceae > Cedecea > Cedecea selenatireducens. The sequence continues at coordinate 314,867 of NZ_JBHIKW010000005.1, read as the reverse complement.
CAATATGAACGATTGCGTCGCCGTCTCGTCAGGAGGGAATAAGGCGGCAGGTGTCAGAATAAAATGCTGGGAGGGAGGAAGAACCAGGAATGAATCACAGGACTGTTACCAAAATGTGATATATGTCACCAAATATGCCGTTAAAATAATTTGTCATTTTTTATACGGATTTTTGGGGCGCGGGATGCGCCCCGGTCAGATCATTTCACGATGGTTTTCACGCCGTCTGCGGTGCCGATCAGCGCCACATCCGCGCCGCGGTTCGCAAACAGCCCCACGGTCACCACGCCAGGCATACCGTTGATGGTATTTTCCAGCTTCATCGGCTCCATGATGCTTAGACCATGCACATCCAGAATGATGTTACCGTTGTCCGTTACCACGCCCTGGCGATATTCCGGGCGGCCGCCCAGCTTCACCAGCTCACGCGCTACGGCGCTGCGCGCCATCGGGATAACCTCAACCGGCAGCGGGAAGTTACCAAGAATATCGACCTGCTTGGACGAGTCCGCGATGCAGACAAACTTCTCTGCTACCGAAGCGATGATTTTCTCGCGGGTCAGGGCCGCACCGCCGCCTTTGATCATCTGCATCTGGTTGTTAATCTCATCGGCACCGTCAACATAAACGCCTAAGGAGTCCACCTCATTGAGATCGAAAACGGTAATCCCAAGGCTTTTCAGTTTCGCGGTGGAAGCGTCGGAGCTGGAAACAGCGCCTTCAATCTGGTGCTTGATGGTGCCCAAAGCATCAATAAAGTGTGCGGCAGTTGAGCCCGTGCCCACGCCCACAATGGTGCCCGGCTGCACGTACTGGAGTGCTGCCCATCCGACTGCTTTTTTCAGTTCATCCTGCGTCATAATTTTATGCCTGTGATGTGGAAACTGACGCGCATTATAGAGCATGCATCGGAAAAATGTCCCCGGCTTTGCCGCAATGCCAACGTCATCACGTTCGAACGAAATCACCGCTCGCCGATTTGGTCTGAATCAACGGCAAATTTATGTCATAGTGATTGCCCGACGAAATCAGGAGCAAATGAACAACAATGAAACGCCCGGACTACAGAACGCTGCAGGCGCTGGATGCGGTAATTCGTGAACGAGGATTTGAGCGTGCGGCGCAGAAGCTGTGCATTACTCAGTCGGCCGTCTCACAACGTATTAAGCAACTGGAAACGATGTTCGGCCAGCCATTGTTGGTGCGCACCGTGCCGCCTCGTCCTACCGAGCAGGGCCAAAAACTGCTGGCGCTTTTACGCCAGGTAGAGCTGCTGGAAGAAGAGTGGCTGGGCGACGAGCAAACCGGCTCCACGCCGCTGCTGCTTTCCCTGGCGGTCAACGCCGACAGTCTGGCAACCTGGCTGCTGCCGGCTCTGGCGCCGGTATTAGCCGACTCGCCTATTCGCCTGAATCTTCAGGTTGAAGATGAAACCCGGACTCAGGAACGCCTGCGCCGTGGTGAAGTGGTCGGGGCGGTTTCCATTCAGCCTCAGCCGCTGCCGAGCTGCCTGGTGGATCGCCTGGGCGCGCTGGACTACCTGTTTGTTGGGTCGAAAGATTTTGCCGAACGCTATTTCCCTAACGGCGTCACGCGTTCAGCCCTGCTTAAAGCCCCCGCCGTTGCGTTCGATCATCTCGACGACATGCATCAGGCGTTTTTACAGCAGAACTTTGACCTGTCGCCGGGCAGCGTGCCGTGCCATATCGTTAACTCTTCGGAAGCCTTTGTGCAGCTGGCTCGCCAGGGCACAACCTGCTGTATGATCCCGCATCTGCAAATTGAGCGCGAGTTGAATAGCGGCGAATTAATCGACCTGACGCCGGGCCTGCTGCAGCGACGCATGCTTTACTGGCACCGCTTTGCGCCTGAAAGCCGCATGATGCGTAACGTGACGGATGCTTTGCTGGAGTACGGGCATAAGGTATTGAGGCAGGATACGGAATAACGCTTTGATTAACCCTCGCCTGGAACGGCGAGGGTTAAGGTGAAGATCAAATCTTACTGAGCAGGAGCAGCCGGAGTCTGTGCGCCCTGCAGTTCAAACACCACATCAACCTGGTCGTCAAACTGAATAGTCTGCTGATCGTAGGTATCCTGAGCGGAAGCCGGCGCTGCTGCGTTCGCTTTCATCATGCGAACCATCGGCGCTGGCTGGTAGTTAGAAACGTGGTAACGCACGCTGTATACCGGCCCCAGCTTGCTGTTAAAGCCTTCTGCCAACAGCTTCGCCTGACGGGTCGCATCGGTAATCGCTTCTTTACGTGCTTTATCCTTGTATTCTTCCGGATGTGCAACGCCCAGGGACACGGAACGGATTTCGTTCAGGCCGGACTTCAGCGCACCATCAAGCAGTTCGTTCATTTTATCCAGCTGACGCAGGGTGACTTCCACCTGGCGTACCGCACGGTAGCCCTTCAACTGGGTTTTACCGTCTTTCAGGTAATCATATTCTGGCTGTGTGCGCAGGTTGGCGGCATTGATGTCCTTCTTCTCTACGCCATTTTTCTGCAGGAAGGTCAGATATTGCGCCACGCGATCGTCAGCCTGTTTTTTGGCGGAAGCTGCGTCCTTAGCGGTCACATTGACTTCGATGGCGAGCGTGGCGATATCAGGTACTGCATCGACGCTGGCTGTCCCGGAGGTGACCACGTGCGGCCCGTTTGGCAACTCGCCTGCCTGTACAGAAACAGAACCTAATCCCATTAACGCGGCTAATGCTAAAATTTTAAACTTCACTGTAACTCCTCCGTGCTACGTTCCACTGTGATTACGCCGTTCGACAAACTCCCGGCGTCTGCCAGCAAGCTTAGCCTGTAATAGTAACTTGTCTATCAGATTATGGCGAATTAGCCCACGAGCGCCGCGATATGCTGCACGCCATCTCTGGCCAGCTGAGCCGCGATAACCCACATCACTACGCCAACGACGCCATTAATAATACGCTGGGCTTTCGCCGTGCGCAGACGTGGCGCAAGCCAGGCGGCAAGCGTTGCCAGACCGTAAAACCAGAGAATAGAGGCGCTGATGGTGCCCAAAGCAAACCAGCGTTTCGCTTCATCAGCAAGCTGGCCACCCAGGCTACCGAGCACCACAAATGTATCCAGATAAACGTGCGGGTTGAGCCAGGTGACCGCCAGCATAGTGACGACGATTTTCCAGCGCCCCTGCTTGAGCACCTCTGCCGAGGCTAGTTCCACATTGCTGCTCATCGCCGTGCGCAGCGCGCCCCAGCCGTACCACAGCAGAAATGCCACGCCGCCCCACGTGACCAGCGCCAGCAGCCAGGGAGACTGCATCAGGATGGCACTGCCGCCAAAAATCCCGCCGCAAATGAGAATAATGTCGCTCAGCGCGCACAGCGAGGCGATCATCAAATGATACTGACGACGAATGCCCTGATTCATCACGAAAGCATTTTGCGGCCCCAGCGGAAGAATCAGCGCCGCCCCCAATGCAATACCTTGAAAATAATAAGCTAACACGCTGCACACCCTTCAAATATTCATCATTTGGCGTGAGTGTAATGCGCAAAAATTATTAGAGGAAATGGATATTATTAATCACTAATAAGAATTACTAATCACCAGAGGCAAAAATAAGGCCAGCGGAAGCTGGCCTTGAGGATTATGCGTTTTCAGCGTCGTTCGTTTTACGAACGTGAACGTCCATTTGCGGGTAAGGAATGCCGATGCCATTGGCATCCAGCCCCTTCTTAATTTGCTCCAGCACGTCCCAGTAAACATTTTGCAGGTCGCCGCTCTTACTCCAGGCACGCACCACAAAGTTTACCGAAGAAGGCCCAAGTTCATTAACACGCACCGTGATATCTCTATCTTTTAGCACGCGCTCGTCGCGGCTCACGATATCGGTGAGGATCTGCTTAACCTGGTCGATATCAGCCTCGTAAGAGACGCCAATGATAAATTCATTACGGCGCACCGGCTCGCGGGAGAAGTTGATGATATTGCCGGCGATGATTTTACCGTTTGGCACCACCACGATTTTGCCGTCAACCGTGCGCATCGTGGTGGAGAAGATCTGCACGTTAAGCACGGTGCCTGCAATGCCGCCGAGGTCAACATACTCGCCGGTACGGAACGGACGGAAGGTCACCAGCAGCACGCCTGCGGCGAGGTTGGACAACGAGCCCTGTAGCGCCAGACCAACGGCCAAACCGGCGGCACCGAGAACGGCAATCACGGAAGCGGTTTGCACCCCAACCCGGCTCAGAGCCGCAATCAGCGTGAAGGCAATAATGCCGTAGCGTACCAGCGCGGAGAGGAAATCAGCCACGGTGCTGTCTATGCCACGAGCCAGCATCAGGCGATTCACCGTGCTGGAAATCAGGCGGGCAACGATCATCCCGACAATCAGGATGGCAAGTGCGGCAACGATGTTCACCACATAACTGAGCAGGAGCTCCTGATTTCTCGCCAGCCAGCCTCCTGCATTGTGAATACTGTCTACTACGTTGAGATCTTCCATTTACTGTTCCTTGTCCGAAAAGTTTCTACGCCTGGAGAGGCAGCTCAGACCGTAAAGGGTAAACAAAAACGCATGAATGTGCCAAGCAGGTCACAAAATTGTTCACGAATTGCGTGTTAATACGGCAAAAGAAGGGAAAAACCCGGACATCTGTCCGGGCTTATTAGCGGCTTACAGCGCCTGGGTGAAGGTTCTGGAAATCACGTCCTGCTGCTGCTCGCGGGTAAGCGCGTTAAAACGCACCGCGTAGCCGGAAACTCGAATGGTTAGCGTCGGGTAATTTTCCGGATGTTCAATGGCATCCATCAGCATCTCACGATTCATTACGTTGACGTTCAGGTGCTGGCCGCCTTCCGTTTTAACATCGTGATGGAAATAACCGTCAAGCAGCCCCACCAGGTTATGGCGACGAACGGAGTCATCTTTACCCAGCGCGGCCGGAACGATGGAAAACGTATAGGAAATGCCGTCTTTCGCGTAGCTAAACGGCAGCTTCGCCACGGAAGTCAGCGAGGCCACGGCCCCCTTAGTGTCACGCCCGTGCATCGGGTTAGCACCGGGAGCGAACGGCGTTCCGCCCCTGCGCCCATCGGGCGTATTACCCGTTTTCTGCCCGTAAACCACATTGGAGGTAATCGTCAGGATCGATTGCGTCGGCACCGCGTCACGGTAGGTGGGCAGCGCCTGAATTTTCTTCATAAAACGTTCAACCAGGTCACAGGCAATGGCGTCCACGCGGTCGTCATTATTGCCGTACTGCGGATAGTCGCCCTCAATCACAAAATCTACCGCCAATCCGGTGTGGTCACGTACTGGCTTAACCACCGCGTGTTTGATAGCCGAAAGCGAGTCCACCGCCACCGAAAGCCCGGCAATCCCGCACGCCATCGTGCGGTAAACATCCCTGTCATGCAGCGCCATCAGCGACGCTTCGTAGCTGTATTTATCGTGCATATAGTGGATGAGATTAAGCGCCGTCACGTACTGCACCGCCAGCCAGTCCATAAAGCTATCAAGGCTGGCCATCACCTTGTCATAGTCCAGCACGTCGTCGAGCAACATCGGGGTTTTAGGCCCGACCTGAATCTTCAGCTTTTCATCCACCCCACCGTTAATGCAGTACAGCAGGGTTTTCGCCAGGTTGGCGCGAGCACCAAAGAACTGCATCTGTTTGCCAATGATCATCGGGCTTACGCAGCAGGCAATAGCGTAATCGTCACTGTCGAAATCGCTGCGCATCAGATCATCATTTTCATACTGCAATGACGAGGTTTCGATAGACACTCTGGCAGCATAGACTTTGAACGCGCCCGGCAGCGCTTCTGACCAAAGAATGGTCAAGTTAGGCTCTGGCGCAGGCCCCATGGTGTGCAGCGTATTCAGGTAGCGGAAGGTACTTTTCGTCACCAGCGTACGACCGTCCAGCCCCATTCCGCCCAACACTTCGGTGGCCCAGATAGGATCTCCGGAGAACAGCGAATCAAACTCCGGCGTGCGCAGGAAGCGCACCATGCGGATTTTCATAATGAAATGGTCAATTAATTCCTGCGCCTGCTGCTCGTTGAGCAGGCCAGATTTAATATCGCGCTCAATGTAAATATCGATAAAGGTCGCGGTACGCCCAAGCGACATCGCCCCGCCGTTTTGCGACTTCACCGCCGCCAGATAGGCAAAATACAGCCACTGAATTGCCTCCTGCGCGTTGCCTGCAGGTCGCGAGATATCAAAGCCGTAGCCTGCGGCCATTTCCTGAATTTGCAGTAACGCGTGGCGATGTTCCGCCAGCTCTTCACGCAGGCGAATCGTCGCTTCAAGATCCTCCCCACGCTCCAGCTTCTGCTGCAGATCGGCAAACTGTAGCTCACGCTCGCGGACCAGATAGCCGATGCCATACAGCGCCACGCGGCGATAATCCCCGATGATTCGGCCACGCCCGTAGCCGTCCGGTAATCCCGTTAAAACGCCGGACTTGCGGCAGCGCAGAATATCCGGCGAATAAACGTCGAACACGCCCTGATTATGGGTTTTGCGTAATTCGGTAAACTGGTATTCGAACTCGCGATCCATTTTTCGACCATAAGCTTCAAACGAGCTTTTGATCATATTGATGCCGCCAAAAGGATGCAGCGCGCGCTTCAGTGGTTTATCCGTCTGCAGGCCAACGATCTTTTCACGTTCCTGAATAATGTAGCCGGGGGCGTGAGCGGTAATTGAAGTAGCAACGTTGGTGTCAAAGTCTACCGGCGCATGGGTGGCATTTTCGACACGAATGCCTTCCATCACCTTTTCCCACAGCGCCGTAGTAGCCGCCGTCGCTCCCGTCAGAAATGCATCATCCCCTTCATACGGCGTATAGTTTTGCTGGATAAAATCCCGAACGTTAATTTCATGCTGCCAGCTTTCTCCACGGAACTGCTGCCAGGCATGAGCATAATTATCATGGGAGATATCAATATCCATTTTCATTAATTCAATCCTCTGTACAACAAATGAGATTAAGCGAATTCCGCTAAATGAGAGGCTTTCCCCAGCCGTCGGGCATCAAAAGCAATCATTTTTTCTTCATTGGTAGGAATTACCGCGCACAGCACCGCAGAACTTTCGGATGAAATAATTCGCTCGCCGTCAGAATTAGGCCGCGCGTTTTTTTCTTCATCCATTTCTATGCCGAATACGCGTAAATGTTTAATGACCAGCCTGCGAATAAGCACGGAATTTTCGCCAATGCCGCCGGTAAAAATTAAACCGTCAAAACGGGGGAGCGAAGTAGCATGCCCGCCTATGGCTCTGGCGATACGGTGCACAAAAGTGTTTATCGCCAGTTCGGCACGAGCGTCACCTTCCCGCCAGGCTTTCTCCAGCGTCCTCAGGTCGGAAGAGATACCCGAAAGCCCCAGCAGGCCTGATTCGGTGTTTGCCACCTGCTCAAGGTCATCCAGCGATTGCCCGGTTTGCCTTGCCAGCCACACCATCGCCCCGAAGTCCACGTCGCCACACCGCGTGCCCATGATGAGCCCTTCCAGCGGCGTCATTCCCATAGAGGTATCGACGCTTTGCCCTCCTGCAACCGCACAAACCGACGCGCCGTTACCCAGATGAGCAATCACCAGCCCTGATGAGACGCCTTTCAGTTCAGGCAACTCAGCAGCCTGCATTGAAACGTAGCGGTGAGAGGTGCCGTGGAACCCATAGCGCCTGACGCCGTGCTCTTTGAAGTAGCTGTACGGCAGGCCATAAAGGTAGGCTTCCGGGCTAATCGTCTGATGAAAACTGGTATCAAATACCGCGACCTGCGGCACGCCAGGAAAGCGCAGCCGGGCAGAGGCGACGCCGCTAAGGTTGGCATAATTGTGCAGCGGAGCGAGCGGTGAAACGGCACGAATTTGCTCCACAACCTCATCCGTGAGCAATACCGATTCGCCAAAAATAGCCCCGCCGTGCGCAATGCGGTGGCCTATATAGGCCACGCATTCAATCAGGTTGCGCTTTTCAAGTTCGAGAGCAATTGCCGCCAGCGCATCTTCATAATCGGAATGAGCCAACTTCACCGGCTCGCCGCTATTAACAATCAGCGTGGTCGCCTCGGTGTTAATCCCCTCGCAAATCCCCGCTAAAAGTGGCTCCATGGAAATTTCATCCAGCACGGAAAACTTAACTGAAGATGAACCACAATTTATGGTTAATATTACCGGATATTCATTCATATTAACGTTCACTCATCCTGAGCCCATGACGATTAATTACAAGATTTTGTATACGATATTCAGGATCGTCAGCAGGCCGATCGCGGTAACGAAGATGTTTTCGGTTCTGCCTCTATATTTGCTCAGCGCCGGGACTTTACGAATAGCGTACATCGGCAGCAGGCACAGCAGAGAGGCAATAATCGGGGCCCCCATTGCTTCAATCAGGTCAAGAATGTTGGGGTTAGCGTAGGCCACAACCCAGGTTGACCCCATGATAAACGCCATGCTGATCAGATTAAGTTTGCTCTGAGAAATCTTCGTTTTGTCGCTCTTATAGCCAAACTTCAGGACCAGGCCATTCAGCCCTTCCAGCGTACCCAGGTAGTGACCAAAGAAGGATTTGAAAATGGCCACCAGGGCGATAATCGACGCGCCGTATTCCAGCACCGTGGCAAAAGTAGACTTAGAACCGGACAGCGAAGAGAAATGGTTAGCGAGGTAGGACAGCACCGGAATGTTCTGCGCTTTCGCTTCAGCCATGTTCTGCGGCGACAGCGTGAACAGGCAGCTGAAGGCGAAGAACATCACCACGCCGACCATCAACATGCTGGCACGTGAGATGATTTTTGAGCACTTATCTTCGGTATAGGCTTTTCCGAAATCCGCTTCGTACTCTTCGCGCTTCGACACTACAAAAGAAGAGACAATCGGCGAGAAGTTAAAGGAGAACACCATGATGGAGATACCGAGCCACACCGTCACCAGAATGCCGTCATGCCCGGTCAAGGCGATTTCACTCAGATTCACCTGCTCGATAACCGCCGAATTCCAGTAAGGGATCAGCGACAGGGAAATAATAATCAGGCTCGCGATGAACGGGAAAACGAGATAGCTCATCACCTTCACCATCAGATCCTTGCCGAAGAAGATGACAAAGGCCATCAACATCAGCAGCAACAGCGCGACCAGCCCACGATTTAACGGCATAAGCTGGAGCTGATTTTCCCAGAAGGTCATGAAGGTGTTAGTGATGGTGACGCCGTAAATCCACAGCAGCGGGCAAATGGCAAAGAAGTACAGGAAGGTGATAACCACCCCGCCGGTTTTACCAAAATGCTCCTCTACGGTTTCGGTGATATTTCCCGATGGGTTACTGCCGGAAAGGCACAGCCGCGCCAGCGCCCGGTGGCAGAAGAAAGCGATTGGGTAGGCCAGGACCAGCATGATCAATATTGGGATCAGGCCGCCATAGCCCGCGCGAATCGGGAAAAACAGTACTCCCGCGCCGATGGCGGTGCCAAACAGGCCGAGGGTCCAGGTGGTATCGGACTTACGCCACAGGGAGGATTCTTTTTGACCAACAAGGGTTGTTTCTGCATTACTCATAATGAAGATCCTTATTTAACTCAGGCAGGCTTCCGCGGTGCCAGTAATTTCAGAGACGCGAGACAAATCAATATTTCCGCCAGAAATAATACTCACGGTTTTCCGGCCTTTAATATAATGGTCAAGCTTGCCGCTTAATAAAGCAGCACAGGCAAGCGCACCGGCCCCCTCGGTGACAATTTTGTTTCTCTGAATAAGTGCCACCATGCTATTTCTGATCTCTTCTTCGCTGACCAAAATAATATCGGTGACTAATTTTTTAACGATTTCGAAGGTTAACGCCCCTGGGCGAGCGACGTCACAACCGTCAGCCAACGTGCTGCTTGCTCGATACGCGGTAATTTCGCCAGTACGGAAAGAAGAGGCCATGCCGTGAACGTTTTCTGCCTGCACGCCAATAATATTAATCGTTGGGTTAATGGATTTAATCGCTACCGCAATCCCGGCAATCAGGCCACCGCCGCCAATAGGCACAATCACATTATCGACGTCGTATAGATCTTCAAGGATCTCCAGGCCAATCGTGCCCTGCCCGGCAATCACTTTTTCATCATCAAAAGGTGGGATAAAGATGCGCCCTTCGGTTTCAACAATCTCGCTAACCTTAGCGATGGTTTCGTTAAAATTGTCGCCGTGGATAATGACCTGAGCCGAATAATCTGTGGTGGCGGCGACCTTCGACTTTGGTGCCCCTTTTGGCATCACCACCTTGCCGTTGATACCGAGAAGCGCACAGGACAATGAAACGCCCTGGGCATGATTCCCCGCAGAGCAGGCCACGACGCCCCGGGCTCTTTCCTCTTCGCTCAGCGAGCTAAGCTTGTTGAATGCGCCGCGCATTTTAAACGAGCCGGTGCGCTGCATATTTTCAAATTTTAAATAGATGTCACCTTTACAGCATTCGCTAAGATAATTAGAGCGAGGCATCCCGGTTTTATACACAAATCCAGATATTCTTTTTTTCGCTTCGAGAACATCGTTAAAAGTGACAGGAAGTTCGTTGTCGATATGCATGTTGACCTCTGCATTAAAAATGCAATATTAGAGATGGCAAATAGATGCAATTCGCCGCCCTTGGTTAATTAATAATAAAAAGCGAGTTGGTTAGTTTTGCTAAGCCACCACCGTTAATTTATTAAATTGATATTGATTACGTACTGAATGCACTCTGGCTAATTCGACCAACGTGGCGGCTGATTTTTTTATTCGGCAATTTTTTGACCATACCGCGGCATAGCGTGCTACAGGCAGTTCATCCGTTAAGGGAACCTGAATAAACTCCTGAGAACCAAAGGGGGCGATCATTTCACGGGGAATAATCGTCAGGAAACCGGCGGTCAGCACCATGTTATAGATGGTGACTACGGAGTCAGTTTTGATGATTTTATCGCTGGTGATGTGGTTCTTTTGCAGGATGGTCAGGAGTTCGCTGTAGTAGCCCATTTCGGTGTGAGGCAACACCCACTGCTCATGGCTTAATGAGCGAAGCGTCATCGCGCCTCCGCGCGTTCGTGTTCGGCTGGCAACCAGAATAAACTCTGATTCGAACAGCGGCTCAATATGTAAATCCTGAAGTAGCATTTCGTCGCTGAGCGTGCCGATAGCAAAGTCCAGCCTGCCGTCGCGTATTGCCGGTAAGAAGGAACAAAGCTGCGCTTCAAACATCGAGACTTCGGCATGAGGGTACAGCTCTTTGAAGGCTTTCATCATGCCCGGCAGGAAAGTAAAGCCGATAAGTGAAGGATAGCCGAAGGAAACATCCACCGCCTCGCTGCCGACCAGGCTGCTCATTTCGTTGCACATATTGCGCATTTCGCGGGTAATAGACTCGGCGTAGCCGAGCAGCACTTTACCTGCCACGGTGAGCTGAACGCCGGTATTTTTGCGAATGATAAGCTCCAGTCCGAACAGAGCCTCCATGTCGCTGATAATTTTACTGACCGCTGGCTGAGTCAAACCCATCTGCTTCGCCGCAGAGCCAAATGAACCACTTCTTACCACTTCCTGAAATACGACCAGGTGCTGTGTTTTAGGTAATGTCGTATTATCCATAAAGCGCCATGCCTAATAAGTTGCCGATGGCAGCGATCTTACGAATTCCCCGTTAAAGGTTATGTGCTGCGACTCACAACTGCTCAACCATGATTTGTTCAATAAGCACTCGAATACAATAAAATACAAAAATAACAATGAGTTATGATTTTGCGATCTGCCATTTATATGATTAAGGTCAACCTAAATATCCTGAATAAAATAAAGTTATGGTGATAATAAATTCATATAAATGTCAGTAAGCTGTTATCAGAAATGAAAATTTATACAGATTGCCGTTAATTCATCCAGCCAGGTAAAAATATGATTTAATATTAAAAACACCTGCAAATATTACACTTTTATTTGAATATAAAAAAACCCGCCGAAGCGGGTTTTCACTAAAGCAAGGCTAAACTCAAATTACAGAACGTCTACCGCGTTCAGCTCTTTGAATGCCTGCTCCAGGCGAACGATCATGGAGCTCTGAGCTGAACGCAGCCAGACGCGTGGATCGTAGTATTTTTTGTTCGGCTGGTCAGCGCCTTTCGGGTTACCCAGCTGACCCTGCAGGTAAGCTTCGTTTTCTTTGTAGTAGTTCAGAATACCTTCCCAGGTCGCCCATTGGGTGTCGGTATCGATGTTCATTTTGATAACGCCGTAGCTTACGGAGTCTTTGATTTCCTGAGCGGAAGAACCGGAACCGCCGTGGAAGACGAAGTTCAGGCTGTTGTGCGGCAGGTTATGTTTCTTAGAAACATAGTCCTGAGAGTCGCGCAGGATGGTTGGGGTCAGAACCACGTTACCTGGTTTGTACACGCCGTGCACGTTACCGAAGGAAGCCGCGATGGTGAAGCGTGGGCTGATTTTGCTCAGCTCGGTGTAAGCGTAATCAACGTCTTCTGGCTGGGTATACAGAGCAGAAGCGTCCATGTGGCTGTTGTCCACGCCGTCTTCTTCACCGCCGGTGCAGCCCAGTTCGATTTCCAGGGTCATGCCCAGTTTGGACATGCGAGCCAGGTATTTTGAGCTGATTTCGATGTTTTCTTCCAGAGACTCTTCGGACAGGTCAATCATGTGGGAAGAGAACAGTGGTTTACCGGTAGCGGCAAAGTGTTTTTCACCCGCGTCCAGCAGGCCATCGATCCACGGCAGCAGTTTCTTAGCGCAGTGGTCAGTGTGCAGGATAACCGGAACACCGTAATGTTCAGCCATCTGGTGAACATGGTGCGCACCAGAGATTGCACCCAGGATAGCAGCACCCTGTGGAACATCAGTTTTCACGCCTTTACCAGCGATGAAAGCAGCACCGCCGTTGGAGAACTGAACGATAACCGGAGATTTTACTTTCGCAGCGGTTTCCAGAACGGCGTTAATAGAGTCGGTACCGACGCAGTTAACGGCTGGCAGAGCAAAGTTGTTCTCTTTTGCTACCTGGAAGATTTTCTGTACGTCGTCGCCAGTTACAACACCTGGTTTTACGAAATCAAAAATTTTAGACATGTTGATGTGTCCTGTAGGCCTTGGAAAAATCGAATCACCGTCCTGAATCTTGCCGGGCGGCAATAAATCAACGGGCAGGATACCCTGCCCGTAGGAATTACTTCTTAGCGCGCTCTTCGAGCATCGCTACAGCTGGCAGTACTTTGCCTTCCACGAACTCGAGGAATGCGCCGCCGCCGGTAGAGATGTAGGAAATTTTGTCTGCGATACCGAACAGGTCGATAGCCGCCAGAGTGTCGCCGCCGCCTGCGATAGAGAAGGCTTCGCTGTCTGCGATAGCGCGAGCAACGATTTCGGTCCCTTTACGGAAGTTAGGGAATTCGAACACGCCGACCGGGCCGTTCCACAGAATGGTTTTCGCGTTTTTCAGGATTTCAGCCAGTTTCTCAGCGGAAACATCGCCCATATCCAGAATCTGCTCTTCGTCTTTGATGTCGTTCACGGACTTCAGGGTTGCAGTCGCGGTTTCGGAGAACTCGGTCGCAACGCGAACGTCGGTTGGTACTGGGATATCGCAGCGGGTCAGCAGTTCTTTCGCGGTATCAACCAGGTCTGCTTCGTACAGGGATTTACCGACGTTGTGGCCTTGAGCTGCCACGAAGGTGTTCGCGATGCCGCCGCCAACGATCAGCTGGTCAGCAATTTTGGACAGGGAGTCCAGCACGGTCAGTTTGGTAGAAACTTTAGAACCGCCAACGATAGCAACCATTGGACGAGCAGGTTCTTTCAGGGCTTTACCCAGCGCTTCCAGTTCGTCTGCCAGCAGCGGGCCTGCACAGGCAACGTCAGCAAATTTAGCGATGCCGTGAGTAGAAGCCTGCGCACGGTGTGCAGTACCGAATGCGTCCATCACGAACACGTCGCACAGTGCGGCGTATTTTTTGGACAGCGCTTCGTCGTCTTTTTTCTCGCCTTTGTTGAATCGAACGTTTTCCAGCACAACCAGTTCACCCGCGGCAACTTCTACGCCGTCCAGGTAATCTTTTACCAGACGAACCGGGTTAGACAGTTTGTCTTTCAGGTAGTTAACAACTGGCAGCAGAGAGAATTCTTCGTTGTACTCGCCTTCGGTCGGACGACCCAGGTGAGAAGTAACCATGACTTTAGCGCCCTGTTTCAGAGCCAGTTCAATGGTCGGCAGAGAAGCACGGATACGTGCATCGCTGGTGACTTTCCCGTCTTTAACCGGCACGTTCAGATCGGCACGGATGAAAACGCGTTTGCCCGCCAGATCCAGATCGGTCATCTTAATTACAGACATGGTGAATCCTCTCGTTGATTCTTAAAGTTTTGCAGACGCAACGTGCGCCTTACCTGAAATCCATTGAGCCATAACCAACGTGGTATCGAGCATCCTGTTGGCAAAGCCCCATTCGTTATCACACCAGACTAGAGTTTTAATCAGATGTTGCCCACTGACCCGCGTTTGCGTGCCGTCGACGATTGCACTGTGCGGATCGTGGTTAAAATCAGTAGAGACCAACGGTAATTCCGTATAGTCAACTATACCATGAAATGCTTCCTGTGCCGCTTTTTGCAGCAAGTGGTTGACTTCACATGCATTTACCGAATTTTTGACCGTGACGCTTAAATCAATTGCCGTGACGTTTATCGTCGGTACACGCACCGCAATGGCCTCAAAACGGTCATTGAACTGTGGGAAAATACGCGTGATACCGGCTGCAAGACGCGTATCCACCGGAATGATCGACTGACTCGCCGCGCGGGTGCGTCGTAAATCGGGGTGATAGGCGTCAATAACCTGCTGATCGTGCATCGCCGAGTGGATGGTCGTGACCGTCCCGGACTCAATGCCAAACGCTTCATCCAGCAGTTTAATAATCGGAATAATACAGTTTGTGGTGCAGGAGGCGTTGGAGACGATGCGGTGGCTGTCTTCGACCAGTTCATGGTTAACGCCATAAACGACGGTAGCATCGAGATCGTTGCCGCCAGGGTGCGAGAACAGCACTTTTTTCGCCCCTGCCGCGAGGTGGGCTTCACCGTCAGCGCGGGAGCCGAATACGCCGGTACAGTCCAGCACGATATCAACGCCAAGCTCGCGCCATGGCAGCGCCTCAATGGTCGGTTCGTGCAGCAGGCGAATGCTGTCATCGCCCACAAACAGGACTTCGCGCTCCTGGCGCACATCCCAGGCAAAGCGGCCGTGGCTGGTATCGTACTTCAACAGATGCGCGATACCCGCAGCGTCTGCCAGTTCGTTGATTGCTACCACGGTAATTTCCGCACGGCGACCAGATTCGTACAAAGCACGTACCACGTTGCGCCCAATGCGACCGAAGCCATTAATAGCGATGCGTACGGTCATATCTCTCCTGCCAGAATCCCTGGGATTTAGTGGCTGACAGAGTAATCCAGCAACCGCCCGAGGGGAATCCTCGCACTCATGAAACTGCACTTGTTTGCTTAATTGTCGAACATTTATTCGACTGAAACGCTTCAGCTATGTTAAGCGAAAGCGGGAATAAAAGGAACGATACCCCAATATGCTCAGCTCAACTTCTGACGCACATCACAGTTTTGGTGGAATAACTGCAACTCAACGCCGCAGTGGTGGAATAAAGAACAGGGCATTAGTGGAATAATCGGCATAAAAAAGGGCCGCCGAAGCGACCCTCATATTTATCGAGACGGATTACAGAATCGCTTTAGCCTGTTTCACCACGTTTTCCACGGTGAAGCCAAACTCTTCGAACAGCAGTTCCGCTGGAGCAGACTCACCGAAGGTGGTCATGCCAACGATAGCGCCGTTCAGGCCAACGTATTTGTACCAGTAGTCAGCGATGCCGGCTTCGATAGCCACGCGAGCAGGAACGGCTTTCGGCAGCACGGATTCACGGTAAGCAGCATCCTGCTTGTCGAATGCGTCGGTAGAAGGCATGGAAACCACGCGCGCCTTCACGCCTTCGGCAGTCAGCTTGTCCCATGCCGCCACGGCCAGCTCAACTTCGGAACCGGTAGCGATGAAGATAAGCTCAGGCTGACCCGCGCAGTCTTTCAGCACGTAGCCACCGCGAGCGATGTCTTTCAGCTGCTGCTCGGTACGATCCTGCTGAGCCAGGTTCTGACGGGAAAGGATCAGTGCGGTCGGGCCGTCGTGACGCTCAACGCCGTATTTCCACGCCACCGCGGACTCAACCTGGTCACATGGGCGCCAGGTGCTCATGTTCGGGGTCACGCGCAGGGAAGCAACCTGCTCAACCGGCTGGTGAGTCGGGCCATCTTCGCCCAGGCCGATGGAGTCGTGGGTATAAACCATCACCTGACGCTGTTTCATCAGCGCAGCCATACGCACCGCGTTACGGGCATATTCTACGAACATCAGGAAGGTAGAGGTGTACGGCAGGAAACCACCGTGCAGGGAGATACCGTTGGCAATCGCGGTCATACCGAATTCGCGCACGCCGTAGTGGATGTAGTTCCCGGCGGTATCTTCGTTAATCGCTTTAGAACCGGACCAGATAGTCAGGTTAGAAGGCGCCAGGTCAGCGGAGCCGCCCAGGAATTCTGGCAGCAGCGGGCCGAACGCTTCGATAGCATTCTGAGACGCTTTACGGCTGGCAATTTTGGATGGATTTGCCTGCAGCTTAGCGATGAATTCGTTTGCTTTTGCATCGAAGTCAGCCGGCATTTCGCCCTTCACGCGGCGAGTATACTCAGCGGCTTCCTGCGGGAAGGCTTTGGCGTAGGCAGCGAACTTCTCGTTCCAGGCCGCTTCTTTAACCTGACCTGCTTCTTTCGCATCCCACTGAGCATAGATGTCAGAAGGGATTTCGAACGGCGCGTGGTTCCAGCCCAGCGCTTCACGAGTCAGTGCGATCTCTGCATCACCCAGCGGTGCGCCGTGGGAGTCGTGAGTACCGGCTTTGTTCGGGGAACCGAAACCGATGATGGTTTTGCACATCAGCAGGGAAGGTTTGTCGGTAACAGCGCGCGCTTCTTCTACCGCACGTTTGATAGCCGCCGCGTCGTGACCGTCTACGCCGCGCACTACGTGCCAGCCGTAGGCTTCAAAGCGTTTCGCAGTATCGTCGGTGAACCAGCCTTCAACGTGGCCGTCGATGGAGATGCCGTTGTCGTCATAGAAAGCAACCAGTTTACCCAGCTTCAGGGTACCCGCCAGAGAGCAAACCTCGTGAGAGATGCCTTCCATCATGCAGCCATCACCCATGAATGCATAGGTGAAGTGGTCCACGATGTCGTGTCCTGGGCGGTTGAACTGCGCCGCCAGCGTTTTCTCTGCGATAGCCATACCGACCGCGTTCGCGATGCCCTGACCCAGAGGGCCAGTCGTGGTTTCAACACCTGCGGTGTAGCCCACTTCCGGGTGGCCCGGAGTCTGAGAATGCAGCTGACGGAAGTTTTTCAGCTGTTCAATCGGCAGGTCATAACCGCTGAGGTGCAGCAGGCTGTAAATCAGCATAGAACCGTGGCCGTTGGACAGCACGAAGCGGTCACGGTCAGCCCATAACGGGTTCTGTGGGTTATGGTTCAGGAAATCACGCCACAGGACTTCGGCAATGTCGGCCATGCCCATAGGGGCACCCGGGTGACCGGATTTGGCTTTTTGTACTGCGTCCATGCTGAGCGCACGAATAGCATTGGCAAGCTCTTTACGAGAGGACATTTTGACTCCAGATCGGATGGTTGAAGATCGCGCCTTGACTACGATGCGTTATGGGCTACGCCCGAAAATGTGACAACAATGTACACCAGGGGAATGGTCATGTACATGCGGCGCGCCGTTGACAGGGTAAGAAATCTCTGGATAACGCTCGCAAGTTGCGCAACCTGATGCGCAGGCCATTTATTCTTCTTTATACTGAGTGTGGAGCCGCCTCGCCTGCGGTAAATCCGATTCTGTTTTTACCTATTATAAAGAAAGGAAAAATGGCCATGAAGATGCGCCCAATATTGTTGAGCCTGAGCGTCGCGGCCCTGCTGACCGGCTGCCAGGGAATGGACTCCAACGGGCTACTTACCTCCGGAGCCGAAGCTTTCCAGGCCTACACGCTAAGCGATGCCCAGGTCAAAACCCTGAGCGATGACGCCTGCAAGCAGCAGGACAGCAAAGCCACGATTGCCCCGGCAGACAGCCCCTACACCCAGCGGCTGAACAAAATTGCCTCCGCGCTGGGCGATAACATCAACGGCCTGCCGGTCAACTACAAGGTGTACGTCACCAAGGACGTCAACGCCTTCGCCATGGCGAACGGCTGTATCCGCGTCTACAGCGGCCTGATGGACATCATGGATGACAACGAAGTCGAAGCGGTGATTGGCCACGAAATGGGGCACGTCGCGCTCGGCCACGTGAAAAAAGGTATGCAGGTCGCGCTCGGGGCTAACGCAGCACGTGTTGCAGCGGCATCTGCGGGCGGCGTGATTGGCAACCTGTCGCAGTCTCAGCTTGGGGATTTAGGCGAAAAACTGGTCAACGCTCAGTTCTCCCAGCGCCAGGAGTCCGAGGCTGACGACTACTCTTACGATCTGTTGCGCAAACGTGGTATCAACCCGACCGGCCTTGCCACCAGCTTTGAGAAACTGGCTAAGCTCGACGAAGGCCGTCAAAGCTCCATGCTGGACGACCACCCGGCGTCTGCCGCGCGTGCCCAGCACATCCGCGACCGTATGGCGGCGGACGGGATTAAATAAATATGTGGCAACGATCGGCCTGAATAACAGGTCGATCGTTATAGGGCTAAGCGTGTTAACCCTGCCCAGAACATCTGCCTAAGCTCTCCCCGAACAGTTCAAGAAGAGCGCCACAGCCAATACCTTAGTAAAGCGTCTTCTGCGGTGGCCCGGCGAACTTCAGGGCACCTATCAGCCCCATTCGCACTTCTACGACCGAAGGCCCCGGCATCGCCAGAGCTTCAGTCATCACCGAGTCAAAATCCTCAGCCCGTTCCACGCTCCAGGCCTGCAGGCCAATCGCCTGAGCAAGCTGGGTGAAATCCGGCGTATGCAGCTCGTTATAATACTGACGCCCGCCGAAATACTTATCCTGAATGCCACGCATCACGCCGTAACCGCCATCGTTCATCACCAGCAGCGTGACGTTAGCTTTCTCCTGCGCCAGCGTCGCCAGTTCTCCCATGTTCAGGCTCAAGCCGCCATCGCCGACCAGCCCCACGACCTTACGTTGTGGATTAGCAATCGCGGTGCCGATGGCCATCGGCAGACCCATACCGATCGCCCCTGCGAGGGAGTGGATGTTCATCAGCGGCCCGTGCGCGCGGAACAAACGGCTGCCCCACAGGCTGCCGGAAACGGTGATATCGCGTACCAGCAGGCCATCTTTCGGTAACGCTTTCTCGATAGCATCATTGAGCTTCGCATAGGCCCCGCACTGCTCCCGTAGCCCCTGATCCGCTTTGGCTACCGCCTCCTGCACCTGAGCATCCCAATGGGCATCGCCCCATTCACGCCCCTGCGCTTTATCGGCCAGGGCGGCCATCAGCGAAGCACAGTCAGCCACGAGGGTGTTGTCCATCAGGTAGTTACGGCTCGCCGCCGCCGGATCGATATCAACCTGCACGCGCGGATGCGGTAGTTCAAGCGTCCACGAGCGGGTTTCGTTACTGCGCAGGCGTGAACCGGCCACCAGCGTAAAGTCGCACTGCGCGATGAGAGCCTCAACCGACGGCGAGTTATGGAACGCTCGCAGGCTGGCACGGTGGCTGTCCGCCAGCACGCCGCGCGCATGGGTGCTGGAGATAACGGTAATCCCCGCATCCGCCAGTTTTTTCACTGCTTCTGAGCAGCCCAGAGCCCCGCCGCCCAGCCACAGTAGCGGCTGTTTCGCCTGTTTTAGCTGCGCCCACAGCGTATCGACAACCGTGGCATCTACGGTTGAAGCCGAAGCCGCTTTTACCGGTGCCGTCACCAGCGACAGCGGGATCTTCGCCCCCTGAATATCGATCGGGATTTCGACAGAGACTGGTCCACACGGCGGGGTCTGCGCCTCCTGAATGGCTTTATGCAGAATCGCCATCGCCTGGTTGGCATTGCTGATGCGATACGCCCGTTTTGAGCTGGCCTTCAGGAAGGTCAGCTGATCGCGGGTTTCATGGATAAACCCGGTGTCGGCATCCAGCCAGGCTTTCTCCACCTGACCGGTCAGATGCAATAGCGGCGTGCAGGCATTCATCGCCTCAACCAGCGCGCCCACCGCGTTACCTGCGCCCGCACCGGTGCTGGTTAGCGCCACGCCAAGGCCGGAAAAACGCCCGTGGGCGTCGGCCATAGTGACAGAACCCGCTTCACCGCGCGCCGGGACAAAGCGGATATTCCCGCGCTGCCCCACCGCATCCGCGATAGGTAAGTTATGAATAGAGATGACGCCATAAATGGCCTCAACCTTATACTGTTCCAGCGTTCTGGCGATGGCGTCGCCGACGGTTATCATTTCACTCATTGCTCACCCTTTTCTCAGTCGCACCAGTGGTTGACGCCGTTGCCCGTCGCCAGATAAATGCTCTTTTGCTGCATCCAGGCTTTCAGCCCCTGAATGCCCTTTTCGCGGCCCAGACCGCTCTCTTTAAAGCCCCCAAACGGGGTCGAAATAGCAAAAACTTTGTAGGTGTTGATCCACACCGTGCCCGCTTCCAACTGCTCACTCAGGCGCAGGGCACGGCCTGTATCGCGCGTCCAGATCCCTGCCGCAAGGCCATAAACCGAGTCATTAGCCTCGCGAATCAGCGCCGCCTCATCGCTAAACGGCATGACGACCAGCACCGGGCCGAAGATCTCTTCCTGGCAAGCGCGAGCGCTATTGGTCAGTCCTTCAACGATCGTAGGCAGGAAGAAACTGCCGTTTGCCAACTGTGGATCGGCCGGGATCTCCCCGCCGCACAGCAAGCGCCCGCCTTCACGCTTCGCCAGCTCGACGTAGTCCTGCACGCTCTGACGGTGCCTGTCGTTAATTAACGGCCCCATGTGCACGCCGTCAGTGAAGGGATTACCGATGCGCAGCCCGCGCGTGAGTTCCAGCAGTCGCGCCATCAGCTGCGGATAAACGCTTTCATGCACGAACAGGCGCGAACCCGCGATGCACGCCTGCCCCGCCGAGCTGAAAATGCCGTAGCAGATCCCACGCGCGGCCTGCTCAATGTTGGCATCTTCCAAAACGATGGTCGGGGATTTACCGCCCAGTTCCAGTGAAGCAGGAATAAGCTTTTCAGCCGCCACGTGCGCCAAATGGCGGCCCGTGGTGGTTCCTCCGGTAAAGGAGATCTTCCGCACCTTGGGGTGACGCGCCAGCGCATCGCCAATCACTGAACCTTTGCCCGGTAATACGCTGAGCAGCCCGGCGGGTAGCCCGGCCTGCTCAAAAATTCGCGCCAGCTCCAGCGCCATCAGCGGCGTGGCTTCCGCGGGTTTGAGGATAACTGCGTTACCGGCCGCAATAGCAGGGGCGACTTTCTGCATTTCGCTGGCAATAGGCGAATTCCACGGCGTAATGGCTGCCACCACACCCAGCGGCTCATAGCGGCTCAGCGTCAGTAAGTCAGCCTGCCGTGGCGTGGGCAATTCGCCCTCCAGCAGCTCACAGGCAGCAGCAAAATAGCGCGCCGTTCCCGCCGCACTCATCACCAGCCCGCGCGCTTCCGCCAGCGGCTTACCGTTATCGCGGCTCTGCAGGCGTGCCAGCTCATCTAGCCGAGATTCGATCAGATCCGCCACCCTGTGCAGGATCTTTGCACGGCTGTGAGGCAGACTGTTTCGCCATGCGGGATCCCTCCACGCACGCTCGCCGGCCTCAATCGCGTCCTGCAGATCGTCGAGACTGGCGGCGTTCAGCGTGGCGTTCAGCGAACCGTCAGCGGGAAAATGACTCTGCATCTGGTTGCCGCCGCCGCGTCGCCACTGGCCGCCGATGAAAATATTCAACTCTTCCATCATGGTTCCTCAGCGCCGGGCCAGTTCGCGGCAGGCGCGTACCGCGCTGAGTGCCGCCAGAGTGGAGGTTTTTGGATTACCGGCAAGCGGTAGGCCGCTCAGCTCCAGATGAAACTCGCCAAACACGCCTTCAACGTGCAGCGTGTGGGTGTTGCGCTTCGTGGCCGGGTCAACCATCAGCCGCACGCGGGTGTCATCCATGCCTATGCCGCCGAGCGCCACGGTAGCAGCAACGTTGGCATTGGCCGGAAACAGACGCGCCGCCTCGCGGGCGCTGCCTTCAAAGAAGACCTGCGCTTCTGATACTGCATTAAGATCGATAAGCTGCTCTGCGTAGCTGCCGCGCCAGCTGGCCGGGCTTTTACGAGACTGATAGGTCACCCGTTCAAGCCCGCCCTCTTTTGCCGCAGACAGGCCGTCAATGCCTGCCACGGCACCGGAGAGCAGGGTCAGCTTGCCGCCCGCGTGAAGCAGGCGCTGTTCCAGCGCGCTGTCCGCCAGTGCCCCGGTAGAAATCACCGCCAGATGCCAGCCCCGCCGCAAAATTTCTTCGCCATACTGCGCCACGGCCTGCTGACTGGCACACTCCAGCACCAGATCGGGCGTGTCCGTGCACGCCATCGGCGAGGCCAGTGCCAGCACCGCATCACCAAACTGAGCCCGAATAGCGTCATGGTGAGATTCACGTGCCACAATCCAGCCGATGGCAACCTGAGCAGGCAGACGCTCAATCACCGCCTGCGCCATTGCCCCATAGCCAATTAACATGATCTTTTTCATGATGTGTCCTTACAGATGACGGCAAAAACCGCCGGAAACGTCCAGCGCGGCACCGGTGGTAAACGAGGCCAGCGGCGAGGCAAGGAACAGCAGCGCCTGGGCAGGTTCCTGTGGCTTGCCGAGACGAGCCATCGGAATGCCGCGTTTACGAGCAATTCCCGCCGTCCACTCCGGCCAGCTCTGGCTTTTATCCGCGCGCTCTTCAAAGCGGCGTTGCCACTGCCCGGATTCCACCATGCCAAGAAGAATCGAGTTCACCCGAATACCTTTACTCACCAGTTCTTTTGAGAGCGTAAGGGTCATGTTCAACAGCGCCGCACGGGCCGCAGAGGTGGCGATCATGTGTTCCTCCGGCTGGAGCGCCAGCAGGGAGTTCACGCAGGTAATAGAAGCGATATCCGATTGCTCCAGCTGCGGCTGAAACGCCTGAACGGGGTTGATGACGCCGAACAGTTTGAGCCCGGCTTCGTGCAGCCACGCCTCACGCGGAGTGTCATGGAAGTGCGCCACATAACCCTGCCCGGCGTTGTTGATCAGCATATCCGTTGCGCCAAAGCGGGATTTCACCGCATCCGCAAACGCCAGGACTTCATCGGCATTCAACACGTCACAGCGGTAAGAGAAAATCTCCCCATCGGGATATTCATTTTGCAGCGCCGCATGCGCGCTGGCGAGGCGGTCCTGGTCGCGGCCACAGAAGGCCACTTTTGCCCCTTCGCCCAGCAGCAGGCGCAGCGTTTCAAAGCCAATGCCGGAAGAACCGCCGGTGACTACCGCTATGCGCCCGTCAATTTGTGCATTCATCGCGCACCTCTTCGTTAATGCGTAAAAGCTGTTGGTTAAAAAACGCGTCGTTATCGAGATAGCTGGCATGCCCGGCCTGCGGGATGCTAATAAAAGGCATGCCATAGCGAAGAGCAAGCCCTTGCACCAGCTCCGGCTGGGTAATGGCATCTTGCTCCCCGCACCAGACTTCAAACGCGCCGGAATAACGCTTTAGCCAGCCGTGGATATCGTCATGTACCAGCATCCAGGCCGCGGCCAGATAACCATCGACACACAGCCTGCGCATCCCCGCCGCTACCGTGCCAATATCTTCGGCCCGCGCGCCCGGGCGCAGCAGCTTCGCGGCCCGGGTTTGCGCGAGGATTTCGCCGCCTAGCGCTATCTGTTGCTCCCGGCTGCGCCACACCTGCTCGCGCTGTTCCGCTGCGGCCTGGCCATAGCCTTGCGCGGCATCCGCCAGCACTAAATGCAGCACGCGCTCCGGGTATTTCGCGGCAAATGCGCTGGCGACCAGCGCCCCCAAAGAGTGGCCAACCAGCACCGCCCGCCAGACGCCTGCGCGGTCGAGCATCGCCGCCAGCGCGTCGGCATAATCCCCCGCATTCGCACGCTCGGTCGCCAGTATTGGGTTTTCGCCATAACCGGGCATGTCCCACGCCAGCACGCGAAAACCGTTTAGCGACATCTGCTTATGCCAGGAAGCTGCGCCGGAACTAATGCCATGCAGCAGCATCAGCGGGATACCGCTTCCCTGTTCACGAAAGCCCGTCATAGCGCCCCCTTAGCCCCGCTTCACTTTTGAGAGCGGGTGGTCTTCCGGGTAGGTCGGGATTTCCGGCTTGTTGGTCCCCAGCATGACGCACATCAGCGCCTCTTCTTCGCCGTGGTTAAACAGCCCGCGATAGATTCCCGGCGGCACGGAGATCAAATCGCGCTCGCGCAGCACGGTTTCGGTGTAGTTATCACCGTCCTGGATCATCAGGGTGATTTGTCCTTTGAGCATGAAAAACACCTCCTCCACATCATCGTGCAGGTGCAGAGGCCCTTCACATTTAGACGGCAGCACCATGGTGGAGAAGGTAAAGTGTTCTGCCTGAACCGTGTTGGTATCGCTGGCGACGCCCGTTGCCCCCGTGCCGATGTAGCGCATCTGCGCGCGGCGGTATTTCGGGTCGAAATCAGCCTGGAACTTCAGCGCGTTCCAGTCGTATTTACGGCCTTCGAAGCGCGCAATACGCGACTCGATCCACTCTTCCATCGTCAGGTTTTCAGGTTTAACGCCCGGTTTTGAAGCTATGGTTGAATCAGTCATGACACTCTCCTCAGTAACGTCTCAGCAGCGGCAGTAACAGGACGCAGCCCACCGCCGCCATCACCGCCAGAAAAATCAGTCCGGAATCCATGCTGTGGGTGAAGGCAATCAATGCCCCCATCACCGCCGGCGACAGCGCGCCCGCAAAGTTTCCCAACCCGTTGAAAATGCCGCCCGCCGTGGCGCTTACGCGCGGATGAGTGGCCTTCGCCAGCAGGGCGAAAATGTTGGGGGCGCCGGTGCCCCACATAAAGGTGCTAAAGCTCATCGCCGCAATAATGGCCAGCGGTGTATCGAGGTGCATCACCGCCACCAGCCCAAGAGCAGCCCCTGCCATCGAAATAAAACAGGCCGCGGCACGTTTATCGACCCGGTCCGAAAGCCATGCGCCAATCACCTCACCGGCCAGCATGGCGATAAATGGCATCGACGACAGCCAGCCCGCATGCTCCAGGTGAATGCCCTTACCTTTAATCAGGTAGCCCGGCAGCCAGCCGTTGATGCCCCACAGGTAGGTGAGAAACGCGATGTTAAAGATGCAGATGATCCAGAAGTGCGTGCTGACAAACAGCTCGCGCCGTGCGGCACGTCGCTCATCCTGAGAAGCCTGTGATGTGGCAGGTTTCGCGTCCAGACGGATCCCGCGCAGGCCGATACGCACGAAGATAAGCACCGGCACAGTAAGCAGCGCCATCACGAAGAAAGTGCTCTGCCAGCCGAAGGTGTTGAGCAACCAGAGGGAAAGCGGAAAACCAATCGCCGCCCCCACGGGCGTACCCAACAGCCACAGCATGGTGGCGCGAGCCTGCAGGTGCTGCGGGAAGCTATGACGCACAATGGCGAACGCCAGCGGGAACAGTGGCCCTTCCGCCACGCCGAGCAGGATACGCAGCACGATCATTAGCGTGTAGTTATGGGTAAAGCCCATCGCCACCATCAGCACACACCACACCGCCATCATGCCGGTGAGCAGTCGCAGTGGCGCAATTTTGTCTCCCAGACCGCTTAAAAATACCGACGAAAAGCCGTAGCTCAGCAGGAAGGCGCTCATCAGAATGCCGAGCCGCGTGGTATCAAAATCAATGCCCATCGCCTGCTGGAAATGGCTATCGGAAAAAAGCGCCGCAATGCTGATTTTGTCGAAAAATGCCAGCAGTACACAGGCAAGCAGCGACAACGGAATAGCCCAGCGCACCGCCTTTTCAGGCGTGCGGGTCCCCTCACCGCCTGCCTCAACGGGCGCGGTGTTGGTCTCAAAAGTGGTCATGTCTCCCCCTACGGGTGCGGATTAGCTATCGCAGTGACATCAGTGAAAACGTCGGGTCGGTAAGCGGCACGGCCGATAAATCCCGCCCCGCCGCCATCCAGCGTTTCGCCAGCTTGACGGTGCGCGCATCGTTAAACGCCACCAGTTGGGTCAGCCGTCCGTGCTCATCCAGCGAGAAGAACAGCGAATCTTCACGCACTGTGGTTGTGCTGCCAGGCTGCGGAATACCGAGGATCTGGATATTGTGCTGGTATTGATCCGACCACAGCCACGGCGCGTCGTCGTAGCCCGGCGCATCAGGGTTAAGCATCGCTTTGGCCGTTGCCACCGCCTGGTTCTGGGCAAATGCCCACGACTGAATGCACAGTCCGAAGTGATGGTGCTGCGCCACGTCACCCGCGGCAAAGACGGACGGATCCGACGTGCGCCCCTGTGAATCCACCACGATCCCACGCTCGATGTTAAGCCCGGCGTCACGGGCCAGCTCCAGGTTGAGATCGACGCCGATCCCGACAACAACGGCGTCGAAGCTTTCACGTTTACCCTCGCAATGAATAACCGGCCGACCGTTATCATCCTCAAGCTCCAGCGCGCCAACGCCGGTACGGATATCCACGCCCTGCTCGCGATGGAGTGCGGCTAATCGCTGAGAAACCTCGCCGCTGACAGAACGCATGCACAGGGCAGGCTGCTGCTCGAACAATGTGACCGCTACGCCGCTTTTACGCGCGGAAGCGGCAATCTCAAGGCCTATCCAGCCGCCGCCGACAATCGCCAGCGTTTTGCTTCCCGCCAGGCGCGCTTTCAGACGCTGCGCATCCTGCCAGTGACGCAGGGTGTAGACCTGAGGATGGTTGGCCCATGCCTCACCGGGCAGGCGCGCACGCCCCCCGGTAGCGATTAAAAGGGTGCTGTAGCTCAGGTGCTCGCCATTGCTTAAACGTACCGTTTTTGTATCGCAATCAAGGGACTCAGCGCGCAGCGGACGATACCAGGTCAGGTTCAGCGCCTGCTGCACTTCCTCGGGAAACAGGCGCGGCAGCACGGCATCCGGCTCCAGCAGAGAGGCTTTGGAGAGCGGCGGACGCTCGTAGAAATCCCACTCTTCTTCCGCCACAACGCAAATCTCGCCGTCAAAGCCCTCATCACGCAGCGTTTTTGCCGCCCAGCCACCGGCCTGACCGCCGCCAATTATGACAATGCGCGACGTCATACCGACTCCAGCTTTTTCTGCTGGCGGCGGGTGTCATGGTCGATGCCGCCTTCCACCGCCCATTCGGTAAAGGAGACCAGAGAGTGTTCAAGCTCGCGCGGCTGCCAGTTTTCGGTCAGGTAATCATCGTTGGTGTAATACTCAAACGCGCCGCCCGTAGGGCTGTTGACGTACCAGAAATAGGCTGACGAAACCGGATGGCGGCCAGGCCCGATAAAGGTGCTCCAGTTATTTTTGTTCATCGCGATCCCACCGCCGATCACTTCGTGGATGTCACGCACGGTAAAGGCCACATGGTTAAGCCCGCGCTTGCGGTTAGGGAGCTGCAACAGGAAGAGGTTGTGATGGCCCCCGCGCACGCCGCAGCGCAGGAATACGGCGCGGTTGATGTAACGGTCTGAAACCTGGAAACCGAGCACCTCACGATAGAACTTCTCCACCTCCGCCAGCGCTTCGACAAAAAATACTACGTGACCAACGTTGATTGGCTGGGCGCGATCGTAAACCGGGCTTGGCGTATCAACGCGGCGCACGTCGCCCCACTGGTTAATCGGCTCGACGTTAAGATCGACCGGCTTCTGCTGGCTTACCTGCACGCGCAGGGTCATACCGTTAGGATCGAGGCACTCCAGCGCACCATCCACTTCACGAAAACCGGGCTGCCGCTGCAGTTTCGGACGCAACGCATCCAGGTCAGCCTTCGTGGCGACCGCCCAGGTCATGCGACGCAGGGTGTTACCCGCTTCAAACGCAGGGGGCAGCTCCTGGCTATCAATGGGGCTAAGCTCCACGCGAGCGCCGCTCAAGGTAGTGAAAGACCGGCCGTCTGCATCGCCCGTCAAGCCAAAATCATGCATAAATTTGGCGCAGTGCGTCAGGTTCTCAACGCCAAATTCAAGCTTTTCAATTCCGGTTATACTCATCGTTCGTTGCCTCATCTGGCCCAAATTGGGCGTAAAACATGCCCGACGCACTTAAGCGCCTGACGTTAACTCGCTGATTTAGCTGGCCTGTGACAAATAGCCTAAGAAGCCAGAAATTTTATCTGCCGCCAGACGGACGTCGTTTTGTAGACGCTCGCGGTCGGTTTGTGGGATCTCTTCCGACGGCACCAGAATGCTCACTACCGCGGCCACACGCCCGCTGCGGTCATACACCGGATACACAATGGAAGAGATGCCGTGGCGGAAGAAGGATTCGCCAATCACGTAGCCGCGGGCTTTGTCCTGCTGCACCATCTGCCACAGGGCTTCGCGGTCGTGAAGCTGCCCCGGCGTGTTGCCCGGCAGGCGCTCATGTGGGAACAGCAGTTCAAAATCAGTTCGGGAAATATCGGTCAACAGCATGCGTCCCAGCGACGTGCAGTGCACTGGTAAACGAGTGCCAATACTGACCTGATTGATACGTGAACCGGCGGCGCTGACGCGAGCGATGTAGATAATGTCGCGCCCGTCACGGATCGCCAGATGGCTGCTGCACTGGCTGACGTCACGCAGCTGTTCAATCACCGGCTGGCCGACCTGCGCCACATCCAGCGAGGCAATGTACTCAAACCCCAGGCGCAGCACGTTCATGCCCAGCGAGAAGGTATTGGTGCGCGTGTTGCGCTCCAGAAAGCCCATGTATTCCAGGGTTTGCACCACGCGATAGGCGGTTGCTTTCGGCATGTCCACCAGCCGGTGCAGCTCGGCAAAGGTCAGTTCGCGATGCTGCTCGCCGAAGGCCAGCAGTAACTGCAGGCCGCGCTCAAGTCCCGGCACCAGATACTTCACTTCCTGATCGTTTGCCATACTCGCTTCACCCTTTAGTTAAAGACAAAACCACCGTTGACCGGAATCAATTGTCCGGTAATAAACCGCGACAGGTCGCTTAACAACCAGACCACGCTGCCGGTGACGTCCTCAGGCAGCTGCGCGCCGGTTAACGCCCGCCCGTTTTCATACAGCTGATGGCGCTCGGCGGGGACATATTCTGTCGCCTCAACGCGAGTTAACCCCGGCGCAATGGCGTTAATACGAATGCGTTTCTCACCCAGCTCGCGAGCCATCGAGCGCGTCATGGCAATCACTGCCCCTTTGCTGGCAACATAGGCCATCAGGCGTGGCGCGCCCCACAGCGCGGTGTCGGAGGCCACATTCACTATCCCGGCCCCTTCACGCATCAGCGGTACCGCGGCGCGCGTCACAAGCCAGGTGCCTTTAACGTTCACACTCATCACGCGATCCCAGAGATCGGGATCGTAATCGAGCATATTCACGCCGCCAACGCCGGTCGCCATTGCCGCATTGTTCACCAGGCCGTCAATCTGCCCTTCGGCACCAATGGCGTTGAAGACCTGTTCAATAGAGTGCGGATCGGCCAGATCGATAACGTGGGAGGCAATCGAATACCCCAGAGCGCTTAGCCCGTGTGCACTCTCAGCCAGTTCACCTGCCAGGATATCGCACATCACTACCGCCGCGCCCTGCTCCGCGCAGGCTTTGGCGAAGTGATAGCCCAGCCCGCGGGCTGCGCCAGTCACGACGATACGCTTGCCGTTCAACAGCCCGTTCATCAGGCCGCGCCCTGCGCTGCTTCGAGGGTTGCCAGCTGTTCCCTGGCCGCTTTTTGCATCATGCGGCGCAGGCGTGAGAGGCCGACGTCATGCTGATAGAGATATTCGTGTTCGCGGGCATCTGGCGCCATGCTTTCCAGCACCACACGATCCTGCTCCAGGACTTCCCAATGCAGTTTTTCCAGACGGTTGCGGTACATAAAGCGCCACATATCGCGCTGCCAGCCCTGCACGCGGCGGATACGCCAGAAGAAGACGCGGCAGTTGTCGTTATCTTCCGGCACCACCATGCCGACGATAAAGAAGTGCCCGCCCGGCCCAAAGCGCTTGCGGTAAGGAATCGACAGACGCATCCATAGCGCCCCGGTGTTGCCCAGCTCAACCCAATCGAAGTTGACGCCGGTCTGGCCTTTTTTCTCAAAGATAAAGCCGGTTTTGGTCGGCTGGAGTACCATGTCGGCCTTGCGGTCGCCTTCCGCCATTGAGTGCGAGGCCGAATGCAGATAGGTGCCGTGCATCGGGTCCATGACGTTTTCCAGCGCGTACTGGTAATTGCATTGCCATGCGGCGGTACACAAGAAGTTGCTGTAGGCTTCGCCGTCGGCCAGCTCCTCCGGGAAGGTCAGTTCATCGGGCTGCTGCTCCGCCGTTACGCCAAACCACAGGAAAATGGCGCCGTGCACCTCCTGCACGCTGTAGCTGCGCACGCACTGCTGGCCGACCAGAGGACATTTGTCCACGGCAGGCACATCCTTCACTTCACCGTTGCCCGCCACTTCCAGTCCGTGATACCAGCAGGCGATACGATCGCCGAGGTTCCAGCCCATCGACAGGCGCGCGCCACGGTGCGGGCAGCGGTCCTCCAGGGCCTGCACCTGGCCATCCTTATTACGCCAGACCACAATCTGCTCGCCGAGGCGGGTAATCCCCACCGGAGCAGACTGCACCTCCCAGCTTGCCAGTACGGGGTACCAGAGGCCACGCAGACCTTTATCAAGATAATTTTGTACGGTAGTCGTCATCGCGTTGCCCTCAGTAGCCGTGAACCCGTAAGAATGCCTGGAAGCTGGCGTCGCTCCATGGCTCGCCCTGCATATCGTGCATCCGTACCGCATTCAGCCCATTAACCAGCTCCGGCAAGGTTTCAACGCCCTGCTCAAAGAAATCTTCCAGCGTAGCGATAAGGCTCACTTCCCAGTTTTCCGGTACGCGGCTGCGGGTCTGCCAGATCAAGTTCTGGTAATCACCCGGCTTATGGATGGCGCCGTTCCCGCCCTCTGCGGGAGGGGTAAACTGACGACTTTCCGGCAGCGCCGGGTTGAAGTTCAGGGAATCACTCATGCCACGGTCTCCTCGATGAAGGTAATCTGGATCTGGTTTTCAATGACCCGAACCGGGTAGCTGTTGAGGTTGCGCCCACCGGGGCCGTGCAGGCACTGGCCGGTTTTGACGTCGAAAATAGCCTCATGCAGCGGGCATTCCACCTTACCGTCTTCGACGAAGCCCTGGCTCAGCAGCGCATAGGCATGCGGGCATACGTCTTCCAGCGCGTAATATTCACCGTCAATCAAATAAATGCCTATCTCTTTACCTTCGACGTTGCCGCTAAAAGGGAAATCTTCCTGTACTTGTTCTGCGTCACATACGCCTATCCAGCTCATCACGATCCTCCAGGCTTTCGTCTCATATATGAAACTTTGTTTCTTATTTAATACGGTCAATATAAAAGCGGGGACGTTTTCGTCAAGCCTGTTTGTGACGTATTTGTTAATGGAAAGGGTTTTAATTATCTATCTGTGCAAGCGATCACGAAAAAATGCAGAGATATGAAACATTCATTCTTCAGGTGTGAATAAATAGGCTTTATTGATTCTCTTAAATCTGAATAAAAGGTATTGACTTTTCTTCTCGCCCACTCATAAAAATAAATAAATGTGGCTGGGACGTTGTTTCACCCGTGAAACACATTTAAATATTTATCTTTATAAACAATGAGTTTCACAGATGAATCATTTTAGCCCCGTGACAATCACACTGATAAAAATATTAATAAATTAAAATATAAGGCGGGCGTAATGACGGCAAGATGGCAAGGCACAATAGCACTTTTGTTGCTTATTATTATTTCCTACATCGACCGGGTGAATATCTCAGTAATGATTTTAAATCCGGAATTTGCCGAACACTTTCAGCTAAATGAAAACAGAATGTTACAGGGAATGCTGATGACCTGCTTTCTCCTGGGTTATGGTTTTTCGGCTTTATTATTAACGCCGGTTATAGAAAGCAAATTAAATTATCGACAGGGATTATTAAGCAGTATTGCGATTTGGGCTGCGGTTTGCGCTATTTCTCCACTTCTGGGATCGCTAATGGGCATGCTCATTGCCCGCGTGATTCTGGGCGTTGCCGAAGGGCCGCTGTTTTCGCTCAAAACGCGCTTTATTAGCGATAGCTTCCGGGCCGAAGAGATCGGAAAGCCCAATGCCGTTACCGCGCTGGGCGTCTCTCTCGGGCTGGCCGTCGGCTTTCCGCTGGTGACATGGTTGATGGCCCATCTGGGATGGGCCGGTTCTTTTTACGCACTGGCGGTCATGAATCTGGTGCTGGGTGGAGGGTTAATCTGGCGCTTCCTGCCTGCACCGCCCCGCACGGCAAAGATAAAAAAATCGGGATTTGTGCAGACCTTTACGCTTGCCTGGCAAACGCCGCTGCTGGGCTGGATCCTTCTGGTGGAAGTCGCCACGCTTAGCTATCTCTGGGGCAGCAGCGCATGGCTGCCCGCATGGCTTCGTGATGAGCATCACTTCTCGCTGCACGCGACGGGCATGTTAGCGGCTATTCCCTTCCTGCTAAGCCTGGGATCTAAATTTCTTGGCGGGGTACTACTCGACAGGATGCGCCCGGAACAGGCGCCGGTGCTATTTGTGGTGGGCGGTTTGCTGACGGCGATGTCCGTTGTCGCACTGATGCTGAGCCACCAGCCAGCATGGCTTGCGCTGTTTATGCTCTCGGCCAATATCTTCTGGGGACTGCAGGGGGCGGCCATTCCTGCGGTCGTTCAGCATCATGCCGCGCGGGAAGCTGTTGGCAGCGCGTATGGGATAATCAACGGCATCGGCAATATCTGCGCGGCCTTTATTCCGCTGCTGATGGGAATGGTGATGAAATCGGAGGGATCGGTCAGTTCAGGCTTTTCGGTGCTGGTTGTGTCGCAGGTTATTACCCTGCTGGCGGGAGGAATGTTGCTGCTGCGCATGCGCCGCGCAGCAGCAATCAGCGCCTAAGACTTATTCGCCTTTTTCGCTGCCTGGATGTAGAGCATTTCCAGCGCCAGGGTCGCCGCGGCCAGCGCGGTGATTTCTGACTGGTCGTAGGCCGGAGCCACTTCCACCACGTCCATCCCCACGATATTCAGATCTTTCAGGCCACGTACCAGCTTGATAGCGCGGTCAGACGTCAGGCCGCCAATCACCGGCGTACCGGTACCCGGCGCGAACGCTGGATCCAGGCAGTCGATGTCAAAGGTCAGGTACACCGGCATATCACCGACGATCTGCTTAACCTGAGCGATGATGTCGTCCACGCCGCGGTCATTCACCTGGCAGGCATCCAGCACGGTGAAGCCGTTGTCTTTGTCGAACTCGGTACGGATACCGATCTGCACTGAGTGGTTCGGATCGATCAGGCCTTCGTTTGGCGCGGTGTAGAACATGGTGCCGTGGTCGAACTCGCAGCCGTTCGCGTAGGTATCGGTGTGGGCATCGAAGTGAACCAGCGCCATTTTACCGAAGTGCTTAGCGTGGGCGCGCAGCAGCGGCAAAGTCACAAAGTGGTCACCGCCGAAGGAGAGCATACGCTTGCCGGCAGCCAGCAGACGCTCGGCGTGAGCCTGAAGATTCTCGCTCATTTCGCGGGCATCACCGAAGGCGTATACCAGGTCGCCGCAGTCCACAACGTTCAGACGCTCGCGCATGTCGAAGTTCCACGGGAAGCGGTTTCCTTCCCATGCCAGGTTGGTGGACACCTGACGGATCGCTGCCGGGCCGTGGCGGCCGCCCGCACGACCGGAAGTTGCCGCATCAAACGGAACGCCGGTGATAACCCAGTCCGCATCGCTATCGTACGGCTGGAAATTCAGCGGGAAACGCAAAAAACCAAAGGCATTAGATACCAGGGAGTTATCGTATTTGTGGCCTAAGGTGCTCATTGTCTGACCTCTCGGTTGGGGTTAAAAAAAGCCTAAAAAAAATCCCCTCCGCGTCGTTAAACCCGACGAGGAAGGGATTGGATTGGGGTACTGCCTTTTATTGAGCGGATTATCGCCGCTAATTCATACGGGTTCAAGAGAGTATAGGCGATGATGCTGCCTTTGCCCCTGACCCTGCCCTCTCGCACAGAAAGAGGGCGATTGAATTACTCGTCTTCCAGATACGTGTAACCGTAAAGACCGGCTTCAAACTCTTCGAGGAACTGCTGTTGCAGCGCCTCGTCAAGGCCGGTGTTCTTCACCTGGTCGCGGAACTGGGTCAGCAGCTTGTTCGGGTCGAGCTGCACGTACTGCAGCATATCCGCCACGGTGTCGCCTTCATCAGACAGCTCAACTTCCACGGAGCCGTCAGGGAAGACGAAGACGTCTACCGCTTCGGTGTCACCGAACAGGTTGTGCATGTTGCCGAGGATTTCCTGATACGCGCCAACCATAAAGAAGCCCAGCATCGGCGGGTTCTCCGGGTCGTATTCCGGCATTGGCATGGTCGTTGCGATACCGTCGCCGTCCACGTAGTGGTCGATTGCGCCATCGGAGTCACAGGTGATATCCAGCAGTACGGCACGGCGCTCAGGCGCGTGGTTCAGCCCTTCCAGCGGCATCACCGGGAACAGCTGGTCGATACCCCACGCATCCGGCATCGACTGGAACAGCGAGAAGTTGACGTACATTTTGTCCGCCATGCGCTCCTGCAGCTCGTCGATGATTGGACGGTGCGCGCGGTTGCTCGGATCGAGCTGTTTCTGCACGTCGTGGCACATGTTCAGGTAGAGCTGTTCGGCCCAGGCACGTTCCTGCAGGCTGTAGGCGCCGGAGGAGTAGCCGACGTGGATATCGTGCAGGTCCATCTGGCTATCGTGCAGCCATTCACGCAGCGAACGGCGCGTGCCCGGCTGGTGCATTTCAAGCCAGGTTTCCCACATGCTTTGCAGCGCGCGCGGTGCGTCATCGGCCGGTGGGGTCGCCGCGGTGTATTCGTTACGCTCAACGCCAATGATGTTGGAAACCAGCACGGTGTGGTGCGCGGTTACGGCGCGGCCAGACTCGGTAATCACCGTCGGGTGCGGCAGGCCGTTTTCTTCACAGGCATCGCCGATTGCCCAGATGATGTTGTTCGCGTACTCATTCAGGCCGTAGTTAACCGAACAGTCGGACTGGGAACGCGTCCCTTCGTAGTCCACGCCCAGGCCACCGCCAACGTCGAAGCATTGGATATTCACGCCTAGCTTGTGCAGCTCAACGTAGAAGCGGGCGGATTCACGCACGCCGGTCGCGATGTCGCGAATGTTTGCCATCTGCGAGCCAAGATGGAAGTGCAGAAGCTGAATGCTGTCCAGGCGACCGCGTTCACGCAGGATTTCCACCAGCTGCAGAACCTGGTTTGCCGCCAGGCCGAATTTGGATTTTTCACCACCGGAGGACTGCCACTTACCGGAGCCCTGGGAAGCCAGACGGGCGCGAACGCCCAGGCGAGGAATCACGTTCAGGCGCTCGGCTTCTTCCAGCACGATGCTAATCTCGGACATCTTCTCGATAACCAGATAGACCTTGTGGCCCATCTTCTCGCCGATCAGCGCCAGGCGGATGTATTCGCGGTCTTTATAGCCGTTACAAACGATAACAGAACGGGTCATGCCAGCGTGCGCCAGCACGGCCATCAGTTCGGCTTTAGAGCCAGCTTCCAGACCCAGCGGCTCGCCGGAATGGATCAGCGACTCAATCACGCGACGATGCTGGTTTACTTTGATCGGATAAACCAGGAAGTAGTCGCCTTTATAGCCGTAAGATTCACGGGCGCGCTTAAAGGCGGCGTTAATTGAACGCAGGCGGTGTTGCAGGATCTGCGGGAAGCAGAACAGCGCAGGCAGGCGTTGGCCCTGGGCTTCGCGAGCTTTAACCAGCTCGGCGAGATCGACCCGAGCCTCCGGAACGTCCGGATCCGGGCAAACGCTGATGTGGCCCAGTTCGTTGACGTCGTAATAGTTATTGCCCCACCAGGCAATATTGTATGTACGCAGCATCTTGCTGGCTTCCTCGGAGCTCATGGCAACCTCCTGAATGGAACGATGTACATCCTGCCCGCCCACTGACGAACCCGAAACAGAAGTAATTTTGTCAGTCATGGCGAACCTCAAATTTTGTCGATTGTGCAAAACAGTTGACTACTATCGCAGGGGTATCCTGCAATAACAACCCATTAACAGCGCGTATTGACAGCACAAGACGCTGACAGCCAGGCTGTGCGACCGGTTTCATTTTCATATCATTGTAAAACACGTATCCGAACCCTGTATGACAGGACGGCGAAACCACGAGAAAACTCTTGTATTACAAGAGCGCCCTTGTTCAGTGACCACGGCGGATTACAGACCGGCCCGGGGATCCTGAGAAGCGCCGAGATGGGTAAAACATCGGCAAGTTTGAAAACATGAGATGCAGGCTGCGAGGAGCATATGCGCGCCAGGACGGCGTGCCAGATTAATTGAATGACGGCGGTTCATTACTCGTATCACCTCCACGCATACGTTGACTATGTATGCGACAAGCCAAAGCTGCGAGCACTGTAGCTGACAGGCTCTAAATAATTGCTCAACCCGGCTGGAAGTGGGCAACACAAACTGTGTGCTTTTGATTAAGCCGCGCGCGCCGCTTTATACCCATATCAGGGGTAAAAAGCAAAACAAAAATGCGTAAATTGCCAGCAGTGTCAGCCATGCTTTCCACTAAAGATTTCTCACATATTGCCGTTACCCTAAAAAATTCTGGCTATCTGCCGATTGTGTAATCTAAAATAGCCGTCCAGATGTTAATCCATCTATACTGATTAACTGTTAGACTGCCTGTTTTTCAATCTGTGGCAATAAGTTCCCAGGTTGGTCTATCTCACCGCACCTGCGGCGTAGAGCAGCAGCCTGAACTAAACAAATCCTTTTAGGGTGAAGAAAATATGGCTAAACACCTTTTTACGTCCGAGTCTGTATCTGAAGGGCATCCTGATAAAATCGCTGACCAAATCTCCGACGCCGTCCTTGATGCTATCCTCGAGCAGGATCCGAAAGCACGCGTAGCCTGTGAGACCTACGTTAAAACCGGCATGGTTCTGGTTGGCGGCGAAATCACCACCAGCGCGTGGGTTGATATCGAAGAAATCACCCGCAACACCGTGCGTGAAATCGGCTATGTGCATTCAGATATGGGCTTTGATGCCAACTCCTGTGCCGTTCTGAGCGCGATTGGTAAGCAATCCCCGGACATCAACCAGGGCGTTGACCGTACCGATCCGCTGGAGCAGGGCGCGGGCGACCAGGGCCTGATGTTTGGCTACGCGACTAACGAAACCGACGTGCTGATGCCAGCGCCAATCACCTACGCCCACCGTCTGGTGCAGCGTCAGGCTGAAGTGCGTAAAAACGGCTCCCTGCCTTGGCTGCGTCCGGATGCGAAAAGCCAGATCACCTTCCAGTATGACGACGGCAAGATCGTCGGTATCGATGCGGTGGTGCTGTCTACTCAGCATTCCGAAGACGTCGAGCTGAAAGTCCTGCAGGAAGCGGTGATGGAAGAGATCATCAAACCTGTTCTGCCGGGCGAGTGGCTGAACGCGTCGACCAAATACCACATCAACCCAACCGGCCGTTTCGTCATCGGTGGCCCGATGGGTGACTGCGGTCTGACCGGTCGTAAAATCATCGTTGATACCTACGGCGGTATGGCTCGTCACGGTGGCGGCGCATTCTCCGGTAAAGATCCGTCTAAAGTTGACCGTTCTGCCGCCTACGCTGCGCGTTATGTTGCGAAAAACATCGTGGCTGCAGGCCTGGCCGACCGCTGTGAAATTCAGGTTTCTTACGCTATCGGCGTGGCAGAACCTACTTCCATCATGGTGGAAACCTTCGGTACCGAGAAAATCTCTACCGAGCAGCTGACCCTGCTGGTGCGTGAGTTCTTCGACCTGCGTCCATACGGCCTGATCCAGATGCTGGATCTGCTGCACCCGATTTACAAAGAGACCGCCGCTTACGGTCACTTTGGTCGCGAACATTTCCCTTGGGAAAAAACCGACAAAGCAGCACTGCTGCGCGAAGCTGCTGGCCTGAAATAACTCTCCAGCCTTCCGTCTTTAAAGGCCAGCTTATGCTGGCCTTTTGCTTTCTGCCGCTGCGCCAGCACGCCTCTTTTTTCCTATTCCCCGAGCCGTTCGCCGTCATCGTGAAACCGATTACATCCGTAAATAAAGACTTCTGTTATCGCTTTTTATCATCCCTCAGTTAAAACACATCATTTGTTACATAACGCTTCAGACTAAGCTGATTTTTTCCCGCAGCGTGGACTTTAGTCACTATTAATCTCATGTTTTATCATAATGAAGCCTCTTTTTAATCTGCACCGTTAGTGTAACCGATTACATAGCTGTGATTATCATCACACACTTTTGCCCTTCGCTGACCTACCCTTAATGCCGTCAAATCCGAAAAACCCACGTGGAGGGCGTTATGCCTGACAATAAAAAATCCGGGCGTTCAAACAAAAGCATGACCTTTTTCGTCTGCTTCCTCGCCGCACTCGCCGGCCTGCTGTTTGGCCTGGATATCGGCGTAATTGCCGGTGCGCTGCCTTTTATCGCTAAAGACTTCGCCATCACTTCCCACACCCAGGAATGGGTGGTGAGCTCAATGATGTTCGGTGCCGCCGTCGGGGCCATCGGCAGCGGCTGGCTCTCCTTCAAGCTGGGCCGAAAATACAGCCTGATGATCGGCGCCGTGCTGTTTGTGCTCGGCTCCCTTTGCTCGGCCTTTGCGCCTAACGTTGAAGTGTTGATTGTTTCCCGCGTCCTGCTGGGCCTTGCCGTCGGCGTAGCTTCCTACACCGCGCCGCTGTACCTGTCAGAGATTGCGCCGGAGAAGATTCGCGGCAGCATGATCTCCATGTACCAGCTCATGATAACCATCGGTATTCTGGGCGCTTATCTCTCTGATACCGCCTTCAGCTACACCGAATCCTGGCGCTGGATGCTTGGGGTTATTACCCTGCCTGCCCTGCTGCTGCTGGTTGGCGTATTTTTCCTGCCGGACAGCCCGCGTTGGTTTGCCGCCAAGCGCCGTTTCCACGATGCTGAGCGCGTTCTGCTGCGCCTGCGTGATACCAGCGCAGAAGCGAAACGTGAGCTGGAAGAGATCCGCGAAAGCCTGAAGGTAAAACAGAGCGGCTGGTCGCTGTTTAAGGACAACTCTAACTTCCGTCGCGCGGTCTTTCTGGGCGTGCTGCTACAGGTTATGCAGCAGTTCACCGGCATGAACGTCATCATGTACTACGCACCGAAAATCTTCGAAATTGCCGGGTTTGCCAACACCACGCAGCAAATGTGGGGCACCGTGATCGTCGGCCTGATTAACGTACTGGCGACCTTCATCGCCATCGGCCTGGTGGATCGCTGGGGACGTAAGCCTACGCTGGTG
Source organism: Cedecea selenatireducens (assembly GCF_042138895.1). Taxonomy (NCBI): domain Bacteria; kingdom Pseudomonadati; phylum Pseudomonadota; class Gammaproteobacteria; order Enterobacterales; family Enterobacteriaceae; genus Cedecea; species Cedecea selenatireducens. The sequence continues at coordinate 275,210 of NZ_JBHIKW010000005.1, read as the reverse complement.
CTTGGCTTCATGGTCATGGCCGTTGGGATGGGCGTGCTGGGCACCATGCTGCACATCGGTATCCACTCTCAGGGCGCGCAGTACTTCGCGATTGCCATGCTGCTGATGTTCATCGTTGGCTTCGCCATGAGCGCGGGCCCGCTGATTTGGGTGCTGTGTTCTGAAATCCAGCCGCTCAAAGGGCGTGATTTCGGTATCACCTGCTCCACCGCCACCAACTGGATTGCCAATATGATCGTTGGCGCAACCTTCCTGACCATGCTGAACACGCTGGGCAACGCCAACACCTTCTGGGTTTATGCGGCGCTGAACCTGTTCTTCATCGTCCTGACGCTGTGGCTTATTCCTGAGACAAAACACGTCTCGCTGGAACACATCGAACGTAACCTGATGAAAGGCCGTAAATTACGCGAAATCGGCGCGCACAACTAAGCTTTAACGGTCCCTCCCGGTGACGGGAGGGGCTTGCACCGCGCTTCCTGCCCCATTATTCTCTGCCGTTATGAAAGCCCCCCGACTCCCTATCGCCATCCAGCAAGCCGTGATGCGCTGCCTGCGTGAAAAGCTTCAGCAGGCCAACTCGCATTTAGGCACGCATTATCCTGAGCCCAAAATGGTCTATCAGCAGCGCGGCACCGCTGCCGGAACCGCCTGGCTGGAAAGCTACGAAATTCGCCTCAATCCGGTGCTACTGATGGAAAATCAGCAGGCTTTTGTGGACGAAGTCGTTCCCCATGAGCTGGCTCACCTGCTGGTCTGGAAGCATTTTGGCCGCGTAGCTCCTCACGGCAGAGAGTGGAAATGGATGATGGAAACCGTGCTTGGCGTGCCTGCTCGCCGCACCCATCGGTTTGAAGTAGATTCGGTACGCAAAAATACCTTCCCCTACCGCTGCCCCTGCCAGCAGCATCAGCTCACCGTGCGCCGCCACAATCGGGTTCTGCGCGGTGAAGCAGAATACCGCTGCACTCATTGCGGGCAGCTATTAAAACCCGACGTTACAACCCCATGTAATTAATCATTTATTTCTGGAATTTTTACACCATCGCCGATTGAAACTGGATATCCGATCAGTTAGGGTGCGGGCACGTTTTAGTAAGGATTCTAGAAATGTCTCGCAAAATTTCTTGGGCTGTTGCATTCGTTGCAGCTCTCAGCTCGCTTCCCGCATTTAGCTCCGGCATCAACAGCTTCGCCCAGGCCAAAACCGCAGGCGTAAAAATCAATGCCGATGTCCCGGGCGACTTCTACTGCGGCTGCAAGATCAGCTGGCAGGGCAAAAAGGGCATCCCGGACCTTGAGTCCTGTGGCTATAAAGTGCGGAAAAACGAGAACCGGGCTACCCGCATTGAGTGGGAACACGTCATGCCAGCCTGGCAGTTCGGCCACCTGCTGCAATGCTGGCAGGACGGCGGGCGTAAAAACTGCGCCAAAGACCCCGTTTACCGCAAAATCGAAAGCGATATGCATAACCTGCAGCCTGCCGTCGGCGAGGTTAACGCCGACAGAAATAACTTCATGTACAGCCAGTGGAACGGCGGTGAAGGGCAATATGGCCAGTGCGCAATGAAGGTTGATTTCAAAGATAAAGTGGCCGAACCGCCGGAGCGTGCGCGAGGCGCAATTGCCCGTACCTATTTCTACATGCGCGACCAGTACCAGCTTTCGCTTTCACGCCAGCAAACCCAGCTTTTCCAGGTCTGGGACAAGCGCTATCCGGTCAACGACTGGGAGTGCGAGCGGGATGAACGTATTGCGAGAGTCCAGGGCAACCATAACCCATATGTGCTACGGGCTTGCAAGGCGCGAAACAGCTAACCTACACTAGCGGCAATTCTTTATTTGCTGTGACGAAACATCGCCCTTTCGCCAACAAAGGCCGGGGCTGAAAAATCCCTTCTCCCTTTTGGGAGAAGGTCAGGATGAGGGTCAAGTCCTGCAGCGCAACTAATCGGAAACTATTTCATGCGTATACCCCGCATTCACCACCCTGAAAATCTCTCCGTTGGCCAGGACGTACTTCTGAGCGAAGATGCGGCAAACCACGTAGGACGGGTGCTGCGTATGGGCGCAGGCCAGGCCATTCAGCTGTTCGACGGCAGCAATCAGGTGTTCGACGCGGAAATTGTGCAGGCGGATAAAAAAAGCGTGCGCGTAAAAGTGCTGGCAGCCAGCCAGGACGATCGTGAATCACCTCTCTGGCTGCATCTCGGCCAGGTCATGTCACGCGGCGAAAAAATGGAATTTACCATTCAAAAGGCCGTGGAGCTGGGCGTGAACGTTATTACCCCATTGTTTTCCGAACGCTGCGGGGTAAAACTGGACGCTGAAAGGCTGAGCAAAAAGCTCCAGCAGTGGCAGAAGATTGCCGTCGCCGCCTGCGAACAATGCGGCCGTAACCGGGTGCCAGAAGTTCGCCCGGCGATGGAGCTGGAAGCCTGGTGCGCCGAGCAGGATGCAGCTCTAAAACTTAATCTACACCCTCGCGCCAGCGCCAGCATCAACACCTTACCGCAGCCGGTCGAGCGCGTGCGCCTGCTGATTGGCCCGGAAGGGGGCCTGACGGCGGATGAGATCGCCATGACCGCTGAACACCAATTTACTGATATTCTGTTGGGACCGCGCGTTCTGCGTACTGAGACCACCGCGCTCACCGCCATTACCGCACTGCAGGTGCGCTTTGGCGATCTGGGCTAAAGGAGAACAACAATGATCAAGCTCGGCATCGTGATGGACCCCATCGCACACATCAACATCAAAAAAGACTCCAGCTTTGCCATGTTGCTGGAAGCGCAGCGTCGTGGTTACGAACTGCACTACATGGAAATGGCCGATTTGTATCTGAACAACGGCGAGGCACGCGCACGCACTCGCCTGCTCAGCGTCGAGCAGAATTACGATAAGTGGTATGAGTTTGGCTCCGAGCAGGATATCGCCCTGGCAGACCTGAACGTCGTACTGATGCGAAAAGACCCGCCGTTCGACACCGAATTTATCTACGCGACCTACATTCTTGAGCGCGCAGAAGAGAAAGGCACGCTGATCGTTAACAAGCCGCAAAGCCTGCGCGACTGTAACGAAAAGCTGTTCACCGCATGGTTTGCCGACCTGACGCCGGAAACGCTGGTGACCCGCAACAAAGCGCAGTTGAAAGCCTTCTGGCAGCAGCACGGCGATATCATTATGAAACCGCTGGACGGCATGGGCGGCGCGTCTATCTTCCGCGTGAAGCAGGATGACCCAAACATCGGCGTTATCGCAGAAACCCTTACCGAACTGGGCACCCGCTACTGCATGGCGCAGAACTACCTGCCGGCCATTAAAGACGGCGACAAGCGCGTGCTGGTGGTAGATGGTGAGCCGGTGCCTTACTGCCTGGCACGTATTCCGCAGGGCGGCGAGACTCGCGGCAACCTGGCGGCCGGTGGCCGTGGTGAACCTCGTCCACTGACCGAAAGCGACTGGGAAATTGCCCGCCGCGTTGGGCCAACGCTTAAGGCTAAAGGCCTGATTTTTGTTGGCCTGGATATCATCGGCGATCGCCTGACTGAGATTAACGTCACCAGCCCAACCTGCATCCGTGAAATCGAAGCCGAATTCCCTGTGTCGATTACCGGCATGCTGTTCGATGCCATCGAAAAACGCCTCGCACACTAAGCGCATCCGGGCGGGTAACGGTTACCCGCCCTTTCCTTCAAAGGCGCGATACAGGCCGGGTAGCCGCTCTTCCTTCATTAGTGGTAAGCTGGCCACTCTTCGCGCAGCCACTGCCGCTTTTATCAACCGGGATCAGAACCTCTGACAATGAATTTACAGCATCACTTTCTTATTGCCATGCCGGCTCTTCAGGACCCCTTATTTAAGCGCTCTGTAGTCTATATTTGCGAATACAACGATGAAGGCGCCATGGGGATTATCATCAATAAACCGCTGGAAAATCTGCAGGTTGATGGCGTTCTCGAAAAGCTAAAAATTGAACCAGAACCGCGTGATACCGCGATTCGCCTGGATAAGCCCGTTTTCATCGGCGGCCCTCTGGCGGAAGACCGCGGCTTCATCCTGCACTCTCCGCCGGGCAACTTCGGTTCGAGCATCCGCATTTCCGACGACACGGTGATCACCACCTCGCGGGACGTGCTGGAAACTTTAGGCACCGAAAAGCAGCCGAAAGAGGTGATTGTTGCCCTCGGTTACTCCTCCTGGGAAAAGGGCCAGCTTGAGCAAGAAATCATGGAAAACTCATGGCTGACGGCGCCTGCCTCTCCTGAGATCCTGTTCCATACGCCGATTGCAGACCGCTGGCGCGAAGCCGCCCGCCTGATAGGCATCGACATCCACACTATGCCAAGCGAAGCGGGGCACGCCTGATGAGCAGCGGAACCTTAATGGCCTTTGACTTCGGGACCAAAAGCATCGGTGTCGCTATCGGCCAGCGAATTACCGGCACAGCCCGGCCTTTAACCGCGCTTAAAGCGCAGGACGGTACCCCGGACTGGAACGCGGTAGAAAAAATCCTGAAAGAGTGGCAGCCGGAAGAAGTGGTGGTTGGTTTACCGCTGAATATGGACGGCACCGAGCAACCTCTGACGGCACGCGCCCGCAAGTTCGCCAACCGCCTGCATGGCCGCTTTGGGGTGAAGGTCTCTCTGCAGGACGAGCGCCTGAGCACCGTCGAAGCCCGCGCAGGGCTGTTCGAACACGGTGGCTTCCGCGCCCTGAACAAAGGCAGCATTGACTCCGCTTCGGCCGTTATCATCCTCGAGAGCTGGTTCGAATATCACCCGTGAAGGGATTAGCTGTTGTGTGCTTCACTTCCTGCGCTCAGCAGCTCATGCCTCGCGGCAATCGCCAGAAAATGGCTGCGGTCCCGGTAGCCTGATGAAGGCTGCTTTACACGGGAATCAATACGGCGCAGCAGCGCGTCCGGCAGCGTGATATTTAACCGCTGCTGTTTTCCTTCCAGCGCTGATAAATCTACATCAACCAGCAGCCATTGCTGACAGTAGGCGTACTCCGGGTCGGCGGCATAAGCAAAAGGCCCTGCATCACGAAGCTGCGTAATATCTTTTCCGCTTTCTACCATTAAATCGACAATCGACAGCACCGCGTCCTGCACCATCGGTGCGATATCGGCCTGGCTATCCGCCGCGGATACGCAGCCAAAGTCATCGTTGCATAGCGCGGGGACGACCAGGCCAAACGCTTCGTTTTCAGTTGCCGGTAACTCTACACCAACAGAAAAAAACATCTTTAACCTCCGGCTGTGCAGGCTAAATCCCTGCCATTTTGCGTATGGATTTGACGGTACCGATGGGCAAATCCTTTTTGGGATGCGGAATGGGGAAAGTTTTTCCGGTTTCAGGCGACCACCAGATCCAGTGACTCCCCCCGGAACGTCTGACGGATTCACACCCTGCAGCCCTCAATTCCTTAATTAGCTCGGCTGAGGTCATCATGATCTCCCTGGCTGACAAGGAATATACACACCAATACACACAGAAGCAACAAAAGCGTTCAAAGCGGCACCTCCCATGGCTTACTGACTGCCAGGTCGCCCTCGCCAATGCTGCCCTCACGCAGCCGCTGTGCCTCGCTTTGAGCAAAACTTTGCATACCTTGCTGCTGACCGGTTTGTAACACACCAGGCAGTTGATGCGTTTTCCCTTCACGAATCAGGTTTGCCACCGCTGAGGTGTTAACCAGCAGTTCGTAAAGCGCCACCCGACCACCGTCACGCGACGGTACCAGCTTCTGCGCCAGCACCGCTTTAAGGCTCCCTGCAAGCTGGGTGCGAATCAGGTTTTTCTCCTGGGCGGGGAATACATCCACCAGCCGCTCTACGGCCTGTGCAGCGCCACGCGTATGCAACGTCGCCAGCACTAAATGCCCGGTCTCTGCGGCGGTCAGCGCGAGGCCTATCGTTTCGCTATCACGCAGCTCCCCCAGCAGAATGACATCGGGGTCCTCCCTCAGAGCGGCTTTTAAAGCCGAGGCATAGCTTTCACAATGCCGACCTGGCTCACGCTGCTGAATCAGGCAGCGGCCGGAGGAATGAATAAATTCAATGGGGTCTTCCAGCGTCAGCACGTGGCCATCAAGATGCTGGTTGAGATGCTGGATCATCGCTGCAAGCGTTGTAGATTTCCCGCTACCGGTGGCCCCGGTAACCAGTATCAACCCCTCGCTTTCACGCAAAAGTTCGTTAATGTGAGCCGGCGTTTTCAATGCCTCCAGCGTCGGGCAGGATGATGCCAGCAATCTCAGCGCCAACGAGTGCCCTTCCTGGTGTAAAAAAGCATTTCCCCTTAGCCTGACGCCGCTCTCAAGCGTGAGAGAAAAATCCAGCTGCCCGGCACGTTTGAGCTGTGACGTCTGCTCTTCATTAAGCCAGGCACCCAAAACCTCTTCAACCTCCGGTGCGGCCTCCGGGCACAGCTCCAGCCTGCCGCGCTTTCGCCAACGCGCCGGTTGACGTGCGCACAGGTGTAGATCGGAGACATTATGCTTTACACTAAGGGCCACAATTTCTTCGATATCCATATCACTTCCAACGATCATGAATGAGATAGCGCACAATCTGGCACAGGTTCACGGGAAAATATCAGCCGCCGCTGCACGCTGCGGCAGAAGCCCTGAAGAAGTTACACTGCTTGCAGTCAGCAAAACTAAACCTGCGAGTGCCATCGCAGAAGCGGTCGCCGCGGGGCAACGTGCCTTTGGCGAAAACTATGTGCAGGAAGGCGTGGATAAGATTCACCACTTCGCTGAACAGGGCGTTGAAGGGTTGGAATGGCACTTTATCGGGCCGCTGCAGTCGAACAAAAGTCGCCTGGTGGCGGAGAATTTTGACTGGTGCCATACCGTCGACAGACTACGTATTGCCAGCCGATTAAGCGAGCAGCGCCCGTCAACGCTGCCGCCGCTGAACGTGCTGATTCAAATTAATATCAGCGACGAAAACAGTAAATCCGGCATCGCGTTAACCGAGCTGGAGCAGTTGGCTGCGGAAGTGGTGGCCTTACCGGGATTGACGCTGCGGGGATTAATGGCCATTCCTGCGCCGGAACCGGACTACGAGCGCCAGCTTGCCGTTTGCCGCAAAATGGCAGAAGCCTGCCATGCACTCAAAGACCGTTATGCAACGGTCGATACGTTATCTTTGGGCATGACCGATGACATGGAAGCCGCGATTGCCGCAGGCAGCACCATGGTGCGCATTGGAACCGCTATTTTCGGCGCGCGGGATTATTCCGCTCGTTAATCACCATCATTTTTGAGGAAAACCATGCTAACGTTGACTTTCCTGGTCAAAACCCTGATTGAGCTGTACGTAATGGTGCTGCTTATCCGTATCTGGATGCAGTGGGCACGCTGTGATTTCTATAACCCTTTTGCCCAGTTCATTGTCAAGGTCACCCAGCCTGTCGTCGGGCCGCTTCGCCGCGTGCTCCCGTCCATTGGTCCGATTGATACTTCATCCCTGCTGGTGGCATTTATCCTCACCACGCTGAAGTTCCCTATTTTGCTGTTGATTCAGTCCGGCGGACTGTCGCTCGATCCGTTCAATTTAGTCATTGGCGTCCTGTCGCTATTGAAATCAGCCGGTACGATGGTGTTCTGGGTGATCATTATCCGCTCGCTGATGAGCTGGATAAGCCAGGGCCGTAGCCCGATTGAATACGTACTGATGCAAATGACCGAGCCAATGATGGCGCCGATTCGCCGCATTTTACCGGCCATGGGCGGGCTTGATTTCTCCGCTATGGTGGTGATTCTGATCCTTTATGCGCTGAACTATCTCGGTATGGATCTGTTCCCTGGCCTCTGGTACGCCATTTGAGTGCTGTCACTCAACTGCCTGACGGGCTGGTTTTGCGGCTGTATATTCAGCCCAAAGCCAGCCGCGACAGCCTGGTCGGTGTGCATGGCGACGAGCTAAAAGTCGCCATCACCGCGCCGCCGGTCGACGGGCAGGCCAACGCTCACCTGGTAAAATACCTGGCCAAACAGTTCCGGGTCGCGAAAAGCCAGGTGGTGATTGAGAAAGGCGACCTTGGCCGCCATAAACAAGTTAAAATTATCGGCCCACAGCAAATCCCGACGGAAGTCGCGGCATTGATTGAAACCCTCGAATAACGACAGGACTGGCTATGCAAAAAGTCGTATTAGCTACCGGTAACGCCGGTAAAGTGCGTGAACTCGCCGATTTGCTGGCGGATTTCGGCCTCGATGTGGTCGCGCAAACTGAACTGAACGTGGAGTCGGTAGAAGAGACCGGCCTGACCTTTATAGAGAACGCCATTCTCAAGGCCCGCCATGCGGCTAAAGTAACCGGGCTTCCGGCGCTGGCCGACGACTCTGGCCTGGCCGTGGATGCTCTGGGCGGTGCTCCGGGTATCTATTCCGCGCGCTATGCGGGCGAAGATGCCAGCGACCAGCAGAATCTCGAAAAACTTCTGGAAGCGCTGAAAGATGTGCCGGACGATAAACGCCAGGCTCAGTTCCACTGCGTGCTGGTCTATATGCGTCACGCGGAAGACCCAACGCCGCTGGTGTTCCACGGCAGCTGGCCGGGAGTGATTACCCACGCACCTGCCGGGCAAGGTGGCTTTGGCTACGATCCTATTTTCTATGTTCCGTCCGAGGGGAAAACCGCGGCCGAGCTGACCCGCGATGAAAAGAGCGCCATTTCCCATCGTGGGCAAGCGCTGAAACTGTTACTGGAAGCAATGCGTAATGGCTAATTTGCCACCTCTGAGTCTCTACATTCACATCCCCTGGTGCGTACAGAAGTGCCCATACTGTGACTTCAACTCCCACGCGCTTAAAGGCGACGTGCCGCACGACGAATACGTGAGCCATTTACTGCGCGATCTCGACCGCGACGTGCCGTTGGCTCAAGGGCGTGAGGTAAAGACTATTTTCATCGGGGGCGGCACCCCAAGCCTGCTGTCCAGCGAAGCCATGCAAACGCTGCTGGACGGCGTGCGCTCGCGCATAAAGCTGGCAGATGACGCAGAAATCACTATGGAAGCCAACCCCGGTACGGTTGAAGCCGACCGCTTTGTTGGCTACCAAAAAGCGGGCGTGAACCGCATTTCTATCGGCGTGCAGAGCTTTAGCGAACCTAAGCTAAAACGCCTGGGCCGTATTCATGATGCGGGCGAGGCCAAACGTGCGGCTAATCTGGCAAGCGGCCTGGGCCTGCGCAGCTTTAACCTTGACCTGATGCACGGCCTGCCAGACCAGTCGATTGAAGAGGCGCTGGACGACCTGCGCCAGGCCATTGAACTGAACCCACCGCATCTTTCCTGGTATCAGCTGACCATCGAGCCAAATACGCTATTTGCTTCACGCCCGCCGAAGCTGCCGGATGACGACGCGCTGTGGGATATCTTCGAGCAGGGCGACAAGCTGCTCACCGCCGCAGGGTATCAGCAGTATGAAACTTCCGCCTATGCGAAGCCGGGCTACCAGTGTCAGCACAACCTGAACTACTGGCGCTTTGGCGACTATCTTGGCATTGGCTGCGGCGCGCACGGTAAAGTCACCTTCCCGGATGGGCGTATTACTCGCACGGCGAAAACGCGTCACCCGCGCGGCTATATGGAAGGAAAATATCTCGACCGCCAGCATGACGTGGAACAGGCTGATAAGCCGTTCGAGTTCTTTATGAACCGCTTCCGCCTGCTGGAAGCCGCGCCACGCAGCGAGTTCAAGCTCTATACCGGTTTAGATGAAGCAACGATTCGCCCGCAGCTGGATGAGGCGATGGCGAAAAACTATATGACTGAAACGGATGAGTACTGGCAGATAACCGAGCACGGGAAGCTGTTTTTAAACTCCCTGCTTGAACTGTTCCTTGCCGAGTAACCTCTTCCTGTGATGCCCTGGCCGGACGGCCAGGGCGGGCGTACGGATCAGTACTGATTAAACATTTCCTGAATTTGCTTCGGATCGTTGGTTTTAGTCAGCGCCAGCTGCAACAGCACGCGGGCTTTTTGCGGGTTCAGCGAACCAGAGGCGACAAAACCATACTTCCCATCATCCACTTCCGCATCACGGGTGGTGTAACCTGTCGGCACTCGCGATGAGCGAACCACAACGGTCCCCTCGTGCGCGGCGGTCGCAAGAGTATCGAACACGGTCTTATACAGGTTACCGTTGCCCACACCGGCGCTAACGATCCCTTCATAGCCAGCGTCCACCAGCGCTTTCACCGGCAGGTCAGAGGCATTAGCATAGTTATAGATAATACCCACCTTCGGCAGCTCGCTCAGCGTCGATACGTCAAACGGCGTGGACGTTGTGTGCTTACGCGCCGGGGTGCGTTGATAGTCAATTTTGCCATTATGGATATAGCCCAGCGGGCCAAAGTTGACGGACTTGAACGTCGCAACATCCGTAGTACTGGTTTTGGTGACGTCACGCCCATCCAGCACGGTATCATTCATTACCACCATCACCCCACGGTTGGCAGACTGCGGGTCAACGGCCGCGACCACCGCGTTATAGAGGTTAAATGGGCCATCGGCGCTCATCGAGGTCGAAGGACGCATCGCGCCTACCAGAACCACCGGCTTATTACATTTCACCGTGAGATCGAGGAAATAGGCGGTTTCCTCCATCGTGTCCGTGCCGTGGGTAATAACAAACCCATCGGTTTTATCGCAGTCGGCGTTAATTTTCTTCGCCAGCGTCAGCCAGACCCGATCGTTCATATCCTGCGAACCGATATTAACGACCTGCTCGCCCTTCACCACCGCCAGATCTTTTAGCTGCGGTACCGCGTTAACCAAATTCTCTACGCCGACTTTACCGGCGGTGTAATTAGATTTCGTTGCCGAATCACCGCCTCCGGCAATAGTGCCGCCGGTTGCCAAAATAGTGACATGAGGCAAAGCAAGGGCCGCACTGCTGAACCCCATAACTACTGTGAGAAGCGCCATTTTTCCAAAAAACTTCATTTTATTTCTCCAGTTATGTGAATTTGCCGCATTATCCCAGCATCAAAGATGAATAATGTGACTACAGCCCATTAACCAGATAAACGCTCTCTAATAATCACGATTATTAGATATAGAAACCAATGAACAGAAAATACTAATAAACCGCAGGAAGCGGCCGGGAGAGAGCCGGCCTCTGGATTACTTAAGCCCGCTCACCAGCGCCTTGCGGCTCTGCTCAAGGGTGATCACGCGGTCACACACATCTTTACCGAACTTCTGAAAATCCGCTTCCTGATTATTCCACTCGTTCTGAACCGCCGTTTGCAGGCCGCCGAGGTTACCCAGCACATTCTGCAGCGGGTTGCCGCCGCCTTTCAGCACCGCCTGCGCGCCCATTTCATTAATGCTGTCCTGCAGAATGCCGCCCATCGCCTGGTTCACCAACTGCTGGCCATCGGCCCTCACCTGATCGACGGCTTTATAGTGGAACGTCAGCCCGTCCTGGCGGCGCTCGATAATACGGTTCATCTGCTCTTTTAGCTGGGCATCCAGCTTGGTCAGGCGGCTGCGCATGCTGCTGCTCTCTCCGACCTGCTTCGCAATAATGCCGTCCAGCGCTATGCGGCTTTTCTCTACGCGAGAACGGGCACCGTTATCAATCCACGGTAAATCCGTGCGCAGAGCTTTTTGGTAGTTCAACGCCTGCTGGCGCTGTGCCGCGCTCAGCGTCTTCTGAACGCCGTTGTATTTGACGCTGCCGTCAGGCGCAATCACCAGGTTGCCGTTCTCACCCACGACCTGAACGGACTGCGGGCTAATGACCACGTCATCGCGTGGATTTACGCTGCACTGATAGTCAGCGTGCGCCGAAGCGGCGGTGACCAGCAGTGCGCCTAAAAGAACCTTACGGATCATATTCTCTCCTGAAAAATCAGCTCCTGAAAAAAAGGCTGGTTAATTAACCAGCCTGTTTTTTGCTAACGCTTAGTCCCACCAGACGTCGAACAGATCGCTAATGCGAACATCTTCGAGCTTGCGGTCTTCTAACCATTTACGCACCAGCGCCTGATGCTCTTCGGTGCATTTGCCAATCTCTTCCATGCACACCAGACCTTCCCAGACCAGGTAACCACTGCCGTCAAACGCCAGCTTGTTCGGCGCAATCACTTCAGCGATCAGCTCGTCCACGGTTTTATCGATTTGCTCTTCGGAAGTGCCCTCCGGGAAGCGCCAGGCAATCGAGAACCCCAGTTCCTGGAACTCTTCGATGTGCATTTTCTTACGCAGACGACGGCTACGATTCTTTGCCATTATTTCACCCTCTCGAACATTAAGTCCCATACGCCGTGGCCAAGACGATGGCCACGTTGTTCAAATTTGGTCACTGGACGTGAGTCCGGACGCGGTACGTAGTCGTGACTCTCCGACTGGTTTTTATACCCTTCGATAGAGGACATCACTTCGAGCATATGTTCAGCATAAGGTTCCCAGTCGGTTGCCATATGGAACACGCCGCCCAGCTTCAGCTTACGCTTCACAAGGTCAGCAAACGGTACCTGAACGATACGGCGTTTATTATGACGCGCTTTATGCCATGGATCAGGGAAAAACAGCTGAACCATGTTCAAAGAATTGTCAGGAATCATGTTTTCCAACACTTCCACCGCGTCGTGGCACATCACGCGGAGGTTCTCCACGCCGGCTTCATGCGCGGTGCTCAGGCAGGCGCCCACGCCCGGTGAATGCACTTCAATACCGAGGTAGTTGTGCTGCGGATTGGTTTGCGCCATGGCCACCAGCGAAGTGCCCATACCAAAACCGATTTCCAGCGTGACCGGCGCTTCGCGGCCAAAAATCTCGCTAAAGTCGGCAGGCTCGGCCTGGAACTCAACGCCCATCACCGGCCAGTAGTTATCCAGCGCGTGCTGCTGGCCTTTTGTCAGACGCCCCTGGCGACGGACAAAGCTGCGGATGCGGCGCAGTACACGGCCTTCTTCATTAAATTCCGGTGAAATGACGTCATTCTTCATGGTTTTCTTAACGCTTCGCTTAGTGTTCGGGAAACGGGCATTATCCAAAGTTAAGGATGAGAAGCAAGTGGCAGAAAGTTCCGGTTTACAGCTTTACGCCTCTGTGCTGGAATCGGCACCTTTATTACACCTTTGCCGGATATCCCGCGTTGACGATGCAAGCTCCTCAATTCTCCCAACAAGTCCTCGACTGGTACCACAAGTATGGGCGCAAAACCCTGCCGTGGCAGCAGGAGAAAACGCCTTATAAAGTATGGCTCTCTGAGGTGATGTTGCAACAAACCCAGGTCGCGACGGTTATCCCTTATTTTGAGCGCTTTATGGCGCGCTTCCCCACCGTGACCGATCTGGCAAAAGCGCCGCTGGATGAAGTGCTGCATCTGTGGACCGGCCTGGGCTACTACGCCCGCGCCCGTAATCTGCATAAAGCCGCGCAACAGGTTGCCGATAAACACGGTGGCGTTTTCCCACAAACGTATGAAGAAGTCGCGGATTTGCCGGGTGTTGGACGCTCAACCGCAGGCGCGATTCTGTCTCTTTCGTTGGGCAAACACTTCCCTATTCTCGACGGCAACGTTAAGCGCGTGCTCGCGCGTTGCTATGCCGTTTCCGGCTGGCCGGGTAAAAAAGAGGTCGAAAACCGCCTCTGGGAAATAAGCGAACGAGTCACTCCGGCGCAAGGTGTAAGCCAGTTTAATCAGGCGATGATGGATCTGGGCGCGATGGTCTGCACGCGCTCAAAACCCAAGTGCGAACTTTGCCCGCTGAGCAACGGCTGCGTGTCTTATGCTAATCACAGCTGGGCTAATTATCCCGGCAAGAAGCCTAAAGTGACGCTACCGGAACGCACCGGCTATATGCTGATGATGCAGCATGGCGATGAAGTATTTCTGGCACAGCGCCCGGCCGTTGGACTATGGGGCGGATTATTCTGCTTCCCACAGTTTTCTGACGAACAGGAACTGCATAACTGGCTGGAACAGCGCGGAATTCCGGCCGATAATCTCACGCAGTTAACGGCTTTCCGCCATACCTTTAGCCATTTCCATTTGGATATTGTGCCAATGTGGCTTCCGGTGTCGTCTACGGGCGGCTGCATGGATGAAGGCCCCGCTCTCTGGTATAACTTAGGCCAGCCACAATCCGTCGGGCTGGCGGCTCCAGTAGAGCGCCTGCTACAACAATTGCGTGCCGAACCGGTTGCCTTAGCGCCCGTTCGCGCCGAAGAAGAGGAATAATCATGAGCAGAACGATTTTTTGTACTTACCTGCAGCGCGACGCTGAAGGCCAGGATTTCCAGCTGTACCCGGGCGAGCTGGGCAAGCGAATCTACAACGAAATCTCCAAAGAAGCATGGGCGCAGTGGCAGTCCAAGCAAACCATGCTTATCAATGAAAGAAAGATGAGCATGATGAACCCGGAGCACCGAAAAGAGCTGGAAAACGAGATGGTCAATTTCCTGTTTGAAGGGAAAGAAGTCCATATCGAAGGCTTCACCCCGCCAGAAAAACAGTAATCGTCGGCACCTTTTTGCAAACACAACACGCATACACGGAATGATGAAAAAACTTCTCGCGCTGGCTCTTGTGGCCCCGTTGCTGATCTCCTGTTCGAGCAAAAAAAACGACGACGCCTACAACGACGCGTTTATCAAGGACACCAACGGGTTCGATATTTTAATGGGGCAATTTGCCAACAACATTGAAAATATCTGGGGGATGAAAGAGGTACTGATTGCAGGCCCGAAAGATTACGTCAAATACACCGACCAATATCTGACGCGTAGCCACATTAACTTCGACGAAGGTACCATCACCGTTGAGACCATCGCGGGAACCGATCCTGCCGCGCACCTGCGCCAGGCGATCGTTACCACCCTGCTGATGGGCGACGATCCGGGTTCGATCGATCTTTATTCTGACGCCAACGACGTCCAGATTTCCAAAGAACCGTTCCTTTACGGACAGGTGGTGGATAACACCGGCCAGCCGATCCGCTGGGAAGGGCGCGCCACGAAGTTTGCTGACTATCTGCTGCAAACGCGCCTGCAAAAGCGCAGTACCGGGCTGAAAATAGTCTATAGCGTGACCATCAACCTTGTGCCTAACCACCTCGACAAGCGTGCCCATAAGTACCTTGGCATGGTGCGTAAAGCCTCGAAGAAATACGGCGTAGAAGAGTCACTGATCCTGGCTATCATGCAGACGGAATCGAGCTTTAACCCGTATGCGGTAAGCCACGCGGATGCGCTGGGCCTGATGCAGGTTGTGCAGCACAGCGCCGGAGTTGACGTGTTCAAGGCTCAGGGGAAATGGGGTAAACCAAGCCGCAGCTTCCTGTTCGATCCGGAAAGCAATATCGATACCGGCACGGCTTATCTGGCGATTCTGCAAAACAGCTATCTGGGGCAGATTGATAACCCAACGTCACGTCGCTATGCGGTTATCACCGCTTATAACGGCGGCGCGGGCAGCGTGCTGAGAGTGTTCTCCAACGACAAAACTCAGGCATTCAGCCTGATTAACAGCATGGGGCCGGGCGACGTCTACCAGACGCTGACAACGCGCCACCCTTCCGCTGAGTCTCGTCACTATCTGTATAAGGTGAACACCGCGCAGAAGAGTTACCGCCGGCGGTAGTTTAGACGGATACCCTCACCCTTGTTTGCTCCCTCGCCCCCCTGGGGAGAGGGCCGGGGTGAGGGGCCATTCCCTCTTACTTCAACATATAACCGTACAACCGCTTAATACCGTCCGCATCCGTCTCGCTATACACGCCCTGAAGCTCAGGCGAGAAGCCCGGCAGCATGTTCACGCCCTCTTCCAGCGCCAGGAAATAGCGCAGCGCCGCCCCGCCCCAAACTTCACCCGGTACCACGCATAGCACGCCAGGCGGGTAAGGCAACGCGCCTTCCGCCGCGATACGCCCTTCGGCTTCACTCAGACGCACCAGCTCCACGTTGCCACGAATAAACTCGATGTTGGCGTCCTGCGGGTTCACCGCCACGGCGGGCAGGCTTTGCTTGCGGAACATCTCCTTCTGTAGCTCTTTAACTTCAAAGCTCACGTACAGGTCGTGCATCTCCTGGCAAAGCTGACGCAGCGTGTAGCCTTTGTAACGCACCGGGTATTTCTGATAAATCGTTGGCAGCACGTCCGCCAGCGGCGTGTCGTCCTCGATGTGCTGTTCAAACTGCGCCAGCATCGCCACCAGCTGAGCCAGCTTATCGTGGCTTTCCGCAGGGGTAAGCAGGAACAGGATCGAGTTAAGATCCGACTTCTCCGGCACAATGCCGTTTTCGCGAAGATAGTTAGCGAGGATCGCCGCAGGCACGCCGAACCCGGTATAGCTGCCGGTTTGCGGATCAATACCCGGCGTGGTTAACAGCAGCTTGCAGGGATCGACAAAATATTCGTCCTTCGCATAGCCTTCAAAGCCGTGCCAGCTTTCACCCGGCTCAAAGCTGAAGAAGCGGCGTTCCTGCGCGATCTTCTCCGTGGGATGATCCTGCCACGGGCGCCCTGCGACCTCCGGCGGAATGAACGGTTTGATCATCTTACAGTTGGCGATAATCGCCTTGCGGGCCTCAATGCCCATTGCCACGCATTCCGCCCACAGGCGACGACCGCTTTCACCCTCATGAATCTTGGCGTTTATGTCCAGCGCGGCAAACAGCGGATAGAACGGGCTGGTTGAGGCATGGAGCATGAAAGCATTGTTCAGCCGCTTGTGCGGGCAGAAGCGTGCCTGGCCCCGAAGATGGTTGTCTTTCTTATGGATCTGCGAGGTCTGGGAGAAACCGGCCTGCTGCTTGTGAACCGACTGGGTAACAAAGATCCCAGGATCGTTTTCGTTCAGATCCAGCAGCAGCGGCGAACAGTCCGCCATCATCGGAATAAACTGCTCGTAGCCGACCCATGCCGAGTCGAAGAGGATGTAATCGCACAGATGGCCGATGTTATCCACCACCTGCCGGGCGTTATAAATCGTACCGTCATAGGTGCCCAGTTGTATAACCGCCAGGCGGAACGGCCTTGCTTCCTGAGCTCGCTCAGGTGCCACTTCCGCAATCAGCTCCCGCAGGTATTTCTCATCAAAACAGTGCGCGTCAATGCCGCCGATAAAACCGAATGGGTTGCGGGAAGCCTCAAGATAAACCGGCGTCGCCCCGGCCTGGATGAGTGCGCCGTGATGGTTAGATTTGTGGTTGTTACGGTCAAACAGGACCAGGTCACCGCGCGTCAGCAGCGCGTTGGTCACCACTTTGTTAGCGGCGGAGGTGCCGTTAAGCACGAAATAGGTTTTGTCAGCATGGAAAACTTTCGCGGCAAACTTCTGCGCGTGCTTGGCGGAGCCTTCGTGGATCAGCAAATCCCCAAGCTTGACGTCTGCGTTGCACATATCGGCCCGAAACACGTTCTCACCGAAGAAATCATAAAACTGGCGGCCTGCAGGATGCTTTTTGAAGAACTCGCCGTGCTGGTGGCCTGGGCAGGCAAAAGTGCTGTTGTCCATCGCCACGTACTTAGTCAGCGTGTTGAAGAACGGCGGCAGCAGGTCTTCCTCGTAATCACTGGCCGCGGTTTCCAGCTCCAGATAATCCTGCGCTTTCCCGGTTATCACGCCGGTTACCGCAGGCAAGCCATCAACGGCGGCCTCGCTGAAAATGAATACCGGTAAATTAAAACCCGTGCGCTTGAGCAAGGCCAGAATACCGCTGCGGCTATCCGCAACGGAAATGACAACTGCCGCCACATCGGTGAAGTCGGTATCGTCAAGCGTAACCACTTCGCGATGCGTTGAGAGTAATGCAGCCACATCGTGGCTGGCGGCAATTTTCAATGATTTCATAAGCACAAATCCCCGTCTGCAAGGATGAGTGAGTGCCAACCGGCACGGCAAAGGGAAAATTCCCCGGTGAAGGCGTTCTGAGGGTCTTAGGTGTGAATCCACTTCGACCGCCAGACATCAGTAAAACCAGACGGAGTCTGATTTTACTGATGTCCTGCAGCGAGCACACATTGCCCTCACCGCATGGTGAGCAAGGGACTTCGGAAGGTAATAGCAGCACGGACGAGCGCCATCCCGAAAGATGCATGGGAATTGAGAGTGAACATCAAGGCGCCCCGTAGTGAATAACAAAATTGGCGCAATCATGGCACCTTCTGCCAGGGGGTTCAATATGAAGTCTGTAACAGCCCGCACATAAATCATGCAAACGCACCGCGCTGTACAACAAAGCCATTGACGCGGAACGGGGTTTACGGTTTAATGCGCCCCGTTGCCCGGATAGCTCAGTCGGTAGAGCAGGGGATTGAAAATCCCCGTGTCCTTGGTTCGATTCCGAGTCCGGGCACCACTATTCAAAGAAACCAGCCTACGGGCTGGTTTTTTGCTTTCTGGCGTCTGGACTCTTCATCGAACAAGTTCGATTACTCGTATCATCCTGATACTCGCCCTACGGGCCAGCGCAAGCGCTGTTCAAAAACGTTCCCGACGTTTTAGTATTCGCCTCATCCTGATACCCACCCCTTCGGGGCCAGCGCAAGCGCTGTTCAAAACGTTCCCGACGTTTTAGTATTCGCCTCATCCATGAGGCTCACCCCTTTGGGGCCAGCGCAAGCGCTGTTCAAAACGTTCCCGACGTTTTAGTCTTCACCGCATCTTGAACCACTAATTATTCGTTCTTTATCACCGTTTTTTATCGTCAGCTGAATAGCCGACATCTTGTTACTTTCCTTGATCGTTATTATCTCAGCACCAAACTCTCCGGTATCAATTAATCCAGTGCGCATCTGCATTTTGGCATTTTTCTTCCACTTATCGTTGTAAACAGGCGTGGTTTGAAAATTTAAATCAGTGCCATTAATGCTGACAGATAATAAATTGCCTCTTTCAGCATAGTTAAGTGGGTATCTGGATACACCACCCGCTACGACTTCCCCAGTGCTAATCTGTGTGTCCCGAATCAGAACACCAGTACATTGATCGGCCAATGCTGCACCAGAGATAATAAATCCTATAAAAACAGACAGTATTTTTTTCATCGAAAAACCACATCACACCAGAGTAAATAACAAACACATCAAAAAGATAAAGAGCCCCCCATCAATAACAGGGGACTCTATTGTTCATTTAAATAATCTATTTGTCTTTGACCACAATCAGCGGTTCGATATCGCTCTCTTTTTTAATCACCAGCGAATCATCCCCCCGCAGGCAGGTGCCACCGTAGCTGCCGCCAACCGTAAAGGTACAAACCTGGATGTATTTGCCGTCCACTTTCGGCAGACACCACAGCTGCTGATAGATATTCTTGCGGGCAACAAACTTGCCGCTGGTTTTATCCAGCAGCTCATCGTGGTGGCTTATCAAGTCGATGTTACTGCCGCACCGGCCTGCGATAGGTTTCACCGCATAACCTGTTTTTGCCAGCAGCTCGTTCACCTCAAAATCCGTATCCAGCAGGTAACGGTGATTCGGGAATAGCTGCCAGAGCACCGGCAGAATGGCTTTGTTACCGGGAATCACCGTCCATAGCGGCTCAAACACCAGCACTTCAGGGCGAAGCAAGACGTCGATCAGCCTGATCTCGTTTTGAGGGTGACCGGTACGGATAGGTACGGCGGCATATTCGGTTTCGCTGACCTCGCGAATTTGCTCAATCGCCGTTTCCCACGCCCAGGTCTTCCAGACGCAGTTCACCGCCCTGCCATCGCTATCAATAAGCTGCCCGGCGCTGTCCCAGCTTAGCTCGCCCAGGCCGTGCAATATTTTGGTGTCGAACCCGGCCTGCATCAGCGACCGCTGCATGAATAAGGCGTGATAATCCTCTTCCAAGTCGTTGTCCTGCATGATGTGGACAAACGGCCGGGCGCTGCTGTGCTTCCACGCGCCGGTAAGTTCCTCGAGCAGACCTTCGGCCGGATTATGCCCGGTGCCCCGGTAACCTGTCTTAACCCACTCTTCAAGAATCAGCCCACTCTCAGTGTGGCAGGAGGCAGAATCGGCGTTGTATTCGTACACTTTCAGCCCGCGTTCATCCATACAAAAATCCATGCGGCCGCTGACCATCTGGTGGCGACGCCACTGCCAGGAAAGCCGCAGGCGAGGCCAGAGAATTTTGGGGATATCAAAAAGTGCCAGCAAATTGTCGTCTTTCAGCACTTTATCCGTAGCATGCAGGTACATCAGATGCAGCTCGTTGGTGGCCTTAATCAGCTCCTGCTCGGCGCTTTCGGTAATGGTGAAATACTGACAGGGATCTTTATTAATAATGTGGCCATTGGCCTGTATATAGGCCCGCTGGAGTTCATCTTTTTCATTCAGCCATTTGCCGTCGAACTGGCGCTTGTTGGCCAGGCGAGCCCCGCCAATTTTTAACGCTTCACCGCCGATTTCTGGCTGTGGCTCACTGTGGGCCGTATCCTCAGTCTGGATCATCCAGCCGAGGATTGAGGTGTCGGTAAAGGTATCCTGCAGCGTGTAGCTCCCATCATGCTCAACCAGGGTTAACTCACGCGTCCATTGTTGCCCGGCGGGTAACGGCGCATGAATCACGTTCTGCTCGGCGATGCGCACTTTAGTGCCGATAAGCTGAGTGATCACCGCGACATGGCCTGTTTCATGAAACTCACCGCCCTTCTGCCAGATAAGCAGCGCACCCGCTTCAGGCGCCCGTTTTGAGCCATTAGCAAAGGCCTGCAGCGGCAGAATATTGTCGTTCACCACCTGACGTAAAAAGCGCAGAGAAAATATTTCCCACGCCATATGGACATCGGTGAACACAAAGCCGTAATTGAGGAAGAGGAAACGGCGAGCAAATTCAACGCACTGCCATTTGTGGCCCATGTATTCGTTGCCGATGTAGCTTCGAAACTCGGCTTCTTCGGGGTAATTTTTTGGGTCGAGGCTGCCGTAATTAGAAGAGTAAATCGCTACGCCACCCGGCGCATAGCCCAGAAGTGTACCGAAGGGCGAATCGTGGTCTGGTGTTCCTGTATGCATGTTTCCAACCTAAATCAGGCAGGCGGCAAAGGTCACGCTGATTGTCGTCTGCACGTTAAAATTAACCTGACAGAGAAGGCGTCATCATACACCTCTGCCCACGGTTTTGTGCAGTCGCGCTTCGTTTAAAAAAAACCTATTTCGGTAAGGTTTTACCCAAAGAAAAGGCCGCCTCATCGGGCAGCCTTGATTAGCCTATTGTCAGCTACTCCTGCTGAGCGCCGTACTCGTTGCTGTTGATCCAGGCGTGATCTTTCTCCCAGGTAAACATCCACTTTCGTACCGGCCCCGCCATTACGTTCAGGTAGTAGCTGTCGTACCCGGCCATCGTCGCCACCGGGTGGTAGCCTTTCGGCACTTTCACCACGTCTTTGTCGTACACCGCCATACACTCATCCAGAGCGCGATCGTCGGTGTAAACGCGCTGCATGCAGAAGCCCTGCGGCGGGTTGAGCCGGTGATAATAGGTCTCTTCGAGATAGGTCTCGTGAGGCGGATTATCGACGTCGTGCTTGTGGCTTGGGTACGAGCTGGTGCAGCCCTCATTGGTATATACCTCCACCACCAGCAGGCTGTCGGCGGGCTTATCCTCGGGCAGAATATTGTGGACATAGCGCTGGTTGTGGCCTTTGCCACGCGCTTCGGCATCAATATCCTGCGGGGCGATAAGGCGAGTGGCATAAGTCCCTTTTCCAGGCGCGGAGCAAACGGCCAGCTCGAGCGCGGTAAGCGCCTGAACCTTAACCGGCTCGCCGGAAGTCACGTACACGGCCCAGGGTTTACGGCGTTCAAACGGGCTCATGCGGTCGCCGATTTCAGGGAAGCGGGCAAGCGGCGTATCTACCGTAGCTCGCCCCGCGACCAGCACCAGGCAACGCTCATCTTCCACGGCAGGCAGCTCCAGAATCTGCCCTTCCTGAAGCTGGTAAGCAGCAAATCCCACGTAGTCCCAGCCCGCGTTTTCCGGCGTGACGTCCTGCGTCTGCCCCTGCGCATCTGGCTGCTGCCAGCGGGAAAGTAATTCAGCCATTTACCCTCCTTAAATCAACCCAGCTTCACGAGCGAAGCGGCTCAGGTTAGCGTAGCCCAGCCGCGCGTAGGTCATCGGGTGCGCCACAGCAGGATCCTGCTCAGCTTCAACAACCAGCCAGCCCTGATAGCCCTGCTTTTTCAGCAGTGCCATGATCGGCGGATAGTTCACACAGCCGTCGCCCGGTACGGTAAACACGCCGCTCAGCACCGCATCCAGGAAGCTGGTTTTACGGTTTTTCACGTCAGCCAGCACGCCAGCGCGCACGTCTTTGCAGTGCACATGATTAATGCGTGAAATCCAGCGCTCGGCCACGGCCAGAGGATCGGCTCCCGCAAAGGTCAAGTGCCCGGTGTCCAGCAACAGCCCAACTTCCGGCCCGGTGTGAAGCATCAAATTATTAACGTCGTCTGCGCTCTCGATAACCGTGCCCATATGGTGATGATAGGCAATTTGCACGCCTTGCTGCTGCGTATACCGGGCAAACGCGGTGAGCTTCTCGCCGTATTCTTGCCAGCGTTCTGCCGGGAAACGAGGACGTAAATGCACCGGGGTTTGCTGTTCACCGTGAATACAATGAGTTACCTCGGCAAAGACCAGCACCTTCGCACCCAGCTCGCGGAGCAACGTCAGATGCGGCTGCACGGCTTCAATTTCCTCCTCCACGGAACGTTCCAGTAGCCGCCCGGAATACCAGCCGGAAACCAGCTTTAACGCATGCTTGTCGAGAATCGGCCCCAGCACGCCGGCCTCTCGCGGGAATTTATTCCCCAGCTCAAAACCTTCAAACCCGGCCTCTTTGCCCTCGCTCAGGCAGGTATCCAGCGGCGTGTCTGCGCCCAAAGAAGGCAGATCGTCATTGGTCCAGGTCAGGGGGTTAATGCCTAAATGCACGGTCATAATGCTCTCCTTAGTGTTTATGCTAGCCGCGCTCGCGCCACAGGGCGATCAGCCGCAGGTAATTGTCACGGATGCGTGCCACCAGCTGCGCATCGTCGATATCGCGTTTTAGCCAGGCCTGCGAGGCTTCGCCAAACAGCGTGCGCCCTACCGCAAAGCCTTTCACAATCGGGTAATTGGCTGCCGCGTTGAAACCGTCGCGCAGCACGTCGACCGGGGCATCCAGCCCGAGGATCACCACGCCGCGGCAGTGGGGATCGCGCTTCTCAACCAGCTCGCTCAGTGCGGCCCAGCCAGCGCTGGTCAGCGGCGGAAGCTTCCACCAGTCAGGGTAAATACCAAGGTTGTAGAAGCGGGAAACGGCTCTGAGATAAAGCTCGTCGCTGCGCGGCATATTCGCCGGCAGGATAACTTCCAGCAGCAGCTCGTGACCCGACTGGCAGCAGGCGCGGTATACTTCCGCAATCTTCTGCTCCTGCTCGAGGCGCAGGGCATGGGCGTCTTCCGGGTGGAAAAAGACCAGGCATTTAACGATGTGTTCCTGCGGCCAGCTAATCAGCTGCGAGCCTATGTTGCCGTGCTCCATTTCCAGCGGACGCGAGCCCGGCAGTTCAATCGGACGGCCAATCCACCAGCCTTCACCGGTGATCGAATTCAGCGCGTCTTGCCCGAAGGTGCCGTCGCACAGCAGACCGGCCTTGCCCTCCAGTTCGGCACGCTGAGCGGCATCACGGCTGGCCTGCAAAATCAGCTGTTTCAAAACCGGAATACGACGTAAATCCGCCCCGCTTTTGAGCGCCATCTCTTCCAGTTGGCTACGATGGTCGAAAGCCATCACGCAGAGTTCCGGCCACTGGCGGCGGCGAGTGGTGACGCGGTGCAGGTGGTTCAGACGAGCGTCGAGATCCGGGCGAGGCACCAGGTGCTCGCGCGAAAGATAGTCATCCAGTTCGATTTTGCTCGGCATCGCCGGAGCGCAGCCGTGGCGTGAAACTACCAGCGCGCCGCAGGCATTGGCATAGCGGCAGGCCTGCTCCCAGCCTTCATCATTAAGGTAGCCGCGCAGCAGCCCGGACATAAACGCGTCCCCTGCGCCCAGCACGTTGAGAACTTCCACACGCACGCCGCTGACGTTGATCCCGCCGTCCAGCGAATCAGGAATCAGCCCGAGGAATACCGAGCAGCCCTGCGCCCCGCGCTTACAGACCATCGCTGCATCCGTCGTCTGACGTACTTTTTTCAACGCCGCCAGCGTGTCGGTTGAGCCCCCGGCAATATGAAACTCCTCTTCGGTGCCGACGATGACGTCAAAAAGATGCAGAACGGATTGCAGCTGTTTTGTCACCTGCTCAGCTTCAACAAAGCGCGTCTCGCCGTCGCCAAGAGAGGCCAGCCCCCACAACACCGGGCGGTAATCGATATCCAGCACGGTGCGCACATCGTTCCGGCGGGCATAGTTCAGCGCGGTCAGCACCGCCTCACGGGTACGCGGATTAGAAAGATGTGTGCCGGTGATCGCCAGGCAGCGGGCGGAGGCAATGTACTCTTCGCTGAAATCATCCGCCGTAATTGCCATATCGGCACAGTTGTCGCGGTAAAAAATCAGCGGAAAAGTGTCGCGATCTTTGATGCCCAGCAGCACCAGCGCCGTCAGCCGATCTTTATCGGTGATTAAATGGCTGGTATCACAGCCGACCTGGCTAAGCTCTTCACGCAAAAAGCGCCCCATGTGCTCGTCGCCAACGCGCGCCAGCATGGAAGATTTCAGCCCCTGGCGTGCGGTGCCGTAGGCCACATTGCCGGACGAACCGCCAAGATAGCGGGCGAAGCTGCTGGCATCTTCCAGCCGCGCGCCAATCTGTTGGCTGTAGAGATCTACCGCGACCCGCCCCATGCAAATCAGATCCAACTGCTTTTCTTTCATGCTTCGTCCTCAGACAATGTCAGATACGTTGACCCAGCGCCCCTGCTGGTGAGACAGGGCGATAGCATCGAGAATGCGCGATACCTTCCAGCCCTCTTCAAAATCCGGCCACATCGGCTTATCAGCGGCAATGCCGTCGATCAGATCGCGCACCTCTACCGTTTTTTGATCGTTAAAACCGATGCCGTGTCCCGCCCCCATGCAGAACGAGCCGTAGTCCGGATGGGCCGGGCCAACCAGCAGCGTACGGAACCCCTGGCGGCCTTCCGGATCGCTTTGCAGATAAAGCTTCAGCTCCGCCATTCGCTCCTGGGTAAAGCTCAGTGCGCCTTTCGTGCCGGTGATAGTCCAGGTCAGCCCCATTTTTCTGCCGCTGGCAACGCGTGACGTTTCGATCACCCCCTGAGCACCGCCTTCAAAACGCACCATCGCGTGCGCCTGATCTTCGTTTTCCACGGTAACCATTTCACTACTGCCCGCCGAAGCCGGGCGCTGCGGAACCACTATTTTCAAATCGCCGCAGACTTCGCGAATGTCGCCCACCAGGTACTGCGCCATATTGACGATGTGCGCCGCCAGATCCCCCAGCGCGCCAAGCCCTGCGGTTTCTTTGAAGCAGTGCCAGTGGATCGGCGAAAGCGGATCGGCCATATAGTCTTCGTTATGGGTGCCGTAGAAGTGGATCACTTCGCCAATCTCTCCGCGTTCGATAATCTGCTTTGCCAGCTGCGCGGTCGGGTTCTTCATGTAGTTGAAGCCGACCAATGTCTTCACGCCAGCCAGATCGGCGGCATCCACCATCAGCCGGGCATCGCGGGCGTTGAGCGCCAGCGGCTTCTCCGAATAGACGTGCTTGCCGTGGCGAATCGCCTCCAGCGCCATCTCTTTATGCAGATGATTTGGGGAGCAGATGTCCACCACATCGATGTTTGGATCTGCTACCAGCTCGCGCCAGTCGCCGGTGGAGCGATTAAAGCCAAACGCCGTAGCGCGTTTGGCCGCCAGCTCAGGCGTGACTTCCGCCACCATTTCACGGACCAGTTCGCCCTGCAGATCAAAAACCGTCGGCGCCTGCGCGTAGGCTATTGCGTGCGCTTTGCCGATGTAGCCGGTGCCGATTAAACCAATTCTGACCTTTTTCATGTGTTGTTCCTGAAGTCGTTACCTGTCCTTTACCCTCACCCCGGCCCTCTCCCTGAAAGGGAGAGGGGAAAACAGAGGCAGCGTTGAAAATATCCCCGCGCTTATCCCCTCTCCCTGAAAGAGAAGAGGAAAACAGAGGCAGCTGTAATGGTGTCCCCTCTTTTTTCCCCTCTCCCCTCTGGGGAGAGGGTTAGGGTGAGGGGCAATCCTTACAGCGCGCCACGGCGGTTCTTGGCGTAGGTATCAAACGCCACCGCCAGCACGATAATCAGCCCGGTAATGATCTGCTGGTAATAGGCCGAGACGTTCATCAACACCAGGCCGTTAATCAGGATCCCCATGATGATGGCGCCGATGATCGTGCCGCTGATCCGCCCGTAGCCGCCCATCAGGGACGTGCCGCCGATCACCACCGAGGCGATCACCCGCAGCTCAAAGGAGATCCCCGCCACCGCTTCGGCGCTGCCGAGGCGGGCGCTGAGCACAAAGCCCGCCAGCCCTGCGAGGCAGCCGATAACGACATACACGCTGACCAGCACGCGCTTAACGTCGACCCCGGCGAGGCGAGCCGCTTCGGGGTTGCCGCCGATGGCATAGACGAAGCGTCCCCAGCGGGTTTTATGCAGCGCCAGATAGCCCAGAATCGAGACAATGGCGAAGATCCAGATAGGAATGGAGATGCCGAGCATTTCGCCGCGTCCCCACCAGCGGTAGCCCGCATCGAAACCGGCAATAGGCGCACCATCGTTAATCACCAGCGTCAGGCCGCGCCAGATAGTCATCCCGCCCAGCGTGACGATGAACGGCGGCAGGCGCAGGCGAGTGACGCCCAGCCCGTGCAGGAAGCCTATTAGCGTGCCAATAGCCAGGCAGATCCCAAGCCCCAACAGCCAGCTAAAACCGCCCCAGGCGTTGGGATCGACGGTAGTGAAGTTGTCACCCTTGATCACATAAGCCGCGGTCATTGCGCAAACCGCAAGGATCGAACCAACCGAGAGATCGATACCCGCCGTAAGAATGACAAAGGTCATACCCACCGCAATGATCCCGTAAATGGAAACCTCGGTCAGGATGTTGAAAATATTACGTTCGGACAGGAAGTTACTGTTCTGCGACTGGAAGAAAATCAGCAGCAGGAACATGAAGATCAGCACCCCGAAGCGCTCAAAGAAAGCGATCGGATCGAAGCGCGAAGCGCTTTTTGCCGGCGTCTGGTTTTTGGTAATCATCTGCGTCATGGGCTCCCCCGTTATGCGGCGCTTAAGGCGCTATGGTTGATGGCCATCAGGGTCATCAGCCGCTCTTCGTTGGCTTCATCGCCGTGCAGTTCGCCGGTCACCCGCCCTTCGCTGAGGGTGATTATCCGGTCAGACACCGCGAGGATTTCCGGCAGATCGGAAGAGATAACGATCACCGCCACGCCCCGCTTTGCCATCTCGAACAGTACCTGGTGCACTTCAGACTTGGTGCCAACATCAATGCCGCGGGTCGGCTCATCAACGATCAGCACCCGTGGATTAAGCGCCATACAGCGCGCAAGGATCACTTTTTGCTGATTACCGCCCGAGAGCTTGCGCACCTCCTGCTCGGCGTTAACCATTTTGATTTGCAGCGCCTGCCGATAGGACTCGATCAGCGCGTCCTCTTTACGTGGGCTAACGAAATAGCGCCAGGTCAGCAGCGACGAGAGGCTGGACAAAGACAGGTTGTCGCGGATCGACAGGCCAAGAACCGCGCCCTCTTTTTTACGATCCTCCGGCACCAGCGCGATCCCCTGCTCCAGAGCGTGCATCGGGTTTTGCGGCTGATAGGGTTTACCGTCCAGCTCGAAGATGCCGGTGGTGAATTTGTCGGCGCCAAACAGGCAGCGGGCGACTTCGGTGCGCCCGGCGCCTACCAGCCCGGCGATGCCCAGCACTTCACCGGCGTGCACGTGGAAACTTATATCTTTTAATGCGATACCGTGAGGATCGAGCGGCGGTTTTTCACGCCTGAGCCCCTTCACCGCCAGGCGAATGGGCTTGTCTTCATGGTGCGTGAGGCTGGCATCGCGGCGGTTAAACACCACGTCGCGACCGACCATCAGGCGAATAATTTGCTCCACGTTGGTGCCCGCCACGTCGCCGGAACCGGTATAGCGGCCATCCTGGAACACGGTGAAACGGTCGCAAAGCTGGAAGACTTCGTGCAGGCGATGGGTGACATAAATAATGCTAACGCCGCGACCTTTAAGCTCCCGCACCACGCGGTGCAGGCTTTCGACTTCGCTGTCGCTCAACGCGGCAGAAGGCTCATCCATAATGATCAATCGGGCATTCAGCGTCAGCGCTCTGGCAATCTCCACCATTTGCTGCTGGGCAACGCTCAGGCGGGCAACGGCGGTCGTCGGCGCTACGTTGAGCTGTAAATAGTCCAGAATGACCTGCGCTTCCTGGTTCACCGCTTTGCTGTCGACGATAAGATTCCGGCGGCGCGGCTCACGGCCAAGAAACATGTTTTCCGCCACCGTCATATTAGGCAGCAGGTTAAACTCTTGATAAATGGTAATAATGCCTTTGTTCTGGCGCTCCACCGGCGAGTCATCAACGGGCAGCGTTTCACCGTTAAACCAGATCTCGCCGCGCGTTTGCGGCTGTGCTCCGGCCAGCGCCTTTAGCAGCGTGGATTTTCCCGCGCCGTTCTCCCCCAGCAGGGCGTGAATTTCCCCCTGCCCGACGCTGAGCTGAGCGCTGCTCAGCGCCCACACGCCGGAGAAACTTTTCGCCAGGTCGGTCACTTTCAGTAAAGGTTGCGACATCAGACTGCTCCTCTGTTGCGCCCGTCCGCATCGGGACGGGCACTGTCAGATCTACTTGCCGGCTTCGCCGATACGCTCTGCTTGATCCAGGTTTTCTTTGGTTATCATCGTTGGCGCGTAATCTGCTCCGGTGATCGCCTTCTTCTCACGGATATTGGCCACCAGTTGGCTCATCGCCGTCTTCACCGCAAAACCTGGACGTTGATCGGCGGTTGCCGCCAGCCAGCCATCGCGCACGCGGGCCAGCGCTTCCGGCACGGCGTCAAAGCCTGTCACCAGCACTTCACCCGGCTTCATGCCCTGCCCCTGCAGCGCTTCAATGGCTCCCAGCGCCATATCGTCGTTGGCAGAAAGAATGACCTGAGGTTTTTTCGGCAGCGACGGCAGCACGCTTTCAACGATGCGCATACCTTCAGAACGCATCCAGTTTCCGGTCTGATCGGCGACGATCTTGTATTTATCGCCTCCGGCTTTCAGGCCATCACGGATCCCTTTAGTGCGCTCTATGTTGGAGGAAGAACCCGGCTGGCCGGTCAGCAGCACGATGTCCGCGCCGTCAGGGAATTTGGCTTTCACAAAGTCAGCCACCGCCTGGCCGCCTTTGTAGTTGTTGGCGCCGAAATGCAGCACCGGCTTTTCGCTGGCTACCGAGCGGTCGAGCGTGACCACCGGCAGATTAGCGTCCTGAATTTCTCCTACCGCGCTCGACACGGCGTTAACGTCATTCGGCGAAACGATAAATCCCTGCGCGCCACGGGTAATGGCGTTTTCCAGGTCGGCAGCCTGCTTAGGAGAGCTGCCCTGGCTGTCGAGCACCTGCAGCTTAACGCCCATCTCTTTGGCGGCCTGCACGGCGGTGCGCTGCATATGCACTTCAAACGGCATAGCGAGGTTTGGGGTGCTAAAAACAATCTGTTCGTTTTCGGCCAGCGCCGGAGCCGTGGTCAGGGCGATGAGGGCGGCGAGGATCAGCTTTTTCATTGTTATCTCTCTTCTATGTGTAGGGTCTTCGGAGGTTACAAAGCAACTTCGCGCTGGCTACGCAGTGACTCCAGCGCCTTGTCGGCCAGGTACAGGGCGCGTTCACCGTCATCGCCGCTGCACTCGGGTTTGGCCTCACCGCGCAGGACGGCAACAAAGTGCTGCCATTCGGCGGCGTAGGCATCTTTGTAGCGCTGGAGGAAGAAGTGTTCTGGCAACGCGCTGTTGTGACCGCCGTCGCCGAAGAACTGGACCTGATTTTCCAGAATATTGCCGGCGGTCAGCAGGCCCTTAGAACCGTGTAGCTCGAGGCGCTGGTCGTATCCGTAGGCCGAACGACGGCTGTTAACGATGGTGGCCAGCGCGCCAGAAGCGTATTTCAGGACGATAAACGCGGTATCGATGTCTCCCGCCGCGCCAATCGCCGGGTCAACCAGGTTGCTGCCCTGGGCGTACACCGAAACGGGCTCTTCACCCATGATGAAGCGAGCCATATCAAAGTCATGAATGGTCATGTCGCGGAACATCCCGCCGGAGACACGCACATATTCTGCAGGCGGTGGCGACGGGTCGCGAGAGATAATCACCAGCGATTCCGGCGTCCCGATGCGCCCCTGCAGCACTTCGTTTTTCACTTTACGGAACTGCGGATCGAAGCGGCGGTTAAAGCCAATGAACAGCGGAACATCACGCTCTTTAACGACTTTCAGGCAGTCACGCACGCGAGCCAGATCCAGGTGTACCGGCTTTTCGCAGAAAATAGCCTTGCCGTGTTTGGCGGCAAGCTCAATCAGGTCCGCATGGGTATCGGTCGCCGAGGCGATCAGCACGGCATGCACCTCCGGGTCACTCATAGCCTGTTCAACGCTTTGCTGGCGAGCCTGGTATTTTTCGGCAATGCGCGCGGCGTTTTCTGCATTAGGGTCGACAACGGACCAGAGGGTGGAATGCGGATGGGCAGCAATATTGGCGGCGTGGATCTGGCCGATACGGCCTGCTCCTAGTAAAGCAATGTTAAACATGGCGGCTCCCGAAAGTGGTGTTGCAGTAGGGTCATGAGCCGGGCAGGCCGGCCTTCACGTGCAGCTGAATAACGACGCCTTAAATAAAACATTTATTTCATTTTAATGCAGAGTGAAAGTTTCATTTTTGCGCAGAGGTTAACATTTTGATGATTTATCGACTTCATTTTGCTAGCAAAATCACAACAACGGGTGAATTAACGCCTGCACAGAGAAGGGATTTGAGAGAGGGAGCGCGTTCATAGATCGACAAAGAGCACAGATGAAGTGAAAATGAAATGAACATTCCGCCAAATGGTCTGGCGGAATGCTAAAGGACTAGTACTGACGGGCTTTTTTGAGCTTACCAGCGGTTTGTTCCGCGGCATCGGTCACGGCGCTCGAGCGCGAAACCTGGGCATCTCCGGTACGCCACCAGGCTTCGTAATCGTGCGTCATGGTTTTAGGCAGCACTTTGATATCCAGCAGCGTCGGTCCCGGCTCCCGGCGGGAGGCTTCCAGGGCAGCAAGCAGCTCAGACTCGCCGTTGACCCGCCAGGCTTTGCAGCCATAGCTTTCGGCATTTTGGGCAAAGTCCACCTTCACCAGCGGGCCATCAAGCCTGCCGCTTTGCGGGTTACGGGAACGATTTTCGGTGCCAAAACTGCCCATTCCGTGGCCCATTTGCAGGTTATTGATGCAGCCGAAACCGGCGTTATCAAACAGCAAAATGGTGATTTTTATTCCTTCCTGGACGGCGGTTTGCAGCTCAGAATGCAGCATCAGGTAAGATCCGTCCCCGACCATCGCATACACCGGCTGCTGCGGCTTCGCGAGCTTAGCCCCTACCGCGGCGGCTATCTCATAGCCCATGCACGAATAGCCGTATTCGAGGTGATAGCTGTCCGGCGTTTTTACCTGCCACAGGCGCTGTAAATCTCCCGGCAACGACCCGGCCGCGCCCACCACGATGGCGTCCTCTTCTATATGCTGATTCACCAGGCCCAGCACGCGGGTTTGCGTTAATGAGGTGCCTAGCTCGCGGCTGTATTCCTGCAACGTTTCATCCAGGTGGCCCGCCACTTCTGGAGGTTCTCCTGGTTGCCAGTTCCGCCTCCACAATCGTTGGCACTCGTCGCGCCAGGCCGCTTGAGCCAGAGCTGCTTCGTCCTGCCAGGCAGCGTGGTAGCCTGCCTGATGCAGACCGGCAGTCAGCCGTTCAAGCCCAATCTTTGCATCGGCTACCAGCGGCGTGGCGTCCAGCTTGAGGGCGTCGAACTCGGCCACGTTAAGCAGCAGGAAGTCGGCCTCAGGTGAAAATAGTGATTTAGAACCGGTGGTGAAGTCGGTCAAGCGGGTACCCACGCCAATAATCAGATCGGCCTGCGGCGCAAGCCGATTAGCCGCCAGGCCGCCCGTCACGCCGAGGCCGCCGAGATTAAGTGAGTGCTCGCTTACAATTGCACCTTTCCCGGCCTGCGTTTCGGCAAACGGCAGCCCGAAGCCCTCCACAAAATGCTGAAATGCCTGATGCGCGCCTGAATAGCGAACCCCTCCGCCGCAGATAACCAGCGGGCGACGCTTGCCGGCAATCAGCTTCAACGCAGCCTGCAGGCGGCTTTCATCCGGCGGGCGCCGTTCAATATGATGTACTCGCTTCTCGAAGAAGCTTTGCGGATAATCCCAGGCTTCCCCCTGCACGTCCTGCGGCAGGCAAATCGTTACCGCTCCCGTTTCCGCGGGGTTAGTAAGTACTCGCATGGCACTAATCATGGCGCTCATCAGCTGCTCCGGGCGGTTAATCCTGTCCCAGTAGCGGGACACAGGCCGGAAGCAGTCGTTGGTGCTGATGCTGAGATCGTGATACTGCTCGATTTGCTGGAGCACCGGGTCCGGCTGCCGGCTGGCATAGATGTCGCCGGGCAGCAACAACAAAGGAATGCGGTTGGCGGTGGCCGTTGCGGCGGCGGTCACCATATTTGCCGCCCCTGGCCCCACCGATGAGCTCACGGCATAAATGCGCTGCCGACGGTGCTGTTTGGCGAAGCCAGTGGCGATATGCGCCATGCCCTGCTCGTTGCAGCCCTGATGTACCTTCAGGTGGCCGGGTTCCTCCTCCAGCGCCTGCCCAAGGCCGAGCACGTTGCCGTGCCCGAAAATGGTCATTACGCCCTCAACAAACGGCTGCTCGCGCCCGTCGATTTCAACGTACTGCTGGTTTAAAAACCTGACCAGCGCCTGCGCCATGGTCATGCGTTGTGTCGTCATCTTTCCTCCCCTTAGCCCAGCGTTGGCATCGAGAACGCAGAGCCTTGCTGATGGCTGGTGTCCGGCCAGCGGGCGGTGACGGTTTTCATGCGCGTATAGAAACGTACGCCGTCGCTGCCGTGGACGTTAAGTGGCCCAAAGATGGAACGCTTCCAGCCGCCGAAGCTGTGAAACGCCATTGGCACCGGGATGGGGACGTTCACGCCGACCATGCCCGTCTGGACTTCCTCGGTAAAACGCCTTGCGGTGCCGCCATCACGGGTAAAAATCGCCGTGCCGTTGCCGTATTCATGTTTGTTAATCAGCTCCAGAGCGCTGGCGTAATCCGGTATGCGCACCACGCACAGCACCGGGCCGAATATTTCTTCTTTATAGATGGTCATTTCAGGCGTGACGCGGTCAAACAGCGTTGGGCCAACAAAATAACCGCCTTCATTGCCCGCCAGCCTGAGACCACGGCCATCAACGCGCAGCGTCGCGCCCTGTTGCTCGCCGCTATCAATATAGCCCAGCACTTTTGCCCGGTGCGGGGCGGAAATCAGCGGCCCCATGTCATTTTCTGGCTCATGCCCCAGCCCAGGCCCAACTCGCAGCGTGTCGAGCTGTTTTTCCAGTCCCGCACAAAGCGCATCGGCGGTTTCATCGCCCACGGCAACCACAACCGACAGCGCCATGCAGCGCTCACCGGCGGCACCAAAAGCGGCTCCCATGATGGCGTTGGTTGCCATTTCCAGGTCAGCATCCGGCATTAAGATACAGTGGTTTTTCGCCCCGCCCAGCGCCTGGCAACGCTTGCCGTGGGCGGAAGCAGTCTGGTAGATGTACTCGGCAATCGGCGTCGAGCCGACAAAGCTGACGGCCTGAACTCTTGGGTCAGTCAGCAGAACGTCTACGGCTTCTTTATCGCCCTGAACTACGTTAAATACTCCGTCCGGCAGCCCGGCCTCTTGCAACAGTTGAGCTAGCCGCAGCGACAACGACGGATCTTTTTCCGACGGCTTGAGGACGAAGGTATTGCCGGTCACCAGCGCAATGGGGAACATCCACATCGGCACCATGGCCGGGAAGTTAAACGGCGTGATCCCCGCACAAACGCCAAGCGGCTGCATCAGCGAGTGGCTATCTACGCCCGTACCCACGTTGGCCGAATGCTCGCCCTTTTGCAGATGCGGTATGCCACAGGCAAACTCCACCACTTCGAGGCCGCGGGTCAGTTCGCCCACGGCATCAGAATACACTTTGCCGTGCTCTTCGCTGATGAGCCTCGCCAGGCCGTCCATATGTTCTTCAAGCAGGCTTTTAAAGCGGAACATCACGCGAGCGCGCTTGAGGGGAGACTGGCGAGCCCAGCCCGGAAACGCCTGCTGAGCGGCGGCGATGGCCTGCTCGGTCTGTCTGGCCGTGCTCATGCCGACCTGGCGAATCTGCTCGCCGGTTGCCGGGTTGAAGATCGCCTGCACGCGCTGACCTTCGCCCGCGACGCATTCACCGTGAATAAAATTAGCTACCGTCTCCATCTCTGGCCTCTCGCTGTTAGGGTTGTCTCCCGAACACTGTATATGAAACAAACATTCCATTTTAAGTTGAAATAAAATAAATGTTGATTATTGTGATCAACACTCCGTTTTTATGTTAACGCGGGGAAAGATGTGCAAAGACTGAGAGGCAAGAGACATTTCAGCCCCACCGGCTTTTGGTGCATCTGTTTCATTTTTCGCGGTACTGCGCTTAAATACGTTTCAGTGAATACTTTTGAGGATGGCAAATTGACCACGGCGACGACCCTAAGCGAACTCCAACAGCAGATCCGCGACCGCTACGACGGCCTGAGTAAGAGGCTGCAGCAGGTTTCCCGCTACGTGCTGGATAACACCAACAGCGTGGCATTTGATACCGTGGCCGCTATTGCCGAGCGGGCCGAAGTGCCGCCCTCGACGCTGATTCGCTTTGCCAATGCCTTTGATTTCAGCGGCTTCAACGAGATGAAACAGCTGTTCCGTATGAACCTGGTGGAAGAGACGGCCAGCTACACTGACCGGGCGAGGCTGTTCCGCGAGCTTGGCAGCGAAGCCGTCCCGGAAACGCCGCTGGATATTCTGCAAGAGTTCGCTCGTTCGAACGCTCAGGCGCTGCAGCAGCTGGCCGCACGTACCGATCCAGAGCAGCTACAACATGCGGTTGAGCTGCTCGCCGAAGCGGACACTATCTATGTTGTCGGCCTGCGCCGTTCTTTTAGCGTGGCGGCCTACCTGACCTATGCCCTGAGCCACCTTGATTGCCGCGCAGTGCTGCTGGACGGGCTTGGCGGCATGCTGCGCGAGCAAGTCAACCGCGTTAAAGCGAAAGATATCGTGGTGTCGATAAGCTTCTCGCCTTATGCCGAGGAAACGCTGATGGTGAGTGAAATCGCCGCGCAGGCCGGTGCCCGCCAGATTGTGATTACCGACAGCCAGATCAGCCCGTTCGCAACATTCAGCGATCTCTGTTTTGTGGTGAAAGAGGCGCAGGTCGACGCTTTCCGCTCGCAGTCGGCCACGCTTTGCCTGGTGCAGTCGCTGATGGTGGCGCTCGCGTATTACCAGGGCACGCCCCACAGCGCGCTTTCGCCGGAGGCCTGATTTTCGGATTGCCGAATGTCTCCGCAGGGTTAAGATGAAAACAGCGTTTCAAAAAATAACTCTTACCCTAAGGAGACACTATGCCGTACGAGGCCAGCCCGGCACGTTATCAATCCATGCAGTATCGCTCCTGCGGCCAGAGCGGCTAAAAGAAAACATGAAAGCGCTGGATAATCTCAGCTTTACGGCAGAAGAGCTGGAGAGAATTGACCGCCACGTTACCGATGGCGAACTGAATTTGTGGCAGGCATCGTCGGATAAATAAAAGCAAAAGCCCCTGTTTAACAGGGGCAAGAAGCCAGTGCGAGGTCCGCATCACATTCTCAATAATACGTTCCTATCCTGTCTGGAAATGCGTTTAACGTCTCACACGCTGTTCAGGTCTATCTCAGGGCGCTGGTACTGCGGCCAAACCAGCGCCACCAGCTCCGGGTAGGCTTCCCGGCTAAACTCGTTAAAACACTGACGCAGGTTGAGCACTTCAATATCCGACAACGGAACCTGTTCACCTTCGGCGCAGCGTTTTTTAATATTGTCGTAATATTTATATACCGCCGAATTTAAGTCGCTGCAGCGGCGCTGGGCGCTAAATAAAACCGGCTGCGAGGTCAACTCATCAATACGCATTTTTTTAATTGTGGCATGGGTGAAATCAATATACTCACTGTTGATACGCCAATAATAGCTGGGCGTGATTTTTGACATCAACATGCCAAAGTAATCTTCCCGCTCTTCGCTGGTGGTCAGCGGTTTTATTTCATCAGACTTATTATTTGACGCACCAAATTCCTTGCGCATAACCAACACGGCGCATAACAAAATCAAAATTGTGACAATAGAATAAAATATGCTGTGCATAAGAAACTCCTGTTTTTTTTATTTTTGAATTGAGGCATCATATCGCGAATCTCTGAACCTGAATATTGAACCGATATCAAAGGATCACATTCGATGCTGCCTGAACACTTCTTACCACGGCGCTATCCTGTTGTTGCACCCTCAACGCTCCCTGCAGAAGCTGAAAATAGTACCACGCCGGAAGTCGTTCAGGATAAGATTTTAACGCTGGAAAAAAACATCCTGAGCGGCAGTCATTACGCAGGCCAGGCCAAAAACCGCCTGCTTGAAGAAACCGATCGTCATATTAAAGAACGTCTGCTGTGCGCGGTCAGGATAGAAGCTCTACATGCCCTGATGGGCGAACTGGTTGAAAAAGAACTTATTAGCGCCGCCGACTTACAAATGCTTATCGAAGATAAAACCGCCTGGGTGAGTAGCAAAGAACAGGAAATTTGGGTTAATCAAATGACTCAAGAAAAACCCTGGCCATTATGCTATTCGATTGAGGAGTAGTGCCGTGGCAGAACCTATAAAAAAACAATCTGCGTTAATCAACGCCGACGAAAATAAAGACCATGAATTTACGTTAAGTAAAAACATAGCTATTCTTGTTCGGCTTAAAAATGAAAATATTACCCGCAATACACAGGAAGTGACGGATATTACTTCGGCACTGGTCGACCTGAAATGGATGAACCGCCGTGAGATTTACCCATGGCGAGCGAAGGAGGAAGTGTACGGCGCGGTGCTGGAAGAGATCCTCAGCCACCATCCGAAGCTTAAAGAGCAAATCCTCAAGCGACTGGAAGGACATTATCAGCGCCTGAAGGAGCAAGAAGCCCAGACGCTGTCGATAACCCGTGGCCTGGCGGAGAAGACATGGAAGAGTTCCACTCTGTGAGTGGGGTTTGCCTCTTCCCCTGGCCCTCTCCCCAGTGGGGCAAGGGAATTTAAAGAGTAATAAAATTTAACGGTTGCTCTCTTTGGCTGTCTGTTAGTCACAAATAATCTCTATGAAGGTTCAGCTAAGGTTCCGTTCACCTCAAGCACAGCTTTATATGCAGCCCCCAAACTTGTGAACGACTCGGTGGAGTCACCGTCACTCCCCCGAGACCCCGGACTCCCGGCCAAATAAATCGACCGCTAAAGCGGCAGACCTCCGTTTTATCTCCCAGTCCTGGGTCGGCTGAGATGCGTTCCCGACGCTCTCAGCCTCCGGCCGTTCCCGACGCCCGGACCCTGGCCAGTCGGAGAGAAAACCGAGGCGATTTAAGCCGGAACCGAGCCTTGCTTCTTATTTTTACCCTCACCCTAACCCTCTCCCTGGAAGGGAGAGGGAATAAACAATGTTCCACGTTGGCTGTTTTCCCCCTCTCCCTCTGGGAGAGGGTCGGGGTGAGGGGAAGATTTGTCCCCGGCTCTCATCGCCCCCGGTTATGACCCAACTCAGGCGGGGTTGAGCTGCCGGGAGCAGCGAAAGAGAGCGATCGTCGGGAACGAATCGCGAACGACCCCGAATGTTTGGGTGATGAACGGTGGGTTTACCGCTTTAGCGGCGATGAGCTTGCCGGGCGCCGGGGCTGTTCGGGGGATGGCGTTATCCCCCGGACACGTTCACCGTGCTCTGAAAGTGCAGGGGAAACAGATTTACGGGTGAACGTAACAACTACGGAGAGAATAAACTTGAGTTGTTTTCACCCTCTCCCAAGAGGAAAAGGGCCGTGATGAGGCCCCCCCTCTTACTTCGCTTTAGTGACTTCCTGGCCGACCAGGCCAATCTTCAGGTACCCTGCCTGGTGCAGCGTATCCATCACGTCCATCAGCGTTTCGTAGTCCACCGTTTTGTCCGCGCGGAAGAAAATGGTGGTGTCCTTTTTCCCTTCGGTCGCGGCAATCAATGAGCTAACCATCGACTCTTTGCTTACCGGATCGTTGCCGATAAACATCGAATGGTCTGCTTTTACCGACAGGTAAACCGGCTTTTCCGGGCGTGGCTGCGGTTCGCTGCTGGAGGCCGGAAGGTTAACCTTCACGTCCACCGTGGCCAGCGGCGCGGCCACCATGAAGATGATCAGCAGCACCAACATCACGTCGATAAACGGCGTAACGTTGATTTCGTGCATTTCACCATTGTCATCGAGGTTTTCGTTCAGACGCATTGCCATGGGGCATTAACCTACACGCAGTTGCTGAGTATTGCGTACCGGGCGCGGCTGGGCTGTGCCCTCCAGGTCAAGGTCACGGCTTTGCAGCAACAGTACCTGAGCCGCCACGTCGCTAAGGCTTGCTTTGTAGCTGCCAATCATACGCGCGAAGATGTTATAGATAACCACCGCAGGGATTGCGGCGACCAGGCCAATGGCCGTTGCCAGCAGTGCTTCTGCGATACCCGGCGCAACAACCGCCAGGTTAGTGGTCTGGGACTGGGCGATACCGATGAAGCTGTTCATGATGCCCCAAACGGTGCCGAACAGGCCGACAAACGGCGAAATAGCGCCGATAGTGGCCAGGAAGCCGTTGCCACGCCCCATGTGACGCCCAACGGCGGCCACGCGGCGCTCAAGGCGGAAGCCGGTACGATCTTTGATGCCTTCGTTATCTTCAACGCCGGCGGAAAGTTCCAGCTCGTTTTGGGCTTCGTTGATCAACAGCGTGCTGAGGCTTTTGCTGTCAAACGCTTCGGCCGCGCTGCTCGCTTCATTCAGGGAGCGGACGTTAGCCAGCTGCTGCTGTTCGCGCTTGAGGCGACGTTTCTGGGTAATCAGCTCCACGCTCTTACTGAAAAAGATGGCCCAGGTGACTACAGAGGCCATAATCAGGCCAATCATCACGATCTTCACTACGATGTCAGCATGTTGATACATGCCCCAAACGGACAGATCCGTCTGCATCAAATTACTCGTCACGTCTTACGCTCCAGCGAGAAATAAATGTCAAAACTGAGACTAATATATCAAAAAACTATCGAATTGATAGTCGTTCTCATTAGTATTTGCAGACTGCCAGAAATTGTTGAGGCATTCCTTGCGCTTACGCAGGAAAAGATCTGCCCCGGCGAAATGATGACTTTTTTGACCAACCTGAAAAAACGCCATGATGCCCTTTGCGCATTTTGTGTTAATTTACGTCCAGACATCCAGATGGTTAAACGGGGAAACGACAATGGCGGAAAAACACATCGAAACGACGCTGGTCAACGCCGGGCGCAGCAAGAGGTTTACTCAGGGTTCGGTTAACAGCGTCATTCAGCGCGCCTCCTCTTTGGTGTTTGAAAGCGTCGAGGCCAAAAAACAGGCCACCGCCAATCGCGCAAAAGGAGAACTGTTCTACGGCCGCCGCGGCACGCTAACCCATTTCTCTTTACAGGAAGCGATGTGCGAACTTGAAGGCGGCGCCGGCTGCGCCCTCTTCCCCTGCGGCGCCGCTGCCGTTGCCAATACTATTCTGGCCTTTGTCGAGCAGGGCGATCATGTTCTGGTCACCGAAACCGCCTACGAACCCACCCAGGACTTCTGCACCAAAATTCTCTCGAAGCTCGGGGTCAGCACCAGTTGGTTCGCGCCGGATATCGGGGCCGGGATAGCCGACCTGATTCAGCCGAACACCAAAGTCGTTTTCCTCGAGTCCCCCGGCTCTATTACCATGGAAGTCCACGATATTCCGGCGATCGTCGCGGCGGTCAGGCGCGTTGCCCCTGACGCTATCATCATGATCGACAATACCTGGGCGGCTGGCGTGCTGTTTAAGGCGCTGGAGTTCGGTATCGATATTTCTATTCAGGCGGGCACCAAATACCTGATTGGCCATTCGGATGCGATGGTCGGCACCGCGGTATCCAATGCCCGATGTTGGGATCGGCTGCGCGAGAATGCCTACCTGATGGGGCAAATGCTGGATGCGGATACCGCTTATATGACAAGCCGAGGTATTCGCACGCTGGGCGTTCGTCTGCGTCAGCACCATGAAAGCAGCCTACAAGTGGCCGAATGGCTGGCCGGGCATCCTCAGGTAGAAAGAGTGAATCATCCGGCACTTCCCGGAAGTAAAGGGCATGAATACTGGAAACGTGACTTTACAGGCAGCAGCGGGCTGTTCTCGTTTGTGTTGAAAAAACGGCTCAGCGATGAAGAGTATGCACGGTACCTCAATCATTTCGAGTATTTCAGCATGGCCTATTCCTGGGGCGGTTATGAATCGCTTATTCTCGCTAATCAGCCTGATGAACTGGCTGAGATCCGCCCCGCAGGCGGCGTCGACTTCAGCGGTACCCTGGTTCGCCTGCATATTGGCCTGGAAAACGTGGACGATCTGATTGCCGATCTGGAAGTAGGTTTCCAGCGCATTGCCTAAAATTTCCGTTTAGCGGTAACCGTGGAGCGTTTTTTTGCCATCATCGGCGTTTTGTTGAGCCTGGGATCAAGGTGTCGCCGGCATTTTAGCGGTACAATGTGTAGAAATTAAGGTGAGCCTAAGTTGCGGGAGCA
Source organism: Cedecea selenatireducens (assembly GCF_042138895.1). Taxonomy (NCBI): domain Bacteria; kingdom Pseudomonadati; phylum Pseudomonadota; class Gammaproteobacteria; order Enterobacterales; family Enterobacteriaceae; genus Cedecea; species Cedecea selenatireducens. The sequence continues at coordinate 234,238 of NZ_JBHIKW010000005.1, read as the reverse complement.
ATACTCAGGCAAGCTCAATAAGCGGTTCCACAGGAATACCCATGGCTGTTATAAAAAATATTGTCGAGGCGCTCTGGCATCACGATTTTGCCGCGCTGGCCGACCCCCACGTTATTGGTGTTGTTTATTGCGTTATGTTCGCAACGCTTTTTCTGGAAAATGGGCTGCTTCCCGCTTCGTTTTTGCCGGGAGATAGCCTGCTGCTGCTCGCGGGCGCGCTAATAGCGAAAGGGGTAATGGGATTTGTTCCAACGTTGGTTATTCTTACCGTTGCCGCAAGCCTCGGCTGCTGGCTGAGCTATTTACAAGGCCGCTGGCTCGGCAATACCCGTACCGTGAAAGGCTGGCTTGCACAACTGCCAACCCAGTACCACCAGCGCGCCACGCAGATGTTTGACCGCCACGGCCTGCTGGCGCTGCTCGCTGGCCGCTTCCTGGCCTTTGTTCGTACGCTGCTGCCAACCATGGCGGGCATTTCGGGCCTCAGCAACCGTCGTTTTCAGTTATTTAACTGGCTGAGCGGGCTGCTGTGGGTGGGCGTTGTTACCAGCCTGGGCTATGCGCTCAGCATGATCCCCTTTGTTAAGCGTCATGAAGATCAGGTCATGACCTTCCTGATGATCCTGCCCGTTGCCCTGCTGATTTTTGGCCTTGTCGGCACGCTGTTTGTGGTGTTGAAAAAAAAAGTTAGCGCCGCGTAATCGTCCTTGATTCAGCCAGAGCGGATAAGAATGGCTTATTCGCTCTTTGCAATCACCGCCTTAAATCACCCGCATCCGCGCCATGTCTTCCCCCGGCGTCACGCCAAAATAGCGCTTAAACTCCCGGCTAAACTGCGAAGCGCTTTCATAGCCGACGCGAATAGCCGCCGCGCTTGCCTTCATACCGTCATGCAGCATTAACATTCTTGCCTTATGCAGGCGATAGCTTTTCAGGTATTGCAGCGGCGAGGTGCTGGTCACCGACTTAAAGTTATGATGGAACGCCGACACGCTCATGTTAGCCTCGGCCGCCAGCTGGTCTACCGACAGGTTTTCGGTGTACTGGTTTTCAATCCGACGCAGCACCCGGCTGATGAGACTAAAATGAGTCTGGCGACTAACCAGCGCCAACAGCGCCCCGCCGCTTGGCCCCGTCAGCACGTGATAGAGGATCTCGCGGATAATTTGTTTGCCCAGCACCCGGGCATCAAGAGGCCTTTCTAAGACGTCCAACAGCCGCTCGGTGGCGCAAAGAATTTCTTCCGACAGTTCGGCTGAATTGATTCCATCGGTGCAGGACTGAGGCCGGAAAAGGTCGTCCTCGCCGATATCCATCAGCAAATCCTGCAGCTGCTGAATATCCACCTTCACGCGCATCCCCGCGAGCGGCACGTCGGCTGTCGCAAAGGTTTCGCACTCAAAGGGCAAAGGCACCGTCAGGAGCAGGTATTCGTTGGCGTCATAGCGGAATACGCGGTCGTTGAGATAACCCGTTTTATGGCCTGAAAAGAGAAAAACAATGCCCGGATCGTACATTACCGGGGTACGTACCATCGGTTTGGTGCCGTACATCAGCCTTACGCCATCAAAAAATACATCACTTTTTTCTTTTAAAATCAGCTGATTGATTTTATCCGTCAGCTGCTGGCAGATAGCCTGGCGGTTCATGTTTACGTCTCCACGGCACTTTTATCCGGCTTACAGTGTGCGATGAATCCTACGGTTTCTCCAGCCGTTTGGAGAAACAGGCAAGATAAAGGCAGGAATATGCATTGAGAGAGACAGGGTGGCGGACCACAATAAGCGCCATCAGATTTAGCAATGTAACTCATCTAACGAACGGGAAACCCATCATGAATAACTTCAATCTTCATACCCCAACCCGCATCCTGTTTGGTAAAGGCTCCCTGGCAGAACTGCGTGACCAGATCCCAGCGGACGCTCGCGTCCTGGTGACCTACGGCGGCGGCAGCGTGATTAAAACTGGCGTACTGGGCCAGGTTAAAGACGCGCTGAAAGGCCTCGACGTGCTGGAGTTTGGCGGCATCGAACCTAACCCGTCTTACGAAACGCTGATGAAAGCCGTGGAAATCGCGCGTAAAGAAAACGTGACTTTCCTGCTGGCAGTCGGCGGCGGCTCCGTGCTCGACGGCACTAAATTCATCGCGGCTGCGGCTCACTATCCGCAGGATATCGATCCGTGGAACATTCTGCTGACCCGCGGTAACGACGTGAAAAGCGCGATCCCAATGGGCTCCGTACTGACGCTGCCGGCCACCGGCTCCGAGTCCAACAAAGGCGCAGTGGTTTCCCGCCGTTCTACCGGCGACAAACAGGCGTTTATGTCTGACTTCGTACAGCCTGTCTTTGCGGTTCTGGATCCGGTTTACACCTACACCCTGCCGCCTAAACAGGTTGCTAACGGCGTGGTGGATGCCTTTGTTCACACCATCGAGCAGTACCTGACCTACCCGGTTAACGCCAAAGTTCAGGATCGTTTTGCCGAAGGCATTCTGCTGACGCTGATTGAAGACGGCCCGAAAGCGCTGAAAGATCCGGAAAACTATGACGTTCGTGCGAACGTGATGTGGGCCGCGACGATGGCGCTGAACGGCCTGATCGGGGCCGGCGTGCCGCAGGACTGGGCAACCCATATGCTGGGCCACGAACTGACCGCAATGCACGGCCTGGATCACGCTCAGACCCTGGCGGTGGTTCTGCCTTCTCTGATGAATGAAAAACGTAACGAGAAGCGTGCCAAACTGCTGCAATATGCAGAGCGCGTCTGGAACATCACTTCCGGCAGCGAAGACGAACGTATTGATGCTGCTATCGAAGCTACGCGCAATTTCTTCGAGAAAATGGGCACCGCGACTCGCCTGTCCGCCTACGGCCTGGACGGCAGTTCCATCCCTGCTCTGCTGGTGAAACTGGAAGAAAAAGGCATGACTAAGCTGGGTGAACATCAGGACATCACGCTGGACGTTAGCCGCCGCATTTACGAAGCCGCTCGCTAAGAGAATCCTGGTGATGGCTTTCATTGCCTGAGTTTCGACTAGACTTAATAAAAAACTTACACCGGGCTTGCCCGGTGTTTTTCGCACTATTAAGGAGGTACGTATGACTCATCCAACCTTAATCAAGCTCCAGGATGGCAACGTGATGCCGCAGCTTGGGCTCGGTGTCTGGCAGGCAAGCAACGACCAGGTCAGGACAGCCATTGAGAAAGCGCTGGAGGTGGGGTACCGCTCCATTGATACCGCCGCCGCCTACAAAAATGAGGACGGCGTAGGCGCCGCGCTGAAGAGCGCAGGCGTTGCGCGTGACGACCTGTTCATTACTACAAAGCTATGGAACAGCGACCAGCAGCGGCCTCGCCAGGCGCTGGAAGACAGCCTTGAAAAGCTGCAGCTCGACTACGTCGATCTCTACCTGCTGCACTGGCCGGTGCCGAGTAAGGATCGCTACCTCGAAGCCTGGAAAGGGCTGATTGAGCTGCAAAAAGAGGGCCTGGTGAAGAGTATCGGGGTGTGTAACTTCAATATTAATCATCTCCAGCGGCTGATCGACGAAACCGGCGTTAGCCCGGTTATTAACCAGATTGAGCTGCACCCACTGCTGCAGCAGCGCCAGATTCATGCGTGGAACGCTACCCATAAGATTCAGACCGAGTCATGGAGCCCGCTGGCTCAGGGCGGCGAAGGCGTGTTTGATCAGAAAATCATTCGTGATTTAGCGGAAAAATACGGCAAAACGCCGGCGCAGGTTGTGATTCGCTGGCACCTGGATAGCGGACTGGTGGTTATCCCTAAATCGGTCACGCCTGCTCGTATTGCCGAAAACTTTGAGGTGTTCGACTTCCGGCTGGACAAAGACGAGCTGGCTGAAATTGCGAAGCTCGACTGCGGCAAACGTCTTGGGCCAGACCCGGATGTGTTTGTCGGCTAAGTCCAGATTTTCTTTCCCAAACCACCTTCGCCTTAACGGGCCGGGTGGTTTTTTATTTCCTGTACACCCCCTGCCCAAGCGGTTTCTACGCGCAACACATCCGTTCTGACGGTGACTGAATTTTCACGGCGTTCATTATTTGTTCTTTTAGCCGTAATCAAAAAGTCACACAACACCACGATAAATAGGGCCAGCTTCGCTAACTCATTTGGAATGGTTATGAACAGATCCCTTGCCGTTGTTACCAACTCTGACCTGGAGTCTCTGCCGCAGTTTGCACCCGCTCCGGGCCGTAAAGTACTGAGCGTTAAGAGCCTGAGTAAGGCCTATAACTCCCATCAGACCGTGCTGCACGACATTAACTTCGACCTGCATGCCGGTGAGCTGGTTGGCGTGATTGGCCGCTCAGGCGCGGGCAAATCCACGCTGCTGCATATTCTCAACGGTACGCATACTGCCACGTCGGGCGAGATCCTCAGCTTTCCAGAAGTCGGGATGCCGCACGATGTGTCTAAACTCAGCGGTCGCGCTCTGAACCAGTGGCGCACCGAATGCGGCATGATTTTCCAGGATTTCTGCCTTGTGCCGAGACTGGACGTGCTGACTAACGTGCTGCTGGGCCGCCTGAGCCAGACCTCCACGCTGAAATCCCTGTTTAAAGTTTTCCCTGAGGCAGACCGCGCCCGCGCCATTTCCCTGCTGGAGTGGATGAACATGCTGCCTCACGCCCTGCAGCGCGCCGAGAACCTTTCCGGCGGCCAGATGCAGCGCGTAGCCATTTGCCGGGCGCTGATGCAAAACCCAGGCATCCTGCTGGCCGATGAGCCGGTGGCTTCCCTCGACCCGAAAAATACCCAACGCATCATGAAAGTGCTGCGTGAAGTGTGTGAGCAAGGCATCAGCGTGATGGTGAACCTGCATTCCATCGAGCTGGTGAAGGAGTACTGCACCCGCGTTATCGGGGTTGCAAAAGGAAATATCGTGTTTGACGGTCATCCGGCGATGTTAACGGAGGACGTGCTGCATCTCTTGTACGGCGATGAAATCAATCAAGTGCATTAATTCTCTCTCCAATTGATACAACACAGGCAATGATAATGAAAAAGCAACTGACTGGCGCATTACGTTTATCTGCAGTGATTACTGGCCTTGTGATTGCAGGCCACGCAATGGCTGCTGACCAGCCGCGCGAACTGAACCTCGGGATCCTCGGCGGGCAGAATGCGACCCAGCAAATTGGTGATAACCAGTGTGTGAAGCAGTTCATGGATAAAGAACTGAATGTCGACACTAAACTGCGTAACTCTTCTGACTACTCTGGCGTTATTCAGGGCCTGATCGGCGGTAAAGTCGACCTGGTGCTGAGCATGTCCCCTTCTTCCTACGCTTCGGTGTACATGAACGATCCGAAAGCGGTGGATATCGTTGGCATCGCGGTTGACGATAAAGATCAGTCCCGCGGCTACCACTCTGTGGTTATCGTTAAGGCCGACAGCCCGTACAAAACCATCGAAGATCTGAAAGGGAAATCCTTCGGCTTCGCCGATCCTGACTCCACTTCTGGCTATCTGATCCCTAACCACGAGTTCAAACAGAAGCTCGGCGGCACTCCGGACAACAAATACAACAACTTCTTCTCCAGCGTGACCTTCTCCGGCGGCCACGAGCAGGACATTCTGGGCGTGCTGAACGGCCAGTTTGCCGGCGCGGTGACCTGGGCTTCAATGGTCGGCGACTATAACGACGGCTACAGCGCCGGGGCGTTTAACCGCCTGATCCGTATGGATCACCCTGACCTGATGAAGCAGATCCGCATCATCTGGACTTCCCCACTGATCCCGAACGGCCCGATCCTGGTCAGCAACAAGCTGCCGGCTGACTTCAAGGCAAAAGTCGTGGATGCGGTGAAGAAACTGGATAAAGAAGATCACGGTTGCTTCGTGAAGGCGATGGGCGGCACCCAGCACATCGGCCCGGCATCTGTGGCTGACTTCCAGCAGATCATCGACATGAAGCGTGAGCTGGTTAGCGCCCGCTAATTGCGAACGCCGCATAAAAATCGCACCCCGGCGACCTGCCAGGGTGCTTTTTTATCAGGACGGGGCGACCCGTCACCGGAAACAAACCGGATAATAAGTGATGATGTTGAATACGGAATTTGAACGTTACTATCACCAGATCAGAATGCGCCAGAAGCGCGACACCCTGATTTGGTCTCTGCTGCTGGTAGGCCTGTATCTTACCGCCGGTCACATCGCTGAGTTCAGCCTGACTACCATCTGGCAATCACTACCAAACTTCTTCGACTACATGTTCGAAACCCTGCCGACGCTGCACCTGTCGGTTCTGCTGGCCGACGTCCACACCAAAGGCTCACTGGCCTATTGGGGCTACCGTCTCCCCATTCAGCTCCCGCTGATTTGGGAAACCCTGCAGCTGGCGCTGGCTTCGACGCTGATTTCGACCTGTATTGCCGCCGTGCTGGCATTTCTTGCCGCCGGTAATACCTGGACGCCGCCCGCCGTACGCTTCGGCGTTCGCGCGTCGGTTGCGTTTCTGAGAACCATGCCGGAGCTGGCGTGGGCGGTGATGTTCGTGATGGCCTTTGGTATCGGCGCCATTCCGGGATTTCTGGCGCTGGCGCTGCACACCGTTGGCAGCCTGACCAAGCTGTTTTACGAAGCCATCGAAAGTGCATCTGACAAACCGGTACGCGGGCTCATGGCCTGCGGCGCTACGCCACTCCAGCGCGTACGCTTCGCCCTGTGGCCTCAGGTAAAACCTATTTTTCTGTCCTACAGCTTCATGCGTTTTGAGATTAACTTCCGTTCCTCCACCATCCTCGGCCTCGTGGGCGCGGGCGGGATTGGGCAGGAGCTGATGACCAACATTAAACTCGACCGCTACGACCAGGTCAGCATCACGCTGCTGCTGATTATCGTGGTGGTTTCGGTCCTCGATGTCCTGTCCGGCAGGCTGCGCCGCTGGGTTCTGGAGGGGAAAAAATGAGTACTTTTCAGGCAACGCCGGATATCGCCCAAAGCCGCGAGCAGCACCGCGAACTTTACCGTATGCAGGGGCGTTATCTGCGCCACATCGGCCTGCTGGCCGCCGCCATCCTCGGCTACTACATCTGGTTCTTTTTCACCTTCGGCATCGACTCCGGGCAAATTCTCAGCGGCATGGTTCAGCTGGGGCGCTACTTCCTGCGTATGTTTGTCTGGCATGATTTTATAAACTGGCCGTTCGCCTATTACTTCTCGCAAATCGCCATTACGCTCGCCATCGTTTTCGCCGGGACGTTAACCGCCACGGTGCTGGCGCTGCTGCTGTCGTTTTTTGCCGCCCGCAATATCATGCAGGGCCCGGTAGCACGCATCGTCGCGCTGCTGGTGCGCCGCCTGTTTGACCTGCTGCGCGGCGTCGACATGGCCATTTGGGGGCTGATTTTCGTACGTGCGGTTGGGCTTGGCCCGCTGGCAGGCGTGCTGGCAATTATCATGCAGGATACCGGGCTGCTGGGCAGGCTGTATGCCGAGGGGCACGAAGCGGTAGAGCGCTCTCCGAGTCGGGGATTAACCGCCGTGGGCGCGGCGGGCATTCAGAAACACCGCTTCGGGATTTTCACCCAGTCGTTCCCGGCGTTTCTCTCTCTCAGCCTGTATCAGATTGAGTCCAACACCCGCTCGGCGGCAGTGCTGGGCTTTGTTGGGGCGGGCGGCGTAGGCCTGGTGTACGCCGAGAACATGCGGCTGTGGAACTGGGACGTGGTGATGTTTATCACCCTGATTCTGGTCTGCGTGGTGATGGCGATGGACGCTATTTCTGCCTGGCTGCGCCGCCGCTATATCACCGGGAAGCCGGTGCCGCTCTATTCTCCGCAATAACGTCTAAAACGGGGCGCGGTCTTCGCCGTGCCCCGCTCATGCTACAAAGACCAGTTCAGCGTTTGCCAACCGTAGCGTGCGCCCTGCGCCGCAAGCTTCTGACAAGGATTGACCATCAATACCCGATCGGCCTCCAGACACAACGGCAGATCGTTAATGGAATCGGTATAAAACGTCAGTTCCCCGCTGTATTCCGGATTCACCTGCAGCCACTCCTTCAGGCGGGTAATTTTCCCTGTCTGGTAGCTCGGCACGCCGCTTATCACGCTGGTGTAAGCGTTATTGCCGGTCACCAGGTCGATACCTATCGCATGTTTAATGCCAAGCCGTGGTGCAATGGCTTTCACCAGCAGGCTGACGGACGCAGAGATAATCATCATCTGCTGGCCCTGGGCGTGCAATTGCTCAATCAGGCGCTTCGCCTGCGGGTAAACCAGCGGCAGAACGTCGGTTTCTACGCAGCGGGCAACGAGGGTGTCCACATCGGCAATCGTCATACCCGCCAGCGGAGCCAGCGTCACGCCAACGTATTCGTGGATATTCATTTCGCCGCGCTGATAGTCGAGCATCAGCTTGTGTTCTTTAGCCAGATAATCGGGGTCTTTAATCAGCCCTTCGCGGGAAAGGAAGCGGCTCCAGAGGGTGCTGCAGTCGGCGTCTATCAGGGTGTGATCGAGGTCAAAAACGTAAAGCAGGTTAGACATGTTCATTTCTCATTTCAGCAAAGAGGCCGCCGGGCAGCTTAGCGCCAGGCCCGGCGATCAGGGGTTCCCTACCCTCTTTGTCGCAGAAAAAAATGACAGCGGCATGAAAGCACGCCGTTACTTCCCGAGCGGCTTCCTCTTTCCTGCTGCTGCCGTGCGGCGCTGATGCGCAAGCGGGGTATGCTTCGTGAGCGCCGGGCGGGCGTGACGGGTGTTTCGACGGGCCTCACGCATCTCCTCGAGCGTCGGAGAAGGCACCAGGCATTCGCGTCTGCCGCCGATCAGGTGCTTTTTGCCCATAGCCTCCAGCGCCTCGCGAATCAACGGCCAGTTCGCCGGATCGTGATAGCGCAGCAGTGCCTTGTGGAGACGGCGCTGACGATCGCCGCGCGGCACCACGATATCCTCGCTTTTATAGCCCACCTTACTCAGCGGATTTTTGCCGGTGTAATACATGGTGGTGGAGTTAGCCAACGGCGACGGATAGAAGTTTTGTACCTGATCGAGGCGGAAACGATGCTGCTTAAGCCACAGCGCCAGATTCACCATATCCTCATCACGCGTTCCAGGGTGAGCGGAGATAAAGTATGGGATCAGATACTGTTCTTTGCCAGCCTGCTTCGAATAGGTATCAAACAGCTCTTTAAAGCGGTGATAGCTCCCCATCCCCGGCTTCATCATTTTCGACAGCGGCCCTTCTTCGGTGTGTTCAGGGGCAATTTTCAGATAGCCACCAACGTGATGAGTTGCCAACTCCTTGATGTAACGCGGATCGGCTACCGCCAGATCGTACCGCACGCCGGAGGCGATTAAGATCTTTTTAACACCCTTAAGGTCGCGTGCACGACGATAGAGATCGATAGTCGGCTGATGGTTGGTGTCCATATGCTGGCAAATTTCCGGGTAAACGCACGACAGGCGGCGGCAGGTTTGCTCGGCGCGCGGCGACTTACAGCGCAGCATATACATGTTGGCCGTTGGGCCGCCCAGGTCTGAAACCACGCCGGTAAAGCCCGGTACGCTGTCGCGCATAGCTTCGATTTCGCTGATGATGGAATCTTCGGATCGGCTTTGAATAATGCGGCCTTCGTGCTCTGTGATGGAGCAGAAAGAGCAGCCGCCGAAGCAGCCACGCATAATGTTTACCGAGAAGCGGATCATCTCATAGGCCGGAATACGCGCCTTGCCATAGGAAGGGTGAGGGATGCGCTGGTAAGGCAGCGCAAACACGCTGTCCATTTCCTCGGTTGAAAGCGGGATCGCCGGAGGGTTGATCCAGATATAGCGATCGCCGTGCTTCTGCATCAGCGCTCTGGCACAGCCGGGATTGGTTTCATGATGCAGGATCCGCGAAGCGTGAGCGTACATCACCTTATCCGCCTTCACCTTTTCAAAGGACGGCAGCAGGACATAGGTCTTCTCCCACGGTTTTGGCCGCGGTGGCTGCACGGTAACGGCTTTGGCTTCATCCGCCTTTTGGTCTTTTGGTTTATTGCCGTCGGCACAGGGGAGATCGTCGCCGTAAGGATGTGGGATCGGATCGATTTTTCCTGGCGTATCAAGACGGGTGGAATCTACACCTGCCCAGCCGGGCATCGCCTCTTTGCGCATGATGGCGGTATTGCGCACATCACAAATTTCAGCGATCCCTTCTCCGTTCGCCAGACGATGCGCCACTTCCACCAGCGGACGTTCGCCATTGCCGAAAATCAGCATATCCGCTTTGGCATCCACCAGAATCGAACGGCGCACGGTATCGGACCAGTAGTCATAATGCGCGGTGCGGCGCAGGCTGGCCTCTATGCCACCAAGGATCACCGGCACATCGCGCCACGCCTCTTTGCAGCGCTGGGTATAGACCAGAGAAGCACGATCGGGACGCTTGCCTGCTACGTTATCCGGCGTGTAGGCATCGTCATGGCGCAGCTTACGGTCTGCCGTGTAGCGGTTAATCATCGAGTCCATGTTCCCTGCGGTGACGCCAAAGAACAGGTTTGGCTTGCCGAGGCGCATAAAGTCCTGCTTCGTGGACCAGTCCGGCTGGGAAATAATACCAACGCGGAAGCCCTGCGCCTCCAGCATACGGCCGCAGATCGCCATCCCGAAGCTTGGGTGGTCAACATAGGCATCACCGGTAACCAGAATGATGTCGCAGCTGTCCCAGCCGAGTTCATCCATCTCCTCACGGGACATGGGTAAAAACGGTGCCGGTCCAAAACAGGCGGCCCAGTATTGTGGCCATGAAAAGAGTTCGCGATCCGGCTGGATCAGGCTTTTGACGCTCATAGGATGTCCGAAAAGATGATGTAGAAATGAACAAAAGGGCGGCGATTATACGCCGATTGGCAGTAGTTTTTGAAGGGTTATTCTGGGTTTTATGCCCCCTCACCCCAACCCTCTCCCCAAAGGGGCGAGGGGGAAAAGACTCGGTGTAGAGTGCCATGCTGTCCCCTCTCCCTTTTAGGGAGAGGGTTAGGGTGAGGGTAAAAACTACGGCGCGGGCTGAACCAGCAGTTGACCAATAGAACCGCGGTCGGCAAGCTCCAGCGTCTGGCTGGAATAAAGGAACGGGAAATGCTCCCAGGACGGCTGGCCAAAATAGACCAGAAGCTCGACCTGCCCGTCTACCCACACGGTATCCTTCCACCCGCGATCTTCCCCAAATGGCGAAGCCCCGTTGACGTTACGAACCAGGAAACTGACGCCTTCAATGTGGAAAGACTGCGGCGTGTCTGCGCGCACCGTCCAGCGCTCCCAGGTTCCCTGCTGGGTCTGAATATCAATACGCTTCATATCCCACAGCTGGCCGTTAATACCGGGATCGTCACCGAGGGTGATTTCACGGCTGCGCGTCGGGTTACCGCCCATGATCTCTTCCGGCAGCAGGCGCATTGGCAGCGTGTCGGTGACCAGCGGCAGCAGCCCTGTCGGACGCAGCGTTAACACCAGCGTGGAAATCAAAATGCTCGACGGCTCAAAGAAGCCGCGAATGCGGTCCATAATGCCGGCAGCTTCACCGGCGGTGATCGACACTTCTTTCCCTTCGGTCATGTCGATAAGAATTTCCCGACGCTCTCCCGGCGCCAGCGACAGCTGCTTGACCGAAACCGGCGCAGGCAGGAAGCCCTGATCGCTAGAAATCACCGCTATCGAACGGCCGTCGCTCATTTGCAGCTGATAGCGGCGAGAGTTGGATGCATTCAACAAGCGCAGCCGCACCCAGCCGCGGGACACTTCAACGTATGGACTTTGCACCCCGTTAACCAACAGCGTATCGCCAACAAAACCTCCGCTGCCCGGCTCCTGGTATTCTGGCGCACCGAAATTATCGAGACGTTTGTCCTGGATGATGATCGGGAAGTCGTCGACGCCGTAGTGGTTAGGAATGGGCAGGGACTTGCTGACCTCGTCCTCAATCAACCACATCCCCGCCAGGCCGTTGTAAACCTGCCTTGCGGTACGATTTGGCGTATTGGCGTGATACCAAAGCGTTGCGGCTCGTTGGCGAATGGGCAGCACGGGTGCCCAGTCCACGTTAGGCGACATCATACGTGCAGCACCGCCAATCAGCGGGCCCGGCACCTGCAGGCCAGCAATGGTCATCGCAACGTTTTCTTGCAGGCGGTTGCTGTAAATCATCTTCACGTCGTCACCGCTCCAGACGCGAATCGTTGGCCCCATATAGCGCCCGTTTAAGCCCCAAACGGGGGCTTTTGCGCCACCGGTAAATGACCAGTGGGCACGCTGCAACGTCAGGAATAACGGCTGGCCACGGCGAGATTCAAGCAGGGGGGGAACCGGTAAAGGTTGCTGCTGCCCTGCCGCGTTTGCCCTCAGCGGCACCGAGCTGGCACAAAGCGCAACTCCGGATGCCTGAATAAACTGACGCCGACTGAGTGACATAATTGCTCCATGTAAAACTGAATAACGAGGGGCGATACAAACCGTACCGCCAAAGTCGGCGATTAATGCGCCTGATTCTTTTCAACTTTGCCGGCGGCTTCACGCGCGGCGACTTCCTGATTTAGTTCGTCGATTTTGGCCATCATCAGTTCACGACAGTCGGTGGCCAGCTTACGTACCTGATCTTTACCATAAGCGCTGATATCAACAGGCGGCAGCATTTCGACAATGACTAAGCCGTTGTTCCAACGGTTTAGCTTAATTTTATTACTGGTATTGGAAACACACACCGGAATAATCGGGACACCCGCCGCAATGGCCGCATGAAACGCACCGGTTTTAAACGGCAGCAGGCCACGCCCGCGGCTACGGGTGCCCTCTGGGAACATCCAGATAGACACGTTGCGCTTGCGAATCTGGTCAACAACCTGAGAAATGGTGCTGTGGGCTTTTGCCCGGTTATCGCGGTCAATCAGCAGGTTGCCCGTCAGCCAGTAAAGCTGGCCAAAGAACGGGATCCACATCAGGCTTTTTTTCCCGACCGTAACCGTTGGCGGCTGGACGATATTAGCGGCGGTGACCATATCGTAGTTGTTCTGATGGTTCCCGATGTATATCGCAGTAGGGTGATTTTCAGCCCCGGCAGGTAAGCGGGTTTCTACCTTAAGACCAAATACCGGCGCAAGACGCCCGAAAAGGTGCCCAAAGGTTGCCACATGGCGCGGATTACGTGGGCTAAACAGACAATAAATTGAACCTAAGATGCATACCAGGATGCAGTAAATAACGACAATAATAAAACGTACAATCGCTAGCATAACTACCTCATGAGCCGAAGCCGTTGATAAGTATATCGGCTTTAGCGTAAAACACACCGGACGGCGGCAACCTCGCCGCCGTACCCCGGATTATTCTTCGCTGTCTCCAGCCCCTGCCCGCATTGGGGAGTCGACATCTACCCGATCTATGCGCTGCAGGCCGCGCATTAACGTCCCGCGACGACCTCGCTCACCGGTGATTTTCTGCAGTTCTTCAGGGCGCAGCTTAATTTTGCGCTTGCCAACGTGCAGGGTCAGGGTGCTCTGCGGCGGCAGGATAAACAGGTGCGCCAGCTTATCTTCACCTTTGGCCGCTTCTGCCGCCGGAATAGAGATAATCTTATTGCCCTTACCTTTAGACAGTTCCGGCAAATCACTCACCGGGAACATCAGCATACGCCCGGCGGCAGTGATAGCCAGCAGCATGTCCTCTGCGCTATGAATTTCCAGCGGTGGGAGGATGCGTGCATTATCAGGCAGGGAAATCAGCGCTTTACCTGCGCGATTACGCGACACGACGTCGTTAAAGGTACAGACAAAACCATAGCCTGCATCCGAAGCCATCAGCAGTTTCTGATCGTCTGCAGCCATCAGAACATAGTCCACGGTCGCGCCCGGCGGCGGCGTAAGTTTACCCGTTAAAGGCTCACCCTGACCGCGCGCTGACGGTAAAGTGATTGGGTCCAGCGCATAGCTTCTTCCCGTGGAGTCGATGAACGCCACAGGCTGGTTGCTTTTGCCTTTGGCTGAGCCCAGATAGCTGTCACCGGCTTTGTAGCTCAGGCCCGGTGCATCAATATCGTGGCCTTTGGCGCTACGCACCCAGCCCATCTGCGACAGCACGATGGTGACCGGTTCAGACGGCACCATGTCGTGCTCGCTCATCGCTTTCGCTTCGCCGCGCTCATGCAGTGGAGAACGACGAGCGTCGCCGTAGGTATCGGCGTCTGATTGCAGTTCTTTTTTCAGCAGGGTGTTCATTTTACGCTCGGAAGCGAGAATGCCCTGCAGCTGATCGCGTTCTTTTTCCAGCTCGTCCTGCTCACCGCGGATCTTCACTTCTTCGAGCCTGGCGAGGTGGCGAAGTTTCAGCTCAAGGATGGCTTCGGCCTGAGTTTCGCTGATACCAAAACGGGACATCAGCGCCGGCTTGGGCTCATCCTCGCTACGAATGATGTGGATCACTTCGTCGATATTGAGGAACGCCACCAGCAAACCTTCGAGGATATGCAGGCGCTTGAGGACTTTTTCCAGACGATAGTTCAGGCGACGGCGCACCGTATCGCGGCGGTAAACCAGCCATTCGCTGAGGATCTCCAGCAGGTTTTTCACCGCCGGACGACCGTCCAGACCGATCATGTTCAGGTTAATGCGATAGCTTTTTTCCAGATCGGTGGTTGCGAAGAGATGGTTCATCACCTGTTCGACGTCCACGCGATTAGAACGAGGCACAATCACCAGGCGCGTCGGGTTTTCATGGTTCGATTCATCCCGCAGGTCTTCCACCATCGGCAGCTTTTTAGCGCGCATCTGGCTGGCAATCTGCTCCAACACGCGAGCACCGGACACCTGGTGAGGCAAGGCGGTAATCACCACATCACCGTCTTCTTTACGCCATACCGCACGCATGCGGACTGAACCGCGCCCGTTCTGGTAAATTTTGCGGATATCTTCACGCGGCGTAATGATCTCAGCCTCGGTCGGATAGTCAGGACCGTGAACGATGTCCAGCAGGTCGTCGAGCGTAGTTTTAGGCTGATCAATGAGCGTAATGGCGGCCTGAGCAACCTCACGCAGGTTGTGCGGAGGAATGTCGGTTGCCATACCCACGGCGATCCCGGTTGTCCCGTTAAGCAGGATGTTCGGTAAACGCGCAGGCAGCATTTTCGGTTCCTGCAGCGTACCGTCAAAGTTCGGGACGTAATCTACCGTTCCCTGACCGAGTTCCCCGAGCAGCAGCTCCGCGTATTTCGACAGGCGAGATTCGGTATAACGCATCGCGGCAAAGGACTTAGGATCATCCGGTGCCCCCCAGTTCCCCTGCCCGTCTACCAACGGATAGCGGTATGAGAATGGCTGCGCCATCAGGACCATCGCTTCATAACAGGCGCTGTCGCCATGCGGATGGTATTTACCCAGCACATCACCCACGGTACGTGCAGATTTTTTGAATTTCGCGCTGGCGTTTAGCCCCAGCTCTGACATCGCATATACGATTCGACGCTGAACCGGCTTAAGCCCGTCACCGATAAACGGCAGGGCGCGGTCCATGATGACGTACATGGAATAGTTGAGATACGCATTTTCCGTGAATTCGTGCAGCGCAAGACGCTCAGCACCATCATGAGTCAAATCACTCATTGCTCATTCATCCTCAAACTGACGAGCCGATTGTGGCCACAATCGACGTAATTGCCGCCGATAGTACCTTATCTGGCCTGTCGAGTCATAGCGATGAATAGCTTTAAACGAAGCGGTAGCCCGAGAAGGCTTACCGCTTTTTTGACGTTACTTCAGTTTGTTAATTTGCTTTACGTCGATTTCAATCGAGTTCCAGTCTTTATCGACCTTACCCTGAATTTCGACGGTATCCTGCGGGGTAACAGTCTGGCCGTTCCAGCGCTTATGGTCGATGTCCACGTTGATGCTGTCGGTCGCGTCACGGAAGATGTAGTCATCACCACCAATGCGCTGTTCGACTTTACCGGTCAGCGTTACCCAGGTGTCATCAGAGAATGTTTTTGCCTGCTTCACCGTGGTTTTACTGCCCGTTGGGCCAACGAAGCCGCCCTGCTGTACCGGCTGAGTTTGCACAGCCGCATTCGGGTCAACAAAACCGCCCGTTTGCGCGGCAAAAAGAGGGGCGGAAGTTAAAGCAATAATGGCGAACAAAGCTGCAGTCTTTTTCATAATGTTATTCTCCTTTCGTTTCTTAGCCCCTATTAAAGCGCCCAAATCTTAGCGGGATCTTAATCCTTGCGGCATAAACTGTTTTTTTTATGCATTTGCGATTATTGCCGAAGGCCCGGGCTTTTCTTCTGTACACACAAGCGCTTCGGGTATTTACTTCACCTCTCAACGGCAGCAACAAGGAGTGCACCATGCGCCTACTATTAATTGAGGACGATCCGCTGATTGGCGACGGCATCAAAGCCGGGTTGATCAAAATGGGGTTTGCGGTCGACTGGTTTAGCGATGGAGCACAAGGGCGTGCCGCGCTCGGCCAGGCACCTTACGACGCCGTCGTACTGGACCTAAGCCTGCCGGGCATGGATGGTCTGGACATTCTACGAACCTGGCGTAAAGAAGGGCACAACGAACCGGTGCTGATTTTAACGGCCAGAGATTCTCTGGACGAGCGCATTGAAGGTCTCCAACTGGGTGCGGATGACTACCTTTGTAAACCTTTTGCGCTTACCGAAGTGGCTGTCCGGCTGCAGGTACTCATTCGCCGTGCGCACGGCCACGCACAGCCTGAACTGACCTACGGCAACGTCGTGCTTTCCCCGACAAACCTCACCGCCTCGCTCAATGGTGACCCCTTACAGCTAAAGCCTAAGGAATTTGCCCTGCTGGAACTGCTGATGCGAAACGCCGGACGCGTTCTGCCACGCACGTTAATCGAGGAAAAAATCTATAACTGGGACGACGAAGTGTCACGCAATGCCCTTGAAGTCCACATCCACCATCTACGCAAAAAGCTGGGTAGCGGCTTTATTCGCACCGTGCATGGTATTGGCTATACGCTGGGTGATACATGCTGAGGACGTTGACCAAAAGCCTGCGCACCCGCCTGACAGTAGGTTTTATCGTGCTTACCCTTGCAGCAGCGGCCTTTGCCAGCACCGCCGCGTGGTACGAAGCCCGTAAATCACTAAACAAGCTTTTCGATACGCAGCAACTGCTGTTTGCCAAGCGGTTAAGCGTGCTGGATTTTGACGTCGCGACAAACGCTGAATCACAGCTTCCCCGCAGTAAAAACATGCTAAAAAAACACCGCGGTAAGCTTGATGATGACACGCTCGCTTTTGCCATTTTTACCGCAGACGGCAGGCTTGTACTCAATGATGGTGATAGCGGTAAGGGGCTGACTTACTCCTGGCATAGAGACGGATTTGTTGATGGGCAACTTGAGCACGATGACGATCTGTGGCGGCTGGTATGGCTGACAACGCCGGATGGGCGTTATCGCATAGTGGTCGGTCAGGAGTGGGACTACAGGAACGATATGGCCCTGGATATTGTTTCTGCTCAGTTAACGCCCTGGCTAATCGCGCTGCCGCTGATGCTGGTATTGCTGATTTGGCTAGTCACTGCCGAACTGGCCCCGCTGCGTAAACTGGCGCAGAAGCTACAGCACCGCCCGCCGGGCGACAACAGCCGGCTGGAAACACGGCCGCTCCCGCTTGAAGTCAGACCGCTTGTTGAAGCACTAAACCAGCTATTTGATCGCACAGAGGCGTTCATGCAGCGCGAACGACGCTTTACGTCCGATGCCGCCCACGAACTCCGCAGCCCGCTGGCTGCCCTGAAAGTACAGGCTGAGGTGGCCCAACTGGCAGAAAATGACGCTCAGGTCAGGGAACAAGCGCTTAATCACCTCCACCAGGGCATTGACCGTGCGTCACGCCTTGTTGAGCAATTGCTGACGCTGTCGCGGTTAGATTCCCTGGCCGGGCTCAATGATGTGCAGGAAGTCTCGCTGCAGAAGCTGCTTCAGGAAAGCGTGATGGAAGCCTGGCACGGCGCTCAACGCGAGCAAGTCGATATTCGCCTGCAAATGCAGGAGCAACCGGTCATTCGCCGTGGTCAGCCACTTCTTCTCGGGCTAATGCTGCGTAACATTCTCGATAACGCCGTACGCTACAGCCCGCCTGGCAGCATTGTGCACGTCGTTTTACGCGAACATGCGCTGGAGATCATCGACAATGGGCCTGGCGTAAGTCCTGAGCACCTGACCTCGCTGGGCGAACGCTTCTTCCGACCTCCGGGCCAGCTTAAAACCGGCAGCGGACTGGGATTATCCATTGTGAGTAGAATTGCCGCTTTGCACGATATGCAGACCGCTTTCGGTAACGCGGAGAACGGCGGTTTCCGGGTTTGCATCAGCTGGCGCTAACCTACTCACAGCTGATTATTGCTTGTACAGCAAAAGTCTTTGCACATTTTAGCCATTTTTTCGTGATGACGATCTCATTACAATGGTTGTCAAACGTAATTATTTAAGGGCTAACGATGAGCAATATCCTGATTATCAACGGCGGTAAAAAATTCGGTCACTCCAACGGCCAGCTTAATGACACCCTGACTGAAGTCGCGGAAAGCTATTTGCGCGACCTCGGGCATGATGTTCAGGTGACCCGCGCGGACAGCGAATACGACGTCAAAGCGGAAGTTGAGAAGTTCCTCTGGGCTGACAGCATCATCTGGCAGATGCCGGGCTGGTGGATGGGTGCCCCGTGGACGGTCAAAAAATACATCGACGATGTGTTCACCGAAGGCCACGGCTCCCTGTACGCAAGCGACGGCCGTACCCGTTCAGATGCGTCTAAAAAATATGGCTCCGGCGGCTTGATTCAGGGTAAAACCTACATGATCTCCCTGACGTGGAACGCGCCTTTAGAAGCTTTCACCGAAAAAGATCAGTTCTTCCATGGCGTTGGCGTAGACGGCGTGTATCTTCCGTTCCACAAGGCTAACCAGTTCCTGGGCATGGAAGGGTTACCTACCTTTATCGCTAATGACGTCATCAAATCTCCGGACGTGCCACATTATGTAGCAGAATATCGCAAGCATCTGGCTGGTATTTTTGCTTAACTGTTTGCCGGACAACATAAGGAGTTAGTCATGCTGACAGTGATTGCAGAAATTCGCACACGTCCCGGTTCACACCACCGCCAGGCTGTGATTGCGGCATTTGAGAAGATTATTCCAACCGTACTGCAAGAAGACGGCTGCCACGGCTACGCGCCGCTGGTCGATCACAACGCCCAGGTCGCATTCCAGACCACCGCCCCGGATTCCATCTTCATGCTGGAAAAATGGGAAAGCGTTGCTCATCTGGAAGCCCATCTTCAGACTACGCACATGAAAGAGCATAGCGCTCGCGTGAAAGAAGACGTGCTGGAAGTACATATCCGCATTCTCGAAGAAGCCGTGAAATAACCGGCTGGCTGGAATGCAAAAAGGGATGGCTATGGCCATCCCTTTTACGTTTTGGATAAAGGTTTTTAACCCTCGATATCGGCCATGTCGCCTTTTTCTTGCAGCCAGTTACGACGGTCTTCTGAACGTTTCTTGGCAAGCAGCATATCCATAGTCGCCAGGGTGCGCTGATCGTCTTCATCGCTGATGGTCAGTTGAACAAGACGGCGGGTATTAGGATCAAGCGTGGTTTCGCGCAGCTGAAGCGGGTTCATCTCGCCCAGGCCTTTAAAGCGCTGCACGTTTGGCTTCCCTTTCTTACGCTTAAGCTGTTCCAGCACGCCCGCTTTTTCTTCTTCGTCCAGCGCGTAATAAACCTCTTTACCCAAATCGATGCGGTAGAGCGGCGGCATTGCCACATAAACGTGACCGCCTTTCACTAACGACCGGAAGTGGCGTACAAAGAGCGCGCACAGCAGCGTGGCAATGTGCAGACCGTCGGAGTCCGCATCCGCAAGAATACAAACTTTGCCGTAGCGCAGCTGGCTCAGATCTTCGCTGTCAGGATCGATACCGATCGCCACGGAGATGTCGTGAACTTCCTGCGAGGCCAGCACTTCGTCAGAGGAAACTTCCCATGTGTTCAGGATCTTACCTTTCAGCGGCATGATCGCCTGATACTCACGGTCGCGAGCCTGCTTCGCAGAGCCTCCCGCCGAGTCCCCTTCCACCAGGAAAAGTTCGGTGCGGGTTAAATCCTGCGCGCTACAGTCCGCCAGCTTGCCAGGTAACGCCGGGCCGCTGGTCAGCTTCTTACGCACAACTTTTTTCGCCGCGCGCATACGCCTCTGGGCGCTGGAAATAGCCAGCTCGGCCAGCTGTTCCGCCGCTTGCACGTTCTGGTTCAGCCACAGGCTGAAGGCATCTTTCACTACGCCAGAGACAAAAGCCGCACACTGGCGCGAAGACAGACGTTCTTTGGTCTGACCGGCAAACTGAGGATCCTGCATTTTGACCGACAGCACGTAGGCGCAGCGCTCCCAGATATCTTCCGCAGAAAGCTTCACGCCACGCGGCAGAATATTGCGGTATTCGCAGAACTCCCGCATCGCGTCGAGCAGGCCCTGACGCAGGCCATTGACATGCGTCCCGCCCTGCATGGTTGGGATCAGGTTGACGTAGCTTTCCGTCAGCAGCTCGCCGCCTTCCGGCAGCCAGAGCAGCGCCCAGTCAACCGCTTCGGTATCGCCAGAGAAATTGCCGATAAATGGCGCTTCCGGCAGCGTTATCAGGCCATTCACCGCTTCGCACAGGTAATCGTTCAGGCCATCCAGATAGCACCAGCGCTGCTCGGTGTTATTCACTTTATCGGTAAAGGTAATTTCTACCCCAGGGCACAGCACGGCCTTCGCTTTCAGCAGGTGGCTGAGGCGTGAAACGGAAAAACGCGGGCTATCGAAGAAGCTTTCATCCGGCCAGAAGTGAACGCTGGTGCCGGTATTACGCTTACCGCAGGTGCCAATCACTTCCAGATCCTGCACTTTATCGCCGTTTTCAAAAGCGATGCTGTATACCTGAGCGTCACGGCGGACGGTCACTTCAACGCGTTTGGAAAGGGCGTTAACCACGGAAATCCCTACGCCGTGAAGGCCGCCGGAAAACTGGTAGTTTTTATTGGAGAATTTACCGCCTGCGTGCAGGCGACAAAGGATCAGCTCAATGGCCGGAACCTTCTCTTCAGAATGGATATCAACAGGCATCCCTCGCCCGTCGTCAATGACTTCCAGAGACTGATCGGCATGCAGGATGACGTCCACGCGTTTGGCGTGACCCGCCAGCGCTTCATCCACGCTGTTATCAATGACTTCCTGCCCTAAATGGTTAGGACGAGTGGTGTCGGTGTACATCCCCGGGCGGCGGCGAACTGGCTCAAGCCCGGTGAGCACCTCTATATCATCGGCATTATAGGATTGCGTCATGGTTTATTCATTCAGATAGCGAAACAGGAAATCGGCCGTCTGGCCTCAGCGTAAGCCGAGGAAGTCGACAATCTGTGTGAAATAATCTTCGAAGCCCGTAAAAGCGTGATTGCCTCCGGGTTTCACCGTCTGGCGGCAAAGCGCGTAGTACGCAACGGCCTGGCGGTAATCAAGCACCTCATCGCCCGTTTGTTGCAGCAGCCAAATCAAATCTGGCGCTTCCAACGGGTCAATCTGCATGACTTTCAGATCGTAAATATGGCGTGACTCTAGCACATATTGCTGCCCGGTGTAGGGGTTCTCGTTCTTGCCGAGATAATCCACCAACAGCTCAAAGGGGCGGACGGCCGGGTTGACCACCACCGCAGGCAGCGTGAAGCACTGCGAAAGCCAGGTTGCGTAATAGCCGCCCAACGAGGAACCAACGATGCCCAGCGGCTCACCGCCGCGTTCAAGCACCAGCGACTCCAGCAGCTCGGAGGCATCCGCCGGGTACGGTGGCAGCTGTGGCACAATCATTTCTATTTCGGGATGATGCTGCGTCAGCCACGCCTTAAAGTGGGTAGCCTTCGCGGAAGCAGGCGAGCTATTAAACCCGTGCAGATAAAGTAACGCCGGCATTAATAACCCTCAGAAGCCGTGTCAGGGCTGAATTTACCGGTTTGCAGTCGACAAACTTCGGTAGTCAGGCTGCCATCAGGATACAGATCGAGCCAGCGCCAGCCGGGTTCAATGGTATCGAGCGTAAAGTTAGCGCAGTGCGGTTTGAACTGGACGCATGTCGAAGGCGTCGCCAGCATTCTGCGGCCGTTCCAGTCGAGATCCAGTTCCTGATGAATATGCCCGCAGAGCAGGGTTTTCACCTGCGGCCAGGGCCTGAGTACCGCATCCAATGCCGCAGCGTTACGCAGGCTATGCTGATCCAGCCAGCTACAACCAGCAGGCAGAGGATGATGGTGCAGCAGAAGTAACGTGTGGCGTTCCGGCGCAGCGGCCAGCTGTCGCTCCAGCCATTCCAGCTGATAGTCGCTTAGTTCACCGTGAGGAACGCCGAAGACCTGACTGTCCAGCAGCAAAATTTGCCAGTGGTCGCCGATATAGACCCGCTTTGCCGGTGAAATGCCGGCTTCCTGCAGGGCGCCAAACATCGCCGGCTGGAAATCATGATTGCCCGGGAGCCAAACGCAGGGCGCAGCAATACTGGAGATCCCTTCAGCAAAATGCTGATAAGCCTCCACGCTGTGATCCTGAGCCAAATCGCCGGTTGCCACCAGCAAGTCACAGGTACGCTGTTCGGCGTGGATAGCGGCCAGCACTGCCTGATAGCTCTTCCAGGTATTAATACCGAGCAGCGTTTCGTTCTTCCCAGCGAACAGATGGGTATCGGTTATTTGCAATATCCTGATTCGGCCCCCATCGGCCACAGGAAGGGTTAACAGGCTTTCCAAATGGTGTCCTTAGGTTTCACGCACACTTACTCCCCACCATACTTACTACCCACCGCACTTAAGCTGCTGATATCCAGGCCGCAGCTCGGTTCATTCAGGGTATTAATACCATCCATTATTCAGGGCGTAGTGCCGTTAGCCGTCCTCGTCCCTAAAAAACTAGGTATAAACCGGAACCGCCATTGCTCCATGCGCTAAACAGTAGCGCAGCCAATCGGCAAGAAACTGGTTAATTTGATGCTTTTCGTCGCGTTGATGCAACTTTTTATTCGGATAATCATAACGTGCTTTGAAGCGAAAGATCTGCTGGCTTGAACACACTTCCGCGACCATCGCATCGTGATACAGCCTGACCGACATCGACGGCAGGCTCCAGTAACTCACGGCGGGCAGCGTTTGTTCTATTTCCACAAGGGTTGTATAACGCGTTGATTCTGAAATAGTTAATCGATATCTGGCGCTATTAACCTGATATGTTACCGTTTCGCCTGGCGCATCATTTTGCGGCAGCAGGCGGCGCAGCTGCGCGAAGTTGGTTTCGCACAAACGCATCATTTCAGGGAAGTCAGGGGTATAGCGCTTCATAATCAGTGATTCCACTCTTTTCTTAGTTGCTCATAATGCAGCTGCAGCCATTGCAAAGCGATGACCGACGCCGCGTTGTCGATGCTCCCCTCTTCAACACACTGGTAAGCCTGCTCCCGGCTGACCACATGAACACGAATATCTTCGTTTTCTTCCACCAGGCCATGAATACCTTTGGCCTTAGTGGCGTCCACTTCGCCTACTAAGATAGACAGCCTTTCGCTGGTGCCGCCGGGGCTGGCCAAATAGCTCAGTACCGGTTTGGTGCGGCCAACGACCAGGCCTGCTTCTTCTACTGCTTCACGGCGCGCAACATCTTCTACGCTCTCGCCCTCTTCAATCATGCCGGCGACCATTTCCAGCAGCCACGGCGTTTCGCTGGAGTCCCAGGCGGCGATACGAATCTGCTCTACCAGCACGACTTCATCACGCACAGGGTCATAGGGTAGCAGCACCGCAGCGTGACCGCGCTCAAAAATTTCACGCCTCACTTCACCGCTCATTTCGCCGTTAAACAAGCGATGGCGAAAGCGATAAAGATCGAGTGAAAAAAAGCCACGATAAAGCGTTTCACGTGCAATAATTTCTACATCCTTTTTGGCGAAAGTAGCCACTTGCTTTACTGACTTGTTCATAGATGATGTCCTGATGGCAAATGGGCGCTGGCCGGGCGATTTCAACCCCGCACAACTGCCCTTTCAATTTTGATGTGGTAGATTGGTGAAAATTAAGGTAGATGGCACTTTACGCCAACCTGCCCGGCTGACGGAATCTGTAGAATTGGCGATCATATTTGACTCCTGTCGGCGTTAAACAAAATAATTCTGCTTCACAACAAGGAATGCAAATGAAGAAATTGCTCCCCATTCTTATCGGTCTGAGCCTGGCAGGTTTCAGCGCTATGAGCCAGGCAGAGAATCTGCTGCAGGTTTACCAACAGGCCCGCACCAGCAACCCGGATCTGCGTAAATCCGCTGCTGACCGTGACGCCGCATTCGAAAAAATTAATGAAACACGCAGCCCATTACTGCCACAGCTGGGTCTGGGTGCAGATTATGGCTACGGCAGCGGCTACCGCGACTCTAACGGCGTTAACTCCAACGCGACCAGCGCAACGTTACAGCTGACGCAAACCATTTTTGATATGTCAAAATGGCGTGCACTGAGCCTGCAGGAAAAAACCGCAGGCATTCAGGACGTCAGCTTCCAGACAGACCAGCAGGCGCTGATCCTGAATACCGCGACGGCCTATTTTAACGTGCTGAGCGCGATTGATGCACTCTCCTACACCGAAGCGCAGAAACAGGCTATTTATCGCCAGTTGGATCAAACCACTCAGCGCTTTAACGTAGGCCTGGTTGCTATTACCGACGTGCAGAACGCCCGTGCGCAGTACGACACCGTGCTGGCGAATGAAGTCACCGCCCGTAATAACCTGGATAATGCGGTGGAGTCTCTGCGTCAGGTCACCGGTAACGACTATCTGAACCTCGCGTCTCTGAACGTTGATGGTTTCAAAACCACCAAGCCAGATGCGGTAAACAGCCTGCTGAAAGAAGCCGAAAAGCGCAACCTCAGCCTGCTGCAGGCTCGCCTGAGCCAGGACCTGGCTCGCGAGCAGATTCGTCTGGCAGAAGATGGCCACCTGCCAACGCTGAGCCTGACTGCCTCCACCGGTGTATCTAACACCAGCTATAACGGCTCTAAAACCAGCGATCAAACTCGTTACGGCAATAGCTACGATGGCCAAAACAAAGTGGGCCTGAGCTTCTCCCTGCCGCTTTATCAGGGTGGCCAGGTTAACTCTCAGGTTAAACAGGCTCAGTACAACTTCGTGGGTGCCAGCGAGCAGTTGGAAAGCGCGCACCGCAGCGTAGTCCAGACCGTACGTTCTTCCTTTAACAACGTGAATGCCTCCATCAGCACCATCAACGCCTACAAACAGGCCGTTGTGTCTGCGCAAAGCTCATTGGATGCCATGGAAGCCGGTTACTCCGTCGGGACTCGTACCATCGTTGACGTCCTGGATGCTACCACCACGCTGTACAACGCGAAGCAACAGCTTTCCAGCGCACGTTATAACTATCTGATTAACCAGCTGAATATAAAGTCAGCGCTGGGTACGTTGAACGAGCAGGATCTGCAGGTTCTGAACAGCGCCCTCGGCAAGCCGGTTTCTACGGCGGCTGACAGCGTGGCGCCAGAAACGCCAGATCAGGATGCCCGGGCCGACGGCTACAACACAACCGCCGCCTCCGCATCGACTAAACCGGCTCATGCCACTCCGGCAGCGGCCACCAGCGGTAAAAAAGCCAACCCATTCGGCAATTAATCGCGAAAACATCATTATCAGGGGCGTGAAAACACGCCCCTTTTTTTTCGCCTCACGTTTAAACGTAAGGCAACGTAAAGATCCCCTGCCAACAGGCCGACATCGCTTCAATTTCAACCGCTCATCCCCTATCCTTAGCACCAAACCTACTGGGCTCAGGACTGATTAAATGAAACGGACAAAAAATATAAATCATTCATCGTTCCGCAAAAGCTGGAACGCTCGCCATTTAACGCCGGTGGCGTTGGCCGTCACCGCCGTCTTTATGCTGGCTGGCTGTGAACAAAGCGACGAAACCGTCTCCATGTATCAAAACGCGGATGACTGCTCGCAGGCAAACCCGAGCAAAAGCGCGGAATGTACCACCGCCTATAACAATGCGCTGAAAGAAGCCGAGCGCACCGCGCCGAAGTACGCCTCACGTGAAGCCTGTGTCGCCGAGTTTGGCGAAGGTCAGTGCCAGCAGGCGCCAGCTCAGGCAAGCCTTGCCGGCGAAAGCCAGGCTCAGGCTCAACCGCAGCAAAGCGGCAGCTTCTGGATGCCGCTGATGGCGGGCTACATGATGGGTCGCCTGATGGGCGGCGGCGCGGGCTTTGCTCAACAGCCGCTGTTCAGCTCGAAAAATCCGGCCAGCCCGGCTTACGGTAAATACGCCGATGCCAGCGGCAAGAGCTACGGCGCAGCCACGCCAGGCCGCACCACCACCGTACCAAAAACCGCTATGGCACCAAAACCAGCCACAACCTCTACGGTCACTCGCGGCGGCTTTGGCGAATCAGTAGCCAAACAGTCCACCATGCAGCGCAGCAGCGCCTCCGGCACCAGCCGTTCGATGGGCGGCTGATAAATCATGGAAAGAGTTTCTATTGTCGAGCGCCCTGACTGGCGCGAAAAGGCCACGGAATACGGCTTTAACTTCCACACCATGTACGGCGAGCCGTACTGGTGTGAAGATGCCTATTACAAGCTGACGCTGGCGCAGGTTGAACGCCTGGAAGACGTTACCGCCGAGCTGCATCAGATGTGCCTTCAGGTCGTGGAAAAGGTGGTTGCCAGCGACGAGCTGATGGCCCGCTTCCGCATTCCGAAACACACCTGGGAGTTCGTGCGTCAGTCATGGCGCAGCCAGCAGCCGTCCCTTTATTCACGCCTGGACCTGGCGTGGGACGGCGTGGGTGAACCCAAGCTGCTTGAAAACAACGCCGATACGCCAACGTCACTGTACGAAGCGGCGTTCTTCCAGTGGATTTGGCTTGAAGATCAGGTCGCGGCGGGCAACCTGCCCGAAGGCGCAGACCAGTTCAACAGCCTGCAGGAAAAACTGATTGAACGCTTCGCAGAGCTAAAACAGCAGCACGGCTTTAACCTGCTGCATTTCGCCTGCTGCCAGGACACGGTAGAAGATCGCGGGACGGTGCAATATCTGCAGGACTGCGCCACTGAATCAGACGTCGCCAGCGAATTCCTCTTTATTGAGGAAATTGGTCTTGGAGAGAAAGGGCAGTTTACCGATCTGCAGGATCAGGTTATCAGCAACCTGTTCAAGCTCTACCCATGGGAGCACATGCTGCGCGAGATGTTCTCCACCAAGCTGGAAGATGCGGGCGTACGCTGGCTGGAGCCAGCGTGGAAAAGCATTATCTCCAACAAGGCCCTGCTGCCGATGCTGTGGGAAATGTTCCCGGATCACCCTAACCTGCTGCCGGCTTACTTCGCCGAAGATACCTTCCCGCCGATGGAAAAATACGTCGTGAAGCCCATCTTCTCCCGCGAAGGTGCCAACGTGAAGATCATCGAAAATGGTCAGGAGATCGCGCGCGTTGACGGGCCGTACGGCGAAGAAGGCATGATAGTTCAGCAGTTCTATCAACTGCCTAAATTCGGCGACAGCTATACGCTGATTGGCAGCTGGCTCATCAACGATCGGCCAGCCGGGATCGGCATTCGCGAAGATCGCGAGCTTATCACACAGGATCTTTCACGCTTCTACCCGCATATTTTTGTTGAGTAAAGCAGTAAAAAAGCGCCCATTGGGCGCTTTTTCGTTTATCCAATAACAACCGACAGCATGCTCAGCGATCCCATCTCTATTCCGTCTACCGGAATCGTCACCGGCTCTTTACCGTCCCACGCGCCTAAAATATAAAGCAGCGGCAGGAAGTGATCCGCCGTCGGGTTCGACAGTGAGCCACCTTCGTGGTCGAGATAGTTCACCAGCGGATGCTGCCCGGCAGGCCCCTGCCATGTCAGGTTCGTTTTCACGTAATCGTTAAACGACTCGGCCCACGGGTATGGCGTATTTTCACCGTGCCAGCGCGCTGTGCGCAGGTTGTGCACAACGTTACCGCTCGCCACCAGCATAATGCCCTGGTCCCGCAGCGTGGCCAGTTTGCGGCCCATCTCCAGATGCCAGGCTGCAGGCTTGGTGCTGTCGATGCTCAACTGCACCATCGGGATATCCGCATTCGGGTACATTTTAATAAGCACGCCCCACGAACCGTGGTCAAAGCCCCAGGCTTCTTTATCCAGCGCGACCGGAACCGGAGCTAGTAACTCGACCAGCTGCTGCGCCAGTTCAGGCGAGCCGGGGGCCGGGTAATGCGTGTCATACAGCGCCTGCGGAAAACCGCCAAAGTCGTGAATCGTTTTCGGAGCTTCCATCGCCGTCACGCCCGTCCCCCGGGTGAACCAGTGGGCCGACACCACCACAATCGCTTTTGGCCGCGGCAGCGTTTCACCAAGCTGCGCCCAGGCGCGGGTATAGCGGTTATCTTCCAGCACGTTCATCGGGCTACCGTGACCAAGGAACAGCGCGGGCATACGTTGGGTTGTCATGAGGGTGTCCTTAAATGGCTAAGCTTTAATGCACACAGATTACGCCCAATTTTTGGGGGAAGAACTCAGATAAGCATGATGATGATCATCAGAAATTTTGAACAGGTCTGAACGAGCGGAAAACGGTGAGGCGGAGGTGAGAAGTAAAGCCCGATCGCGCTGACCGGGCTTTATTTTTTAGCTGGCTTTGCGCGCTTGCGCCTGGCGGTATTCCACCAGATCTTCAATGGTCACAACGGCCATATTGTGTTTGCGGGCGAACTCCATGCACTCCGGCGCACGCGCCATGGTGCCGTCGTCGTTGGTCAGCTCACACAGGACGCCAGCAGGTTTGAAACCGGCCAGAGAAACCAGGTCGATAGTCGCTTCGGTGTGGCCGCCGCGGGTTAACACGCCGCCCGGCTGCGCGCGCAGCGGGAATACGTGACCAGGGCGATGCAGATCGCTCGGTTTCGCGCCGTCGGCAATCGCCGCGCGTACGGTGGTCAGGCGGTCAGCAGCAGAAACGCCGGTCGTGACACCGTGAGCGGCTTCAATGGTCACGGTAAAGCCTGTGCCAAAAGCGCTGGTGTTGTTTTCGACCATCATTGGCAGATCGAGCTGTTTACGGCGTTCGTCGGTCAGGCACAGGCAGACAATACCGCTGCCGTGGCGAATGGTCAGCGCCATTTGCTCAACGGTCATGGTTTCAGCCGGGAAGATCATATCGCCTTCATTCTCACGATTTTCGTCGTCGAGAACCATGGCGCCACGGCCTTCGCGAAGCGCATCAAGAGCACGCTCAACGCGCTCAGTCGGGGTGCCAAATGCAGAAAGTAGCGTCTGATTCATGGTAAAAAAACCTCATTAAAATTATGGTTACCAGAATCAGGGCAGTCTTAGGAGCTAAAAAAATAACGCGGGCAGGCCGAGGCCTGACGTGATCGTTACTCTCTCCCATCCGGACTTTAACCGTCGGCCCCGGAATTACACCGGATCTGCTGACCTTCAGGCCAAGCCTGAAGCGCTCGCGGGCTTTCAGCGTAAGCTGATTTACCGCCGGTGGGGAGTTTCGCCCCGCCCTGAGAATAAGCAGGTTCACTATAGCGCTAATCATTTTTGTGGGCAACGATTACGCAGGCAACATTTCCAGTTTATCCCCTGGCAATCAGGCATTACAATTAGCCCAATCACCCGCCAGATAATGGAAGCCGCTATGATTGACCCGAAAAAAATTGAACAAATCGCCCGTCAGGTCCATGAGTCAATGCCGAAAGGGATTCGTGAGTTCGGGGATGATGTGGAGAAGAAAGTACGCCAGGTGCTGCAGTCTCAGCTAACCCGCCTCGACCTGGTGAGCCGCGAAGAGTTTGACGTCCAGACTCAGGTACTGCTGCGCACCCGCGAGAAGCTGGCTCTGCTGGAGCAACGCCTGACCGAGCTGGAAAACCGCGAAGCCCCGAAAGACGCAGAGTAATACCCCGGCCCCTCGCCTGCCTGGCGAGGGGTACATCGCCTATTCAAATACCTACCAAAACGGCCGATAATAATAACGTCTCATTAAACTCAACAAATTGGGTTCTCGCTGAACATGGACGTCAAAAGCAAAATAAATAAGCTGCTTAGCTATATTTTTTCTAAACAATTCATGGTGACAGCCGTCTTCATGTCTTTTTTTGCCGCAATAATGTGGTACATGCTCTGGGCCATGTCTATCTCGCACTACACCGTTTTGGTAAAAGACTTTCCTGAGCTCCGAATTTACCTTGGCTTTGGGTTCTCTATAGGCCTGATATTGACGCTTGGCTCCCTGCGCCACCTGCCCGCAACAAAAAAGCTCAAATATTTAGGTGAAAAGTTTTTCGGCTACTCTACGGTATTCACCGTCCTGGTATTAAACAGCGCGGATGTTTATGTTTATCTCTTCCCCGACAAAACCATCGGCTACCTTTCCGAATATGACGTCGAGTTTCCAGGCCCGGCCAGAGGCAAAAGCGGCCACTGCGAGGCTGGACTGTGGATTAAAGATCCCCATACGGACAGATGGAAAGAACTGTGCACCAGCAAAGCAGCATTACTTGTGGAACGAAGACAAGGCATGGATGCCGTGTGGGTCACGGCGAGGGTGAACAAACTGGGCTCTTACATTGTGAACTACGAGTTTGCTTATAAATAACCACGGCAGCACAGGCCGCCGTAGTTTACTTAACGTCATTAAATCAGAAGGTTTCCCAGTTATCGTCAGACGCGGCGGCAACGGCTTTGCGCGGGGCAGGCGTTGTCGCGACGGACTTAGGCGCAGCGGACTGTGCTTTTGCCTGGCGCTCCTGAGCGATACGGAACACGGACACGGATTGAGTGAGGCGACTGGCCTGCTCTTCCAGCGCTGCGGCTGCGGCTGCGGACTCCTCCACCAACGCGGCGTTTTGCTGAGTCACGCGATCCATTTCTGCAACGGCTAAGCCAACCTGATCGATACCACGGCTTTGCTCGTCGGACGCGGAAGCGATTTCCCCCATAATATCGGTCACGCGGGTTACCGCATTGACGATCTCACCCATTGTTTCCCCGGCACTTTCAACCAGCGTCGAGCCGGTATCCACTTTGCTGACCGAGTCTTCAATCAGGGTTTTAATCTCTTTTGCGGCCTGGGCGCTGCGCTGCGCCAGGTTGCGAACCTCACCGGCTACAACCGCAAAACCACGCCCCTGCTCACCCGCACGAGCGGCTTCAACGGCGGCGTTCAGCGCCAGAATATTGGTCTGGAAGGCGATACCGTCAATCACGCTAATAATGTCGGCAATTTTCTGCGAGCTGCCGGCAATTTCGCTCATGGTATGCACCACGTTATCCACGACTTTTCCGCCACGCTGGGCGGTTTCAGAGGCGCTCAGCGCCAGTTGGCTGGCCTGACGAGCGTTTTCAGCATTCTGCTTAACCGTGGCGGTCAGCTGTTCCATGCTCGCGGCAGTTTCCTCAAGCGAAGCTGCCTGCTGCTCGGTACGAGAAGAGAGATCGTTGTTACCGATAGAAATCTCGCTGGCGCCGCTATAAATCGCGTTCGCGCCGTTACGCACTTCGCCCACGGTGATAACCAGCTCGTTTTGCATATGGCGCAGATTCTCAGCCAACTGCCCCATCTCGTTGGTGCCTTCAACGTCGATTTTGCGCACCAGGTCACCGCCAGCAATATGGCGGATGCTTTCAATCAGGCGGTTAAGCGGAGAAATAAGCGTCGTGCGGATCCCTTGCCAGACCACAAGAATCACCACCAGGACGACAATCAGCACGCCAATCAGGATCCAGATAGCCATGCTGTAAGAGCTGTTGCTGCTGTCTACGGCTTCCTGATACAGATGGTCGTTTTGCTGCAGGTAGTTAACGTATTGCTTCTCAAAACCGTCCTGATACCCCTGAGTCGGCTGATCGAAGAATTCATTAATTTTGCCCGCGCCAAGCAGCTGAATCAGCTCCGCCAGCGCGCCGTGATAGATGTCGTAGTTGCGCTTAATTTCCTGCGCGGCGGCATCGCTCTGGCGCGGGTCACGCGGCAGGGCTTCATAAGCCGCCCACTCGACCTCGGCCTGTTTCAGCGAGGTGCTGGCAATCGCCATCAGCTCTTCAACGGTCGAACCGCTGCCAATTTTATTGGCATCCATCATATAGCGGATGCCCGCGCGATTCAGGGTATTACGGGTCTGCAGCAGCGCAACCCAGCTGCCGTTTAGCGTTGACTGCTGCTGACGAATAGTTTGTAAAACGGTGAAATTTTCTTTGTCCTGCTTCAGCGCGTTAAAGAACAATCCGCCGGAAGCTATCTGCAAAATGCCAAACAGCCCCAGGACGACCAGTAAGCTTGTAACGATTTTGATACGGTTTAACATTGCTTCTCATTCCCTGTAAGACAAGTCTTAATCATCGGCGTAACAGCAGAAAACTTTACCCAAAGCGTTTTTTTGCCGCTTTTTCTGCTACTCCCAGGAAATGGCCTGGCAATAATTCATCCTCCACTACCGCGGGGTTAAGTCGTAACACATTCATAATCCGAGTTTTTTTCACTATCATTTTTTTAATAGTCAACCAGCCCGGAGGAAGGCATGCTTACCGTTGCTATCTGTGAAAGAAATAGCCATTTTGCAAATGGCATTAAAATTATTATCCAGCAGCTCTGTCGTCAGTTTAGCGAGACTTATCATTTCTTACCGTTGGCGCACCAGGACGTCGCCGACCTGGTATTTTTCGCGCTCGATGACAACTGGTCCACCGCCAACTGCTACAAAATCCCGCAAACGACGCGCCACCAGCGGGTGATCCTCATCTGCCGTAAGCAGGATCAGGAAAACCTGATGTTCCGTCCTTGCCTGTATATGCTGCCGTCAATTTATCGGGAGGATGAGGTCGAGGATGTCAGGCTCAAACTGGCGCCCTGGGTTGATCCCGAGCGGCGTAGAAAAAATACCCTGCCGGTCCCAACGTCTATTTGCCACTACTGCACAACCCGGCATTTCAACCTGCAGGAACGCGAATTGCTCAAGCTTATGGCCTGTGGCTACTCGCTGGTCGATGCGGCCTTTATTATGCATATTGATGAAAATGTCGCTCGGGATAAACGACTGTCGATTATGAAAAAACTTAATATCAAGAACCAATATAAACTCATGAATTATATCAAGCTCAATTTACCTTTCCTGCTGGACTGAAGTATTTAATTAAGTCTTTTCTTATTACGTCAGGGAATTAATCTTAATTATTAAAAAAATCACCCCTTCACATATCAGGGTTGCGAATTTTCGCAACCTGGAATAAGTCATCCCCGGTATTCACCCCGTCAAGGCACTGAGAGAATACCTTCAGAATAATCTCCAAATTAGCTGGATGCACACCGCCTCTTCCTCTCAGGTCCCTGATCGTTCAGCAATTCAGTTCTAGTTGTCACAATTAGCGACAAAATAATGATAAATATTTCTGCCGATAACATTTTATTATCTGTTAACCAACATATATCCGGACTCCGCCTGGAGCCGATTGTTAATTTATTTAGCGGGCAGGTGATTAGCCACGAAGTCCTCAGCCAGTTACCGCCGTCGCGCGATCCTGAAGCTTTTTTTGCAAAACTACCGGTTACCGATAGCGTGGCGCTCTTTTGCCATCAGGTTGACCTGCTAAAGTCTCTGCAAAAATCTGGCAGATACTTTCTTAACCTTCCCCTTAAGGCGCTGATTGACGATCGGTTGTTCGCGCGGCTGCTTGATGTTTGTGAATCGTGGATAACAATTGAGATACAGGATGCCCCACTTTTTGGCACGCTCGCCCGGCAGCATCAGCGCTGCCTGTGTGAGCGAATTAAGCTACTACAGCAAGAAAGGATATCGGTATGGCTTGATGACCTTACCGACCGCTGTATGGAAAGCTTCCATCGCTACGCCTTTGATGTCGGCGGAGTAAAAATTGACAAGTACGCATTCTGGGCCCTCTGCAATAACCGCCGGGCGCTTCGGCAATTGGTTGCACAATGCGCGGATATTTCGCCTCAAATTGTTATCGAAGGTATCGAAGACTCGCTTCATCTTGAGCTGGCCCGGCAATCCGGCGCCAACCTCGGGCAAGGCTATTTATGGCCGCATAAACGCTGGTCACTCACCGATTCATTGCCGTTGTGAGGGGGCTTATGTGCGCTGCTATCAGGCGAAATAAACACCGCCGTAGTCGGACAGATTATTTTCTAAACCCCGCCAACTACACCGCGCCGCTTTTTTTCGATCGACTTGAATATCTTCAGCAGCAATTAATCGGAGGACAAAAACCAAAGAAGCCCGACGCCATCCTGGTATCTGCCGACGGCTTTCTCAGTAGCGCAATCACCGGCAGCCTTTTTCATCACCTTAACATTCCGGTTTACCCTTCACTGGATGACGTCGTCGCGCACCAAACCCTTTCTTCTGTACCACGTCTGATTATTGACCTCGACAGCCTGGAGACACCTACGCTTGAAGTCCTGAAAGCTATTCGCCAACAAATTATCACCACGCCACAGCACCAGATAACCCTGCTTAGCGCCCAGCGCAAGCCTGAGATTACACGATTTATTCGCTATGCCGTCGACTGCCAGATAGTCGAACGCCGTCTATCCCCCGAGGGGCTGAAACAGGCGTTAAGCAACAGCCCGCCCGATTTAGTCGCGCTTTACAGCACGCCTCGTTTTTCCATTAGAGAATGGATGATTTTGCTGGCGCTGAGCCGCGGGGAGTCATTGAAATCTATCGCTCTTTTTCTGGAGAGACCCTATCATCACGTCGTTTACCGCTTCAACGTTTTGTTGGCCAGGCTGGCGCTTGAAAATCGCAGTAAATTGCTGCACCTGCTTAATGAAATTTCTGTTGCAGGTAGTGTGCATTGCCGTTCGAACTAACCTACTGAGCGGTAAGATATTTTAGGAATTTACTTAATTTTTATGTTTGATGTGGGTTAAAAATAAACAAAACAATAACAATTATAACTATTCCTGGAAGCAATTTTTCCGCTCTGCCGCCAATCAGCACTTTTTGATCCAAAACAAATCAACAACAATCAGAACTAAATGTCATTTTTTCTAGAATAAAAAGTCTTTTCAACCACCATAACTCAAAATTAAGGTTTCTTAATTCAATTTATAAAAATGACGATCAATTACGCAGCATTTCGTATTGACTCTGATTAACCCCAGGAACATCAGACTTTTCCCACAAGAACTGCGCTGTATAATCACCTCATCACATATTTATATTTGCCAGGGCATTTATAACGTTTAAATGTGAAGTTATTTAGGCAGTCGTTCTCCAGCCATGAATAACGAATTTAAAAAGGGATAAGTATTAATATAAACAAGGAGGTTCCCGCATAAAGACCGGCAACCGCCAACTCACTGTTTATCACTTTCGCTGCCATTGACGCTGTGTCAAAGCGATGTTTTTATCAAACACTCGAGGCAAAAAAAATGAAACCGGCATCCGTAATCATTATGGACGAACACCCTATTGTCAGAATGTCGATAGAAGTGCTGCTCCAGAAGAATAAAGATATTAATGTTGTTTTAAAAACAGATGATGGTCGGGAAGTTATCGACTATATGCGAGCGAATCCCGTCGACCTGGTGATTCTTGATATTGAACTCCCAAACACCGACGGCTTCACATTACTCAAGAGAATCAAAGGAATACAGGAAAAAACCAAGATCCTTTTCCTGTCATCAAAATCAGAGTCTTTTTACGCCGGGCGCGCGATTCAGGCGGGTGCCAACGGATTTGTTAGCAAACGTAAGGAGCAGGAAGATATATTTAACGCGGTGGAAATGCTGCTGTCGGGCTACTCCTTTTTCCCTTCGGAGACGCTGCATTTTATCAGCAGCCATAAATCTCGCCGGGGAACGATGGACGACATGCCATTATCCAACCGTGAGGTAACCGTGCTGCGCTATTTGGCAAATGGGCTATCAAATAAAGAGATTGCCGAGCAACTCCTGCTTAGCAATAAAACCATTAGCGCACATAAAGCGAATATATTCTCTAAACTTGGACTCACTTCAATTGTCGAGCTGATTGACTATGCCAAGGTGCACGAGCTGCTATAAGGGACAATCGAGCGCTGGAAGCGGAAATACCGGGAACGCTCCTCCCGGTTATTTTCTGGAACCATCTGGATTCTTTTAGTTGTAGTTAATCAGAAACGTCGCATCGGCATTGGCCAGCCCGGCATCTGCGTTGTCAGCCGTCGCTATATAGTTGGCCCAAAACTTCATCGTTACGTCACCGTTAGCATCCACCTGCATCGTTTTACTGGCGTTATTCAGCAACAGCCGGGTCTTATCCTCATTGAGAAGTTCAATCGCCACGTTCTTCGCCGTGCTGGCCGCGTTCAGCGCCAGCAGCCCGCTGCCGGTATCCTTTCCGGTAAAGGTTATCGACGCAGCGCCGCCTGGCGGGCAGCCGGTTAGCTTCAGGTTGAACGGCATGGCCTGTGTCGTGCTGCCTGCGGTGCGCAGCTGTTTGGTCGGCCACGATCCCAGTTTCACGGTCTTGTTGTCGCTCGCCGTCTCAATGACACAGGTGTAATCCACAATATTGCCACGCAGCTCAACGTTGATCTCCCCCAGCGGAGAGGCCGCTTTGGCCATGGGATTCAACAACACTGAAAACAAAGTCAGCGCGGCCAGGGATAATTTTTTCATCCTTTTCCCCTTAATCAAAATCAACACGCAGATAGCCGCGGGCGGTGAATGGCCCTTCTTTCGGCTTAACGCCCGTGACGCTCACCGGCCAGGCGCGAATCCCCACCCTTGCCGCCGCCGTATCATCAAGCTGGAAATTAATCTTGCTGCCCAGGTTGTTTGGCGTCAGCGGCGTGCCGCTGGAGTTGGCCACGATAAAACCGAGATCGCTGTTATCGGACACCATCATATTGCCGCTGGCCTTTTCGGCTTCAAGACGCAGCGTAAGGTAAGCCTGAGCGTCAATATTGGTGCATTTGATGCCGACGGTTTTGCTCTGCGGCGTCACGCTTTGCGGGCGATTACCGGCCCCGGCCTGGCTGAACAGCGATGCGCCAATGCTGCCAAAGTCGAACTCGACCACCTGGCCGGCGTTGATTTCACAGGTCTGCGGCACTTCAACCTTGCCGCTATAGCTGATGGTGTAAACCACCGTACTTAACGGATCGCCGGTAGTGGTCGTGACGTAGACACGGAACATCGTCTGGCGTGGGATCGGCACCATATTGATAAAACGGCGGGTAACTTTAAGACGAAATACCAGTTTCGAATCTGTGACCCCAAAAGGCTTATTCTTCGACACGTTAGGGTGAGAGCCCATCTGCATGTAGTTCACCGGAGGATAAAAATCACCGGCATAGCTGTCGTTGATTTTCATTGCGCCGTTAAGATAATCATTTATTTTTAGATACTTATAACTACCCACTACTTCCTGGATAGGTAAATCTGTCACGTAGCTACGCTTGGTGGTATTCCCCGATGTTCCCTTAGGGCAAACCGCATTCACGCCAATCAGACCTGATTTTTCAGACAGGGTCACAATCTGCCCGACGTTGTTATTGCTACTATTAAATTTGTCAGACAAATCATAAGCAATATCGGTCGGAATGCCTTTCTCGTTTGAGCAAACCGTCGCCGCAGCGGGCCCCGCGCAGGCCAGCAGCAGCCCGCCGGTAATCAAAGTGTTCAGTTTCATCTTCATCTTCCTGAATCTCTCCGCACGCTATGAGCAGGTGGCGGTCGCCATGACGACAGCCTGCTTCAGGCTCTCCTCCGGCAGGGAGTAGTTGGCGCGACACTGGGAACCCTTCCCGTCGCCCCATTGGATCAACAAGTTACCTTTCAACGGCAGGCCGCTGAGGTAGATTTGCCCGTCGTCGCCGGCCATGCTGGTCACGCCGCTTTGCACCTCCCGCACCACTGAGCCGAACGGCACCGGGCGGTCACCGCGCTTAACGGTAATGATGGCGCGCACGCCAATACGGGCATCGAAAGCGGCTCGCACCAGCGCGCCTTCGGTCGGCACCACGCTGCTGACGTTATTTTCAATGTCGGTGTGGTTGTCCATTGTGTTGGTATCCAGCGCCACGCGGTTGTAGCGGTAAACCGTGGCATACGGCATCACGGCATAGCCGCGCCAGTCCGTTTTCACGCCGGTCTGGTTTTCAATGCTGACGCCGGAAGCACCGGGCGCTTTGATCAGCACGTTGGTGTCGCCCAACGGCTGGCTGAAGGTCACCCCGTCCGCATGCCCCACTACGCCGCCGGAAGCCTGCCAGTTGAAGTCATGCTGGCTGCGGTCATAGTTGTAGCCCAGGCCAAGCGTGCCGTAAGTCGCCTGCCAGTTGGCGGTGGCGCTGCCGGAATAGCCGTTAGTGCTGGTATGGCCCTGGGTAACGCTGTAGTTCAGGTTACGGCCTTCCAGCAGCGTCCCGCCAACCCCGCTTTGCCAGCTGTTTTTGCCGTCAGAGCTGCGGCTTGTGGCCATCGTGGCATAGGCACGATCCAGCGCCGTATCGCGCGAATAGCCGTGGCCAAGCAGCGTGCTAAACGGAACCGAAAGGTTAAACGCGATGATGCGGTTGGTGTCCGAAAGACCGAGGGATTTACTCCAGGACAAGGAAAGCGAATAGCTGATGCCGCGCCAGCCGCTGGAATAACCCAGCTGATACCAGGTGTTGTCCTGATCGGTTCCCCAGTAGGTTTGCTGGCTGCCGGAAACATAGACCGAGCCGTAATCTCCCAGAGACTGAGAAATGTTGACCTGAAACCGGCCCTTTTTGTTGTAGCGCAGGTTGTGATAGCTGGTCGCCACCAGCTCCTGGCGATTGCTGTCGTTGTTTTGCCACTCATACTGGTAGCCTTCCATGTTGCGGTAGGCCACGTCATCCAGCGTGTAAAAACCACGCGTGGAGTAGCGGTAGCCGAGCAGCTGGAAGTTGGTGCCATAGTCGCTCAAGGATTTTGCATACAGGAAGCGCAAGGACTGCCCCTGATGCTCACTGTCATCCGCCAGCTTGCTGCGTGCGTGGGTCAAATCAAGGGAGATAGCCCCCCAGTCGCCAAGGTTTTTACCGGCACCTAACGCAACTGCGGTATAGCGTTCAGCCAGCTGCGTCCCGCCGTAGGCGGTATAGCCGTTCGGCAGACCGGCAACCAGCGTCCCCTGGGTAAAGAACGGTTTATCCTGCTGGTTATTCCCGCTGCGGAAGTCGCCCATCACCACGTCATACTTAAAACGCCCTTCACGCTGCAGCAGCGGAACGGTGGAATAAGGCACGGTATATTTCTGCTGGGTGCCGTCTTTCTCCTCAACCGTCACCTCAAGGTCACCGCTTGAAGAGGTCGGGTTAAGGTCGCTAATGGCAAACGCGCCCGGAGAGACATAGCTCTGATAAATCACATAGCTGTTTTGACGAATGACGATCTTGGCGTTGGTGCGAGCAATCCCACGCACGGTCGGCGCGTAGCCCTGCAGGCTGTCCGGGTACATGCTGTCTGAAGAATAAAGGCGCGCGCCGCGGAATCCGAGGCTGTCGAACACGTCACTGCCGGTGTTGCTGTCGCCCATGACCAGCTCACCCTTCAGCGGAATAATCGTGCGCTGCAGCGTGGTGCTGATGTTCTGCCACTGATTCTGACGGCGGCCATCGCCGCTGCTGTAGTTCCAGGCCCCGTTATTACGCAGGCGCCACGGGCCGAGATTCAGGCCGCTTTGCAGGTTCAGATAATAGCTGTCGTTGTAAGTCCCACGGTTGCCGGTAAAGGTGTAGTTCAGCAGCGCGGCAGGGATCCCTTCATCCCACTGATCCGGCGGAATGTAACCACGGGCGCTGTTGATAAGCGAAGCCTGAGGCAGGCTAATATCAAGGCGCAGGCGAGAAAAGTCGTAGCTAATCTCGGCTCCCGGCACCGCCGTCGTCACCGGCACGCACTCCCCGGGCTTAAATTTTGCCAGCTCGGGATAGGCGAGCATATTCAGCCCAAGGCGCTTGAGCCATTCGGTGTCCAGGCAAGGCGTTAGTCCGCCGGATTTCACGGCTTCAGAAGCAGACAGTTTCTTATCCGCCGCAGCAAAGTTCACGTCTTCGGTGGCAACAAACTCATCGTTACGCCAGATGTCCACGCGGTAGACGCCCGGCGGCTGGCTGCTGCCTTTTTCGAAACGAGACAGATCCGCCACAGCCGCGGTATCGTCCGACAAGAATGCCGGGTTGAAATAGCTCTCGGCGACGGCGAGTCCAGGCCAGAGTGATGCCAGGATGGTCGCCGTCAGCGGCGCTAGCGTAAAAACCTTACGCGAGACTGATGTCTTCATGATTTACCTGCTTCCCTTTGCCAGCCCGGCTTTACTGCATGACACCCGCTTGTGCTTTCGTCACCGCGCCGTAATCGTTCACGCTCTGGAAGCTCACGGCGCCCTGAGCGCCAGACGGCACGGCAACCTGCACGCTATTTTTTGGTGCCACCATGGTGTTAGGCAGCTTCTCGTTGCCCATCTTCAGGTTGACCAGCGACACATAGTAAGGAGAAGGGTTGCTGATTTTCAGGTACTGGCCGCTGCGGGCGAAACGAATCTGCTTGAGGGCGTCTTCGGGCTGCATCTGCAGGTTTTTAGGACGCACAAACAGCTTAATGCGGGAGAGAACCGCCAGTTGGAGGACGTTCTTGCCCTCAACGCTGTTTTTATCCACCGAAGGAATCGCCTTAACGTTCATCCAGAAGATGGACTCACGGTCGCTCGGCAGCTGCGGTCCGGCATAGATAATACGCAGCGTGTTCTCGCTTTTTGGCTCGCTGACAAACAGCGGCGGCGTGACCACGAAGCTTTTCTCTTTCTGCCCCAGATCGTTTTCAATCCAGGAGTTCACCAGAAAGCGTTCTTTAGGATCGCTATTGGTGATGGCCAGCGACGTTTGTTTCGCATCGGCCGGGTAAATAACGCGCGTGGCGCCCAGGGCAATACCGCCCGCAGCCTGCGCATTAAGAGAGGTAATCATTAAAGAGAGCATCAGCGCCGAAGCGGCTTTATATAATTTGTTCATCACGACAGGTACCATCAAAATAGCCAGAATGGAGAAGCAG
Source organism: Cedecea selenatireducens (assembly GCF_042138895.1). Classification (NCBI taxonomy): domain Bacteria; kingdom Pseudomonadati; phylum Pseudomonadota; class Gammaproteobacteria; order Enterobacterales; family Enterobacteriaceae; genus Cedecea; species Cedecea selenatireducens. The sequence continues at coordinate 193,088 of NZ_JBHIKW010000005.1, read as the reverse complement.
AGGTTCAGGGATAAACCAGCGTGAACCAGACGTCGGAGCGAATATTTCCGGGCGACATGTGCTTAGAGACCGAACGATAACGCGCAGTAAAATGAAAGCTCATTTCCTGCGTGGTTATTGGCGAATATGAAGCCGGTTCGCTATTTGGAATAATCAACTGCTGCTGTTGGTCAAATAACGCCAGGCCAATCCCGCTGCTGGCGTCATTGCCGCTTACGCTGGATGTAGCCAGAAATACCTGAGGATCTTCCGCCGGGGTTGAGCCCTGGAACGCGATACCAACATGGTCATAAACCTCCGGGCGGCAGTCCGTCAGCCGAAGGGTAAAAGGGATGCTGGGCGGCGCGTAGCTGCCAACATCTTTAAAAACGTTGCTTGGGTACTGACCCATTTGCACGGTCATTTCCTGACTTTCAGGCGCGACGGCGCAGGCGCCGTTGACCAACTCGCCCTGCATGTGCACTTCACCGCCGTGGAAAACCACAATGCGCTTTGCCTGAACGGGATTCACCGCTGCCAGAATAGCCAGGAGCAGGATTTTCCTTGTCATCATCGTCCTCTCTGGACTCACGTCGGACAAGCCTCGTCCCTGAGGCTGAATCATCCTTGTGCTATCAGCTGTCGCTGATTATTCGTATTTCATTACGAAGGTAGCGTCCGCGTTTGCAGCACCGGCAGTGGCGGTAGCAGCAGTAGCTTTATAGCGAGCGGTGAACGGAATGGTGTTCTCACCGTCGTTCAGAGTCTGAGCGGTAGAGAACACGGTCCCGTTTGGAGACAGCGTCTTAGAACCACGATCCAGGATCTCGATACCTACGCCTTTCGCGGTGGTGGCGTTACCGCCTGAGTTCACCGCCAGCAGGGTTGGATCGGTTGCATCAGTCTGGCCGGTGAATGCCACAGAAGCGGTAGCCGCAACGGTGCTATCGCAATCGGTCAGCACGATGTTGAATGGGATCTGGGAAGAGGTATCGCCCACTTTGGTGAAAGCGGCGGTACGGTACTGGCCCAGCTTAACGATCTGGCCGTCGGACTGAGTGCTTACTGCGCAAGCGGCGTTAACCAGCTCGCCCTGGAAATGCACGGTACCGCCATTAACGGTAACTGGATCTGCTGCGTTAGCGGCGCCGCTTACCAGAGCAACGGTGGCGATCAGTGAAGAGGCGATTTTGCTTAATTTCATGGGTATTCCTTCATATATAAAACGCACATCGGAGCAATGCATCCTTCATTACGCCGTTTGAATCATCATCGGTCTTAAATGACCGCATAACGCATTTCCCACATCCTGTGGGAATTCCTTAGAATGCTCAGTATTTTCATGAGAATTAAAGACAAACGATTCCCCGGCCCGTTATTTCATGGCCGTAAAGAAATCATCCTTAATAATCAAAAATAAAATTTATATATATTCGCACCAGGTGACGAAGTGGGGCTAAATTAAGCCAAATTTGAATTAAGTAATAGATGCCAATTCTTTATGTTAGGTAAGTCCGGTCTTAATAACGCCTAAGAAATCACCAGGACAACCTTTCGGGAATACGGGGATAAAGCAGCAAAAACCTCGTTTATTTAGGGGGTTATGCGTCCCTCCAGGCATGAGAATATTGTATATTTATTGTTAAATTTGTTTATTTTTTGTTTAACACAGGAAAGGGAATCTTGAACGCCAAATGCGCAATACCGTGCAAAGTTGCCAAAACGTTAAAGTCGTTGCGCAAGCGGTGATACACTGGAGGGCTTGCCATCGAAAACTTACCCAGGACTTCAGGATGAATGAGACCGCTCCCCACGCCATTCCGGCGACCTCGATAACCCGCCCCAATTGGTCAGCAGTATTTGCTATCGCTTTTTGCGTCGCCTGCCTGATTACCGTTGAGTTTTTGCCGGTTAGCCTGTTGACCCCTATGGCACAGGAACTGAATATCTCCGAGGGCGTTGCCGGGCAGTCAGTCACCGTCACCGCGTTTGTGGCCATGTTCGCCAGCCTGTTTATCACCAACCTCATTGGCTCCACCGATCGCCGCCGCGTGGTGCTGCTTTTTGCCGTCCTGCTCACCGCCTCCTGCCTGCTGGTTTCATTTGCCGGTAATTTCTCCCTGCTGCTTTTGGGCCGCGCCTGCCTCGGGCTGGCGCTTGGCGGCTTCTGGGCCATGTCGGCTTCGTTGACCATGCGCCTCGTTCCTGCCCGCACGGTGCCAAAGGCGCTGTCGGTTATCTTCGGCGCGGTGTCGATTGCGTTAGTGATTGCCGCCCCGCTGGGCAGCTTTCTCGGCGGAATAATAGGCTGGCGCAACGTCTTTAACGCCGCGGCGCTGATGGGCGTAGCCTGTATTATTTGGGTCTGGAAGGCGCTGCCTTCGCTGCCGGGTGAACCGGCGCACCAGAAGCAAAACATGTTTGGCCTGTTAAAGCGGCCGGGCGTGCTGGCGGGCATGCTCGCCATCTTCATGGCGTTTGCGGGTCAGTTCTCGTTCTTTACCTATATCCGCCCGGTTTACATGACGATGTCGGGCTTCGACGTTGACGGCCTGACGCTGGTGCTGCTGAGCTTTGGTATCGCAAGTTTCGTCGGCACCTCGCTTTCCGCGCCTATTCTGAAACGCTCGTTAAAGCTGGCGCTGGCCTGCGCGCCGCTGATACTCGCCGTTAGCGCGGCGGTGCTGGTGCTGTGGGGAACGAATAAAACGGTGGCTTCGGTGATTGCGGTTGTCTGGGGCCTGGCCTTTGCCCTGGTGCCGGTAGGCTGGTCAACGTGGATCACCCGTTCGCTGGCGGACCAGGCGGAAAAAGCCGGGTCGATTCAGGTGGCCGTTATTCAGCTGGCCAACACCTGCGGCGCGGCGGTGGGCGGCCTGGCGCTGGATAACCTCGGCCTGCTGGCTCCGCTGATGCTATCCGGCAGCCTGATGCTGCTGACGGCCCTGCTGGTTGCGGTGAAGGTTCGGGCTTAAAAAAATCTAAAAATAGCGCCTGATATCAGGCGCTATTTTTTTATCAACCGCGCCAGAAAGGCTTATCGCCCAGAATAGTCGCGCGGTGCATGATGCGGCGAGCCGGGAGATAATCAGCGTTGGCATAATGCTGGGTGACGCGGTTATCCCAAATGGCAATATCGTTTTGCTGCCAGCGCCAGCGCACCTGAAACTCCGGTTTGGTGATGTGGGCAAACAGGAAGCCCAGCAGCGCCTCGCTCTCTTTTTCCGTCAGGTTGACGATGCGGGTGGTAAAGCCTTCGTTGACGAAAAGCGCCTGCTTGCCGCTGACCGGATGAGTACGAATCACCGGATGGCGCAGCGGCGGGTTCTTCGCCACGGCTTCGCGCCAGCGCTGGTGCTCGACCTCGTTATGGGAGTACTTGTACTCCTGGAACGATTTGCGGAAGTCATGTTCTGCCTCCAGCCCGGACAGCAGCTTTTTAAACGGCTCCGACAGCGCCTCAAAGGCAGCAATCCCGCTGGTCCACAGCGTATCCCCACCGGTTTCCGGCAGCTGCTTCGCGGCCAGAATCGCCCCGGCAGGCGGCGTTTCAATAAAGGTCACGTCGGTGTGCCAGTTGTCGTTATCCGGCGGATTATCGTTGTGGGTATCCAGCACGATAATTTCTTCCACACCTTCCGCATGCGGGTAAACCGGATGGATATGCAGGTCGCCGAAGCGCAGAGCCAGCGCGCGCTGCTGAGAAGGCGTTATCTCCTGTTCGCGGAAGAACAGCACCTGATGGCGGATCAGCGCGTGGTAAATCTGCTCGAACTGGTTATCGCTCAGGCCACGCGTCAGATCCACGCCGCTGACCTGCGCCCCGATGTACGGCCCCAATGGCTTAACGTTCACTTTTTCACTCATTGCCCTTCTCCATGCCACGGGGTCAGGCGGCGCTGTAGCGCCCGCAGCCCCAGTTCTAAACAAAATGCGATGACGGCTATTACGCCGATCCCGGCCAGTACCACATCTGTTGCCAGAAACTCACCGGCCGACTGCACCATAAAGCCCAGCCCGCGCGTCGCGGCAATAAGCTCTGCGGCCACCAGCGTGGACCAGCCCACGCCCAGCCCGATGCGGAAGCCGGTCAGAATTTCAGGCAGCGCTCCCGGCAAAATCACATGCCAGATGACCTGCAAACGGGACGCGCCCAGCGCCTGGGCGGCACGAATACGGACCTGCTTCGCGCTGCGCACGCCCGCCATGGTGGACATGGCTACCGGCGCAAAAATCGCGAGGTAAATCAGCAGGATTTTGGAGGTCTCGCCGATGCCAAACCAAATCACCATCAGCGGCAAATAGGCCAGCGGCGGCACCGGGCGGTAAAGCTCGATCAGCGGATCAAGGATGCCGCGCACGGTGGAGCTCAGCCCCATCGCAATGCCCACCGGGATGCCTATCAGCACCGCAGCGGCAAGCGCGGTAAGAATGCGCCCCAGGCTGGCGGCCAGGTGCTGCCACAGCGTGGCGTCCATAAAGCCCTGCGGCCCGGCTATAGTAATCAGCTTCGAGAGCACCTGCCCCGGCGGCGGAAGAAACAGCGGGCTGACCCAGTGCTGAGAGGCAACCCACCACCACAGCAGCACCAGCGTAACCAGCGTTGCCGCGCTTAGCGTCAGCTGCCGCGAAAACGGCCAGCGCAGCGTAAGGCGGCGGCGCACCGGCTTGTCCTGAATGACTACGCTCATAAGAAGCCCTCCCGCTGTTCAAACACGCGGCTCAGCACGTATTCGCGCTTCGCGATAAATTCAGGGTCAGATTTGATGCTGCGGCACGGCTCTCCGGCGGCAAAACGACGACCGAAATCAAGCTGTAGCCGCTCCAGCACGCGGCCAGGGCCCGGTGACAGCAACACTAACTCTGTCGCCAGAAATACCGCTTCCTCAATATCATGAGTAATCAGCAGCACCTGGCGGCGGCTCTCATGCCACAGCTTTAGCAGCAGGGTTTGCATCTGCTCGCGGGTAAAGGCATCCAGCGCGCCGAAGGGTTCATCCAGCAGTAAAAGCTGAGGCTTTGTTGCCAGCGCGCGGGCAATGCCCACCCGCTGCCGCTGCCCGCCGGAAAGCTGCCAGATGGCGCGTTTGGCTTTATCTTCCAGGCCAACCTTGCGCAGCATGTCGAGCGCAAGCTCTTCACGCTGCGGCTTAGGCTGCCCGGCAAGCTGCAGCCCGAAAGCCACGTTATGCAGCACCGAGCGCCAGGGCAGCAGCCCCTCGTTCTGGAAAACAACCCCGCGCTCGGCGCCAGGGCCCTCAACCGTTTTGCCCTGCAGCGTAATACTGCCGGAGTGATAGGGGACGAAACCGGCGATCAGGTTAAGCAGCGTGGTCTTACCGCAGCCGGAAGGGCCGAGCACCACCAGCAGTTCGCCCTCGTCCACCGTCAGATTAATGTCGTCGAGTACCGCTTTACCGCCGTACTCCGCGCTAAGATGCGAAACCTGTAGCATCGCCGTGCCTCCTGTTAACGGTTACTGCGCCAGCGGCTTCACGAAGCGGTCGGTCACAAACTGGCTATAGTCGGTTGCCACCGCAGGTACTTTGCCCTGCTCTTTCAGGAACTTCGCGGTATCGACGATAGCTTTATTCACCGGGCCGCTAAGCTGCTCGACCTGCTGTTTCGCCGTCAGGTAGGTATTGCCCTTCACCAGCCCAGGGACGTCGGTTTCCGGCACGCCGCTCAGGCGCGAGAGCTTGCTCAGGTTGTCCGGCTGCTTGAGCCACTGCTCCGGGTTGTCGATATAGCCTTTTTGGGCCGCAATGGCGCTGCGGGCAAAGGCGGTGACGACATCAGGGTGTTTTTCGGCGAAGTCTTTACGCACCACCCACACGTCGAGCGTTGGGGAACCCCATTTGCCCACCTGCGCAGAGTCTGTCAGCACGTTGCCGTCTTTTTCCAGTTCGTTCACCGCGGGCGCCCAGACATAGGCGGCGTCGATGTCGCCGCGCTGCCAGGCGGCAATAATTGCCGGAGGCTGTAGGTTAAGAATTTGAACCTGATCCGGCTTAATACCCCAATGCTTGAGGGAAGCCAGCAGGCTGTAATGGGTGGTGGAAATAAACGGCACCGCGATACGTTTACCGATGAGATCCTGCGGAGATTTGATGCTTTTTTTGACCACCAGCGCTTCAGAATTACCGAGCTGGGAGGCCAGCAGGAAGACCTCAATCGGCACGTTCTGGCTGGCCGCCACGGCTAGCGGGCTGGAGCCGATATTGCCGATTTGAACGTCGCCAGAGGCCAGCGCGCGAACCACGCTCGCGCCGCTGTCGAATTTGCGCCATTCCGCTTTTGCCCCGCTGTCTTTGGCAAAAGCATCATCGGCTTGCGCAACTTTGGCGGGTTCGGCGGAAGTCTGGTACGCCACGGTGACGTCCACCGCGTGGGCCTGAGCTGCGATTAAGGCCAGTGCAACCAGCCAGAGTGAGTGTCGTTTTGCTGCCATGATTCTGCTCCTGTCTCGGGGGAGAAAGCAGTATTTCCAACGGCAACGATTCCATAAAAGAATAAAAAATTATCGCTAATGCTTTTCTGTCCTTAGAAAAAAAGTGGGTAACGATAGATGTGAAGTGGGAATAATGCCGCCCGCAGAGCGCGGGCGGGCAGAGTTATATTAACTTAAGTCAAATCAACGTTCTTGCTGCCGAAGAACCAGGTCATGATAAAACCGGCGGCATAGGCGATAACAATCCCGGCGACGTAAACCGCCATCCCGGCGAAGATCCCCTGACTTGAGGTCATCAGCGGAATCGACACTAATCCGGACGGGCCAAAGACGGTATTCAGCCCGACGGGCAGCCCGAGCCAGGCCACCAGCCCGATGAAGAACCCACCAATCCCGCCGCCGATACAGGCGGTGATAAACGGCTTAAGGCGCGGCAGCGTCACGCCGTAAATCAACGGCTCACCAATGCCCAGCAGGCCGGGAATAATGGCCCCTTTGATTTGCGTGCGCAGCATCGAGCCTTTTGGAGAGCGGGCAAACAGGGCCAGCGCCGCGCCTACCTGCCCCGCACCGGCCATCGCCAGAATAGGGAACAGCGAGTTGAAACCCTGGGCATCCATCAGTGCGAAGTACACCGGGACAAAGCCCTGGTGAATACCAAATACCACGGCAATCAGGAACAGCCCGGCCAGAATCGCCGTCCCGAATGGGTTGCCGTTCAGGTGCATAAACAGCCACGACATGCCTTTGAACAGCTCGCCGCCGATGGGCATGATCGCCACAAAAGTGATAGCCCCGGTGATCAGCAAGGTGATCGTCGAGGTAAGGATCATGTCCAGGTTATCCGGGATCATCCGCCGCACCTGGCGTTCGATCCACGCCCCCAGAATACATGCCAGCAGTACGCCAATGATGTTGCCGCGCGGGTCGATTGTCAGCCCAAAGAAGGTATCCATCCCGGCGTAATAGCCCACTTTGCCTTCCGGCACGTAGCGCAGAATAAACAGCGAGGCGATGATGGCCCCGTTCACGCCGGTGCCGCCGAAGGCCTTCTGGGTATTGAAGCCGATAAGAATGCTCAGGAAGGTAAACAGCCCGATGCTGAACACCTTCATATAGGCAATAAGCTGGGTCAGCCACGCCGCAGGGGTTGTACCTTCCACCACCAGCGTTTGCTGCAGCAGCGTGGCAATCCCCAGCAGCAGCCCGGCGGCAATAAAGCCCGGGATCAGCGGCGTGAAAATGGTGGCAAACTTGGTGAGGAAGTTATGCACCGCGCTGTTCTGCTTCGCCTTCATCTGCTTTTTGTTCTGGCTGGCGAGCGCGGCCAGATCCGCACTTTCGCCGTTCTCCGGCTCGCTTTGGCCGCCCTGCTTCAGCATCGAATTCATCAGCTCGCTGGCGGTTTGCGCTTTGCCAGGGCCGAGAATGATTTGCAGCTGATCGTCGCCGTTGACCACGCCCATCACGCCGGGAATTTTTTTCAGTTCGTCGTGTTGAACGAGATCTCTGTCTTTGAGCGTCAGCCTGAGGCGCGTCATGCAGTTGCCGCAGACAAGGATATTGCCGCTGCCGCCCGTCAGGCGCAGGACTTGTTCCATCATCGAGCCGGTGATTTTCGCCATAGCTATCCGTTTAACCCCTGCAATGCTTTACGTATAAAGCCCTGATTTTTCGCCAGCACCTCGCTGGCCTCTGCGGCAGACAGGCCGCTCAGCAGCATGAAGATCGCCGTTTTACAGTGACGGTGGCAGGCATTGAGCGCCTCTTCTGCCTGCGCAGGGCTGGAATCGGTAGCCTCAACCACGATATTAATCTGGCGCTGAATCAGCTTGGCGTTGGTGGCTTCCACGTCAACCATCAGGTTGCCATAGACTTTGCCGCTGCGGATCATCGACCCGGTGGTGATCATATTCAGGATCAGCTTTTGCGCCGTGCCCGCCTTCATGCGTGAAGAGCCGGTGACGACTTCGGGGCCGACCACGGGTTCGATGGCGATATCAGCCGCCAGGCTCATTTCGCTGCCGGGATTACAGGAGATTGCCGCGACGGTGGCGCCCACGCTTTTTGCATAGGCCATGGCGCCGAGCACGTACGGCGTGCGGCCGCTGGCGGCAATACCCACCAGCACGTCTCGCGCGCTAAAGTTCAGGTTCCGCAGATCCTGCTCGCCCATTTCACGGCTGTCTTCGGCGTTCTCCACCGCCTGCAAAATGGCCGGATGCCCGCCGGCAATCAGGCCGACCACCTGCTCGCGAGGGGTGCCGAAAGTTGGCGGGCACTCACTTGCATCCAGAATACCCAGCCGGCCTGATGTCCCTGCACCGCTGTAAATCAGCCTGCCGCCCCGGGCGAATGCGGCCACGACTTTATCGACGACCTGAGCCACCTGCGGCAGCGTTGCCTCAACCGCCAGCGGCACCTGCTTGTCTTCATTATTGATAACTTTGAGCATGTCTAAAGTGGGCAGCGTATCGATTTCCGCGCTCGCCGTATTGCGGCTCTCGGTGACCAGTTTGGTTAAATTAATCTTCATCGGGACATCCATTAGTGTGTTCTGCAGTGCATAGTATGGAATATTTTATTCCATGTGCGTGCGCATTATCACGAATATTTTATTCCAATGAAGGGAGAATAGCGGAATAACTCAGGCGAAAAGGCCGCCCTTACGAGCGGCAAAGGAGGGAATCAGACGAGGCGGGCGAAACCGGCTTCGAGGTCGGCAATCAGTTCTTCAACGTTTTCCAGACCGATATGCACGCGCACCAGCGTGCCGCTGAAGTCTACCTTTCCGGCCGGGCGGATTTCATTCAGCTCTTCCGGCTGGTTGGCCAGGATAAGTGACTCAAACCCGCCCCAGGAATACGCCATATGGAACAGCGCGAAGTTGTCGAGATAGCCAGCAAGCTGTTCGTCCGTCAGGCGCTGTTTCAGCACAAAGGAGAACAGGCCGGAGCTGCCGGAAAAGTCACGGTCGAAGAACGCATGCCCAGGGCATTCTGCCAGCGCGGGATGGTTAACCCGCTCCACCTGTGGATGCTCTGACAGCCAGCGGGCAATCGCGAGGCTGCTTTCTTCATGCTGCTTCAGCCTCACCCCCAGCGTGCGCAGGCCGCGGGCGGCCATATACGCCGTATCGGCATCCAGCGTCTGGCCCATCAGGTAGGAATTTTCACGCAGGCGATCCCAACAACGCTCGTTGGCCACGGCCGTCCCCAGCATGCCGTCCGAATGGCCAATGGTGTATTTGGTCCCGGCCTGAATCGAGATATCTACGCCATAATCCAGCGCGCGGAACAGCACTCCGGCGGCCCAGGTGTTGTCCAGCATGATGACAATATCCGGATTAACGGCACGAATGGCCTTAATCATGCCGGGAACGTCCTGAACTTCCATGGTAATTGAACTCGGAGACTCAAGGAAAACGACGCGGGTATTGGGCTGGATAAGTTCGGCTATCCCGGCCCCAATCATCGGATCGTAGTACGTCGTTGAGACGTTAAATTTGCTCAGGATCTTATTGCAGAAGTCCTGTGTTGGCTCATAGGCCGCGCCGGTCATCAGGATATGGTCTCCGCCGCTGACGAAGGCCAGAATCGCGTTGGTGACCGCCGCCGCACCGCACGGATAAAGCGAGCACCCGGCGCCGCCCTCCAGGTCGGTCATCGCCTTCTGGAAGGAGAAATGCGTCAGCGTGCCTCTGCGACCATAGAACAGCTCGCCGTTTGCCCGGTTGGCAGTGGCAAATTTTTTGTCTTTTACGCTGTCAAAAACCAGCGAGGAAGCGCGCTGAATCACCGCATTTACCGCGCCCTGGGTGTAGCGTTTCTCCCGTCCGGCGGTGACCAGTTGGGTTTCAAGATGCATTTTCTGTTTCATAAAAATCTCCCGTTATTTCCTGATTCATTCCATTCAGAGGGCTTAGCCCGCAATACCGTCCGCCGCCAGCGGGGCGCTTGCCTGAGGTTCAGTGCGCTTCTTTCCGGCAAACCGCTCAACGATTTGTGCCGCATTAAGATCGTGAATAACGTTGATGAGCGTGGCCGGGGCGTCGGTAATGGTGCCAAGCACCACCAGCAGCGGGATGGCCTCCATCGGCAGACCCAGCGTGGTCACAATAAAGATTTCCCCGAGGAACGCGCCGCCCGGCACGCCGCCAACGATAATGGCCGACAGCACGGCAATCAGCATCGCGAGGAAGAAGGTTTCGCTGGTAAACGGCAGGCCGAGAACCGAATAGATAAAGACGATTTTCAGCGCGGCAATCATCGCCACACCGCCTTTATTGAGGTTAACCAGCAGCGGAATCGAGACATCGACGATTTCAGGATTGATACCCATCGCCTTGCCCGCGCGCAGCGTAACCGGCAGCGTCCCGAGCGAAGAACAGGTGCCCAGCGCGGTGGCTGAAGGTTCAATGGCGTGCCGCCAGAACGCTTTCACCGCCGGGATCCCGCCGCCAATCCACGAGTAGAAAATGGAGCCAAGCACGTAATAGATAAGCGTTGCGGCCATAAACAGCCCGATGGCGCGGGCAAAGGTCATCAGCAGCGCGGCATCCTGACTTGCCATGGTGGCCGCGAAGTAGCAGCCCAGCCCGATCGGTGCCACCTGCATGATAATCGAGACAATTTTCATGATAACGGTGTTGGCATCCTGCAGCAGAGCGGCGATGCGCCTGCCCGCGTCCGCCGACTGGCCAATCGCCACCCCGGCAATAATCGCGATGACGATCAGCGCCAGAATGTTCGACTTGGAAAACAGGCCAACGAAGTCGCTGGTGGTCACCATGCTGACAAAATCCATCTCCCCCGAGCCGCCTTTCACCGAGTGAGAAAGATCGATGGTCACGCCCTGAGCCGGGTTGTACCAAAGTGCCAGCAGCACAATGCCTGCGGCAGGAATAAGCGCCATGGCGATGGAGACAATAAAAATAACCACCATGATGCGGCCCAGCCTTTTAAGATCGGTCATGCCGGCAATAGAAGACATCACGCTGACGCCAACCAGCGGCACAATAATCATAAACAACAGGTTGAGGAATATTTGCCCGACGGGCTGTAATTTAATGGCGTAAGTCGGGGCATAAATACCCAGCAGGCCACCGACAATAAGGGCAAATAAAAGAACAAATGATGATTTGTAGGGTTCGAGGCGTGTCCACATAAAGGATACCTTCTCAATAAAAGTAATAATAACTGGGACGAAAATCACAATTACCAACTGCTGCAATTAAATCCCCGGGCTTTTGTGATGCAAATCACTAATGATGTATAAAATTCATTTTCTAACTTCTTTATTTACTACAGCGCAATAGTTACACTTTTGAAATTGGATTGGTATGGGGAATTAATACCGTTTCCGCAAATCACTTGTGAATAAAAGGAAAGAATGAGCGCGCCAATTTCACTCAAGCATCTCGAGGTATTCGTCAAAATTATCGATTGCGGCGGGCTGTCTGAAGCTGCGGCGCAGCTCAGCGTGTCGCCTTCGGCGGTGAGCAAGAGCCTGGCGGCGCTGGAGGATTTGCTGGGAACAACGCTTATCAAAAGAACGACCCGCAGCATTACGCTGACCGATGCGGGGCAATATTTGTTTAACCGCGCTAATAAGTTAATTAAAGAGTTCGACGATACGCTAAATACCACATCCAGCTATTACAATAATCCGCAGGGGGAATTACGCATCACCTGCTCGATTGCGTTCGGCTACGCCAGGCTGGTCAACCTGGTTGATAAATACCGGGCGAACTTCCCCGACGTGAATCTTTATATCGACCTTAACGATAACTTTATTAATCTTAATGAATCCGACTTTGATATCGCCCTGAGAATATCCACCTCTCCGCCGCAAAATTACGCCATGCGCAAACTGGCGCCGGTACGCTGGGCCTACTGCGCTACCGCTGACTATCTCAGCAAGAAAGGGATGCCGGGCAAACGCACGGACCTGGTGACGCACGACTGCCTGGTTTACCCTGGGTTAACGCCGCTGATTAAAACTACCGACGAGCACGAGCGGCAGCACCTGCTAAAAATGCGCACCCCAATCCAGGCTAACAGCAGCCTGGTGCTGCTTAAATCCGTACTGGAAAACCAGGGCGTCGCCTACCTGCCCACCTACCTGATTGGCGACCATATTCAAAAGGACGAGCTAACCCCGCTGCTGCTGGACGGTATCATCACCTACGAAACCCATGCGCTGTACGCCCTCTATTTCCCGAGCAAATACAGCAACCCGAAGGTCCGGTCGTTTATTGATTTCCTGGTAGAGCAACTTGCGCCGCAGCCCGCGTGGGACAGCTGGATCCCTTGACTATTCCCCTCTAGTTTTTATGTGTTATTATCCGCCCGTTTCCTCAACCGAAGTCACTCAGAGGCCTGATGCTGGAGAATGTAATCATCAGATAATCAGCTCCCCGCCCACCACGGGACGGACTGATTATCACTGCGCTTAATCCGTATGCGAACACACGCGTTGTGTTGGCACGTTTTGCACATGATGATGAAAAGGCTTTTCCAGTATGAATTTATCCCGTCAGGAACAACGTACCCTTCACGTTTTAGCGAAAGGGGGACGCATCGTTCACACCCGCGACAGCTCTGGCCGCGTCACCGCCGTTGAATGTTATACCCGTGAAGGCTTGCTGCTTAGCGACTGCACGCTGGCCGTGTTCAAAAAACTCAAAACCAAGAAGCTGATTAAATCCAGCCACGGGCAGCCGTACCGGATCAATACGACCGGCCTGAACAATGTGCGTGCCCAGTTGGATAACCGATAATTAGCGATGAGCCTGGATGAGTAAACGCTTTGAAGGGCTAAAACAAACAACGGGCCTACTGGCCCGTTGTTTCAGTGTTCGAGCGCGGCGGCTCGGGATTCTTCGATGCAATAATGGTTGAAGCGTTCGCAGAACCACATTTTTTGCTCGTGGCTCATGTTGCCGGTCACGGCCTGGAGATTCACCTGCTGCCCCGAAGCCTGCATATGCGCGAAGCTGCGCGCCAGAAAATCAAAATTCTTTACTGCCTGTAGATCTCTTTTCATCAGCATATCCCTTTGTGAGTTAACTTTTGGGTAAGTCATATGCTTCTGTTTTCAGTATCGACCCGTCCGCGATCATTTTTTGAACAATGGGTGCGCTTTTGAGCTTTTTTCGTTCGATATATCGGCACGCCTCGCAAAACACATCTCAACGCTGCCGAACCGGCCTTGCTAACTGCGCCGCCTCCAGCGTCAGCTTCGCGGCGGTAAACCTGTCGCTTCGCACGCCAAGCACCTCTTTTTCCCACAGCGGATTCAGCGGCACGTGGTAGCCCGCGTTCTTCGCCTGCATCACCAGCTCGGCCAAATCGTCTTTATTCTCAATGATGCACAAAGGCTCGAAGCGTCCGATTTTGCACGGCAGCGCAAACGTGGCCGGATAGTTGCTCTCCGGGTCGGTCACCGGGTTGGCGTTGTCGGTTGCGTGATGCACGACTTTTTCGCCCTCTCCTGCCAGCGCCTGGTTAAGCACGCCGATCATCCGGCGAGCGCGTTCGCTGGCATTGCCTATCTCACCGTCGCTCTTGCGGTAGAAGCTCGCCGGGTCGTCATAGTCCTGCCGCAACGCCGCGTGCTCGGGAAGCGTGCGGTAATTTTCCAGCCGCTGGCGAAAAACCTGATGCGACACGTCCGGCACCTGCAAATTGTCTTCCGGCCCTAGCTCGCTAACGTGCGGGGCGATGACCAGCAAATCATAATCTGCTGTGAAGGGCCTGGCTTCGGCATGCGGAGCAAGCACCTCCAGCGGCGTACCATGATGGGAAATTCGATATCGCGCCTCTCCGTTCCCCGGCAGCCGTTGGGCCTCAAACGCATAGCGCTCGCCGCCCGGCCCGCTGGCCCTGAGATGGCTCACGCCGCGGGTATTCTCCGGGGAAAGCTTATCGATAAGCCCCTGCTCAAACAGGTTATGCAGACGGCTTTGGGAAACCTCCAGCGGCACGGCTACGGCATGCCCTTCGGCGATACAGGCCTGCGTCTGCAAGTTGAATTTTGCGATTCGCTCGGGCGAGGCGTTCTCCAGCTTGCTAAAACTCTGCTCCACGCAGATAAACCCTGCCTGCGGCCCCCACGAGGCGCTTTTCCCCTTGATGTGAAAACCTTTGGTTGGATGCCCGGCCTCGATCAGCGCCGTCGACAGCTTGTCCACCGGGCGAATGCCGATAATGCAGTTGTGCTCCGAGGCCACGCGCTGGAGCGAGATAAGGTGTGCAGGCACGATGCCTGTTTTGTCTTTGACCTGAGAAACAAGCTGCTGGAGACTCGTGCCGGGGATTTTATTCTCTGCGGGCAGATGAAGCCCGGCATGGCGATACGCCACGGGGGTAGATTCCACTTTCATTTTTACGGCCAGGCTCCCGGCGATAAACAACAAGCCATTGAGGCTGCGGCCGGGAAAAGGCGGCCGGGGCAGCATCACGCGAAACATCACCCAGGTGAATGCTCGCGGATTGCCCCGCCGCCCCAGGTTTTGGTTAAGTCTTATCTTTCACCGTTTCGGTTCCACCGTTATTTTTCACCGAGGCAACGCCTTTGTCGCGGGATTGCTCCGTGGCGTACATCTGGCTGGTGCCAATCACCTGATGATTCCCGGCCTTGAGGTTAAAGTAGAACTTCCCGTTGCTGGCGACCTTCTTGTCGTAGCGCTCGTCCAGCGGGCTGTTGGTGCGCACCGAGGCGATGCCGTTGTCCGCCGAGGCGCGGGTTTTATACAGCTCGCTGGTGAGGACCACTTCCCCGTTACCGGCCTTGAGCACAAACTTGAACTGCCCGTCGCTGCTTTTGCTTAATTCGAACCAACCAGACATGTTAACTCCTTGATTAAAATCATAAACAGTTAATAGATTGGGTGAACTTCAAAAACAGTATGTACGAAAAAAGAGCAAATCGCCCACTCCCCCAGCGAACCGGCGGGACAAATGTCCCGGCCACGATGCGGATTTCAGATCCCGCTGGCAGTTTTCGCGCTAATCTGTGGGCTGCGCGGGACGGGCGTCCTGTCCTTATTTGACGGGAAATTTTATAGTGAACACCATGAAAAACGAGAGCAGACAAAGCGACTGGCTCAGCGTCATTGAAAGAGTGACCGGCGACCCGACGCTGTATGAGCTGCTGAAGTATTGCCCGCTGGATATTCTGCGCAGGTGGCAGCTAAAACATTACCCTCGTGGCTCGCTGATCTTCCGCCAGGGTGAAACCTGCGATGAGTTCCACCTGATCGTTAAAGGGGAAATTGACGTTTTCACCACCGCCGACGACGGGCGAAAATATTCCCAGGCGCGCTATAAAAAGGGCGACATGCTGGGCGAGCTGGAAATCTTCGAGCGGCGGCAATACATCTGCTCGGTAGAAGCGGTTAGCGACGCGGCGCTATTAGTGCTGACGCGGGAAGATTTTATTCGCTGGCTGGCGTTAGACAATTACTTTAATCAAAAAATATTACAGGCCGTCAGCGATCAATATTATCAGCTCTCCAAAAAGGCCGGAGAAGACATTCTTTATTCGTTACATCAGCGTATTTGCCTGGCGTTATGGCAAAAACACCAGCAGATCCAGGGCGACATCCTGCTTAATAAGCAGCAATTAAGCGAGCAGTTTGCGGTGGCGCCGCGCAGTATCAACCGGATTTTATCCGAGCTGCGGGAAGAAAATATTATTGTGATTCACGGCGAGCATATTCAGGTTATCGATCCTCAACGCCTGCGCCAGCACGCCGAACATTAAAAACAGCAGTAAATCCTGAGCCCGTTTACAGGGCTCGTTTAACGCCAGGTAAAACATCATGACCCAACTCCAGCCCCATATCCGGCTCAGCCGGGAGATGACGCACGCCCGTTATGCGCTCCTGCCGGGCGATCCTAAACGCGTGGAACACGTCGCTCAGTTTCTGGAAAACGTAGAAGACTTCGGCAGCAACCGGGAATATCGTGCCCTGCGCGGCTGGTTCCGTGGGGTGGAAGTGCTGGTGATGTCCACCGGCATGGGCGGGCCCTCTACCGCCATCGCCGTGGAAGAGCTGCGCCAGATTGGCGTCACCAACCTGATCCGCATCGGCAGCTGTGGGGCGATGCAAAACCACATCCGCCTCGGCGACCTGGTGATCGCCACCGCCGCCGTGCGGGACGACGGCACCAGCAATATGTACATCGACAAAGGCTACCCGGCCTGCGCGGACATCGGCCTGGTGCACCATCTTGCTCAACAGGCCAAACGCCTGGGCTACGCCAGCCACTGCGGCTACGTGCGCAGCCACGACAGCTTCTACACCGAACGCGAAGACGAGATTAACCAGTTCTGGTCCGGCAAGGGCATCCTCGCCGCGGATATGGAAACGGCGCCGCTAATGGTGGTCGGCGCGCTGCGCGGCTTACGCATCGCCTCCGTGCTCAACGTGGTCGTGGAGCACAGCGGCAATCTTGAAGAAGGCATTAACAACTACCAGCAGCAGGAACAGTCCTGCCTGCAGGGTGAATCCCGCGAGATCTTACTCGCCCTCGAAGCGCTCTACCTTGACAGCCAGGAGCAGTAATCATGGATTTCTTCAGCATTAAGAATGTGATGGTCACCATTCCGCTTGGCGAAGGCGGCTACGCGCTCTCGTGGATCGAGGCCATCGGCACCGTTTTCGGCCTGCTCTGCATCTGGTTCGCCAGCAAAGAGAAAATCATCAACTACCTGTTCGGCCTGATTAACGTCACGCTGTTTGCGGCGATTTTCTTCCAGATCCAGCTTTACGCCAGCCTGCTGCTGCAGGTGTTCTTCTTCGCCGCCAACCTTTACGGCTGGTATGCGTGGAGCCGCCAGAACGAAGCCAACGAGGCCGCCCTGAAGATTCGCTGGCTGCCGCGCAGCAAAGCATTCACGCTGGTGGCGGTGTGCCTGGTCGCCATCGCGCTGATGACCTTCTTTATCGACCCGGTCTTCGCCGTGCTGACCCGCATTGCGGTGGGCATTATGCAAAGCCTCGGCGTGGCGGTTGAGATGCCGCAGCTCCAGCCGGATGCCTTCCCGCTGTGGGATTCCGCGATGCTGATCCTGTCGATCGCCGCGATGGTGCTGATGACCCGTAAATACGTTGAGAACTGGCTGCTGTGGGTGGTTATCGACGTGATTAGCGTGGTGATTTACGCCATTCAGGGCGTGTATGCCATGTCGCTGGAGTACATCCTGCTGACGGCGATTGCGGTGATGGGTTCTATGGCGTGGATTAAGAGCGCCCGAATGATTGGCTCGCGGCCGCTGGCTTAAATATTTTTATTCACTTCAAGGGCCGTTTAACGGCCCTTTTTTTATTCGGATATATCTTATTTATCAAGCCGGATGAAAATTAAAGGCTTTTTAAAAATCTCGAAATTTTCAGCGACCGTATTCAACCCGCTCAGCGCAATCATCTATGCTTTAGTTAAGGCATAGCAGCCAAATAATTTTTAACGATCGTTAGCCGGTCGTTTGCACTCTCG
Organism: Cedecea selenatireducens; assembly: GCF_042138895.1. NCBI lineage: Bacteria > Pseudomonadati > Pseudomonadota > Gammaproteobacteria > Enterobacterales > Enterobacteriaceae > Cedecea > Cedecea selenatireducens. The sequence goes on along the minus strand of NZ_JBHIKW010000005.1, from coordinate 175,154 downwards.
CTTATCACCGCTAAATACGCTTTATTTTTCATTCAGGCCTCTCCCTTTAATCGTTCCCGACCACAGGATAAGCTCATGAAAATATTGTTTTTAAAAATCTTCACGCTGAATTTCAACCCACAATTTTACCTATCAGAGCAATCAAACACGCCGCAAATCGGTTTGTTATAACCAGCTTGCTGCCGCGCATAAGCCCGCAGCACAAAATTTTGCGACATCTGTCTCTTTGCATCATCCGATAAAAATACAGGGTTAAACGATGAACACGTTAAAAACGCTAAAACTGACGCTGTGTATTACCGCCCTCGCCTGTACCGGGCTGGCGCAGGCCGCCACCGTGACCATGAACACCGTGGACGCCAACGGCACCTCAACGCCAGCGGGCACAATTGAATATCACGCCACCCAATATGGCGTGGTCTTTACGCCAAACCTGAAAGGCCTGCCACCGGGGATTCACGGCTTCCACGTGCACACTAATCCGAACTGCGGCCCCGGCATGCAGGACGGCAAAATGGTGGCAGGCCTGGCGGCGGGCGGCCACTTAGATCCGGCCCACACCGGCAAACACGAAGGCCCGTGGGGCAACGGCCACCTCGGCGACCTGCCTGCGCTGTATGTAGACAGCGACGGCACCGCAACCTACCCGGTGCTGGCTCCTCGCCTGCGAATGTCTGACCTCAAAGGCCACTCGCTGATGATCCACGCCGGCGGCGATAACCACTCTGACCACCCGGCAATGCTCGGCGGCGGCGGAGCGCGTATGGTGTGCGGAGTGACGTCATGAGCAAGCGCGTCTTAACGGCCGTGTGTTTCACGCTGATGACAGGCGGGCTTCCGGCCCTGGCGAACGCCGCAGAGACTTCTATCGATGCGCCAAAAGGCGAGCATCTGCAAACCGAACTTTATGCCCGCGGCGTGCAGATCTATCGCTGCGCGGCGACAGACGCCGGGGCCAAAACCGGGAGCTGGGTATTCCAGTCCCCGGAAGCGGACCTGTTCAGCGACAAAGGCCTGAAGCACCTCGTCGGCAAACACTTCGACGGCCCGCACTGGCAGGCCACGGACGGCAGCGTGGTCGCCGGAGCGCTGAGCGCCACTCGCCCGGCGAAAGATAAAGGCTCTATTCCGTGGCTGCTGCTGACCGGCACCTCAGAGGCCCAGCCAGGCCTGTTCGCCAACGTGAGCAGCATCCAGCGCGTAGACACTCGCGGCGGCGTAACCGGCCCGACAAACTGCGACCCGGCGACGTTTGGCGCCACGCTGAAAGTGCCTTATACGGCGACCTATCGGTTTTATACGAAGTAGTAGCTTGCAAAGTCCTGCCCGGGAGGCCGGGGCTTCTGTTTAATGGACGTGACTTTATGAGTCACACCAGAACCCATCTCTGCCAGCCCATCAAAAAACCTTATCCTCTATAAAGGATAAATTGCATTTAACCCCCACAGAGGATAATCTTATTTTAACCCCTACAGGGGATTTTATTAAAATATCCGCTAAAGGGGATAATGATGAAAGTAACGTCACCGACCTCACTGGCTTACGCAGTCAAAGACCAACGAAAAATCAATAAACTGACTCAAACCAAAACCGCGGAGATGATTGGAATCAAGCAAACAACTGTCTCTGATTTCGAGAACAGACCAGAGTCCACCAAGCTGGAGACATTATTTAAAATCCTCTCAGCACTGGATCTTGAACTGCATGTGGTGAAAAAAGACACAAACATGGATGAGAGAGCAGCCGGGTACTGGAAAAAGGAGTGGTAAGAGATGAGAACACAAACTCTGACCGTTGCCATGAACGGCGATGTGGTGGGCACATTGTACCGGGACGGCAGCGGCGCGATGTCATTTCAGTACGTACCCGAGTGGCTGTCTGAACCCGGTGCACGCGCCATCTCGTTGTCACTACCCCTCCAGCAGAGCCGCATAAGAGGAAAAGAAGTTTTCAATTTCTTCAGCAACCTTTTACCCGACTCCGAGGCGATTATTGCCCGGATGCAGGCCCGCTTCCATGTAGAAACAGCACACCCTTTCGATCTGTTAGCAAGTGTCGGGCGTGACTGCGTGGGTGCCATACAGCTTTACCCTTCTGGAAGTGACATCCCCTCCGTAATGGAAACGCTGGCAGAGCCGTTGGATGACTCTCAGATAGAAACCCTACTGGATAGTTACCAGATGGCTCCGTTGGGAATGGAAGAAGGCGCTGATTTTCGTATTTCATTAGCCGGAGCCCAGGAAAAAACAGCCCTACTCTGGTACCAGGCACGCTGGCAAAGGCCGCAGGGTAGCACCCCGACCAGCCACATTTTCAAACTCCCGATTGGCAGAATAGAGCAGAACAACATTGACCTGAGTGAAAGCTGCGAAAACGAGTGGCTGTGTTTGCGTATTGCCAGAGCGTTTGGATTCCCGGTTGCAAATGCAGAACTTGCCGTATTTGGTCAAAAGAAAGTGCTGGTAGTCGAACGTTTTGACCGAAGATGGTCTCGCGATGGTTGGCTGCTGCGGCTGCCCCAGGAGGACTTTTGCCAGGCATTGGGCGTTGCCCCGGCCCTGAAATATGAGTCACACGGCGGACCGGGCATCGCGGATGCAATGAAATTATTGTTAGGCTCTCGTGTTGCAATGCAGGATCGTGAAATATTCTTTAAAACACAGATCCTCTTCTGGATGCTGGCCGCTATCGACGGTCACGGGAAGAATTTTAGCTTGTTCATCGAGCCAGAGTCATCATTTCGTATGACCCCCTTGTACGATGTTATGTCTGCCTTCCCGATCTTTGAAACGGGCGGGATCCCTCTCCAAAAAGCGAAGATGGCAATGGCATTACAAGGGAAGAATCGGCAGTACCATTTCTCGATGATCCAACCCCGGCATTTCATCAGCACTGCCGATCATGTCGGATTTTCTCCGAAAACGGCGTTCGACCTTATGCAGGAAATGGCCGCTCGTACAGAGGAAGTTATCGCCACAGTTACAGCAGAACTGCCAGCCGACTTTCCCCAACAAATCAGCGATGCTATTTTCAATGGACTATCCCACCAGGCGGCGCGGATTATCAGAGGATAATATTTTAGACTGGCAGCCTTGCATCAGGTGGCTAACGCACTCCGTTAGCCGTGAAGCCGATAACCGGCATAATTGCGACAAGCAACAGCAGCACGCCGGTTAAGGTGTAGTGGAGCCGCTTAATAGCCGTATTTTTTGCATAATCTATTCCCTGTTTAATCCAGAACTGGTCGTGTGGGTCGTCTCCATACGGGAATGGACCATACCATGCTCCCCATTACGGTTGCGATGTTCCGGCACGCTTATATCATCAGAGATAATGTCTTCTTAGTTATTCAACTCCATAAATTAACCCTCTTACTTAAACACCCAATAATAAATAAAATCATCCACACGACATTTAAATAGATTTAAATTTTGTGACCGAAAAACATTCTAAGACATAAAAAACCAGATAACATAAAAACATTAATCATTTAGCATCAATTAGTTAGCCATGTAAAAAGAAACGATAATTTAAGAACCCAAGACTTTCTTGCCGATTTGACTCTCATAACTATAAAGCTACGTTCTTCGTAGTATCCAGCTAATTTTATTTATTTTAAGTTAGATCACGCACTAAGAAATAACCGTTAGATAAATAAGTGGAGGGAGTTATGAATGAGAATTGGCATTCAGCAGATATTATTGCGGGTTTACGTAAAAAAGGAACGTCACCGGCAGCCGTTTCGCGAGCAGCCGGGCTGGCTTCTTCAACATTAGCGAACGCGCTTACACGCCCCTGGCCTAAAGGCGAGTTTTTAATTGCCGGTGCGCCTGGTGTGCATCCGCGTGAAATCTGGCCGGAAAGATTCGCCACCCAGGGCGATAGCCGCCAGCCACGAGAAGCTTTGGCACAAACATGCGGCCCCGGCGTTAAAGATGGGGCGACAGAAAGTCATTAAAGATTCACCCTTTACGGCTGGTTTACCTTGATCAGCCATATCCATTCATCGTTTATAAGATCGCGAAGGAATGCCGTTTATGAAATCTACATTACTACGAACAATCGCTACATCAGGAATAACAAAAACACCAAACCCCAAAAGCGCCAGCCGCCATTTACGAGCTGCCGGGAAAATTATCCTCAGCCTGGTAATCATCAGCTCTATTCCGGCCAGCTACGCCGCTGAACAAACTGCGGCCAAAGAAAGTGAATTGGTGGTGCTCACCCCCGGAAAAGTCGGAACCCCAAATAAAATCTACCCATCCGCAAAGGCACCTGAACTTACCGTTGCCACCTACAACATAGCGGCGGTACGAGTTGGCGCAATCGACGCCGTAGCCAGGGCGATTAAAGCTTTAAATGCCGACATCATCGCCCTGAGCGAAGTGGATAAAAACACTCGACGCAGCGGCGGCGTTAACCAGCTTGAACAGTTAAAAAAGCTGACAGGCATGTACGGCGTATTTGGCAAAACAATTGATTTTGAAGGTGGGGAATATGGCATAGCCGTGCTTTCACGTTACCCAATCACCCGCCACGAAGCGTTCCCGCTACCATCACCAAAAGTAGAACAGCGCATAATGCTGGCGACCGAAGTTCAAAAACCCGGTTTCAGCAGCCCGATAGTATTCATCGCCAGCCACCTCGACTGGCAGGAAGACCCGGCCATACGCATGCAGCAGATGTACGCTATCAACGACTTTGCAGCCGGGAATATCACTTCCAGCTTCCCCAACATTGAAACGTCCATAAAAATACTGGCAGGCGATTTCAACGACGTTTCCGGCAGCCCGGTAATGCAGGGGTTCCAGCGCTACTGGCAAAGCCAGATGCCGTCTGAGTTTGATGCCAGGACCTGGCCTGCCATAAACCCGGCCGCAGCCATCGACCACATCCTGACATTTAAGGGCCAACGCTGGGAAACTACCGAGATCCTTCTGCCTACAGGCAAGCAGCAGCAATTAAAAGGCATCAACTGGCCTGCGGTAAGCGATCATTTGCCTTTGGTTATGCGTTTGAAATTGCTGGAGCAGTGATTTTTTTCTGATGTTTGCGTTCACCAAAGGGGCTTAGCGCCCCTTTCGTCTTTGGGCAGAGGAACTCTATGGCATGGCGGTGAAAGATTGAGTGCATGGAGAGCCTGAGGTATATCCCTTTGGGATATGGCCTGAGCGATATGTTGGGGAGAATGGGGAGCAGGTCAAATTACATTGGAGCAGGCCGCTTATGTTCGCTTGTTCTTTTTGGTAGAGTGCGAAGGCCGGACTCGCTAAAAAATATAATTTATTGATTTTTAATGCATTTCATAAATTAAATATTGTATTGACCACCATTTTGACCCCCTAGATTTTTTATACAACGCTATTTTGGGCTATCTTTACGGCAGATATGAGGGGGAATATCCCCCCCTTTAATCAAATGAGATTAATAAATCTGACAGCCATTAATAACGATGAACGAACATTGACAAAATTTGTAATTGGACATTTATTGCAGACGTGAGGTCAATCTGCTCTCGCTAAGATTTTACCACATACACAAAACTGATAATCTCTTAATCATAACAAGATTGTTATAATTCATACTGAATCCATTTATCGTTCATAGCAGAAATCGAACACCTCGCTAAAACTGGCTTCCTCCTTCAGTAATCGTGCTTCTAGATCGTCAAGTTTATCAACTTTAGGCAGAGCATTTGTAGGTGAAATCGCGACGTGAAACTCCGCATTGTACTGACGACCTATTCTCGTAAACTCGTTACCCAGCAACTCTAGTATATAATCGCGCAAAATCAGCTGGTTTCTCCGAAACCGAATCAGACGATGACAAACGAAAAAGTCTGAACGTTTTGACGAATCATACTTTCTACCATTCCAACCAGTTTCACGGGTAGCACGGTACAATGCTCGCTCTTGCGTATCCCTCCAAACACAAAAATCAAAGTCGTTCTTTGGGTTTGGATTTTCATGTGTCGCCTTAGGAAAGAATCCAGTGCCGTCATATTGGTGTCCATCCAAGACCGCTAAAGTCCGATTCTGTTCAGACAGCATCCGTTTAATTGATCTTGGCATACTAAAGTGCATCAATTTAGTTCTATCCAAGATACGTAATTCTCTGGGATATTCCCTGTCCTCACTATTCCAGTTCTTTTCACATCTTTGTGGCACTAACTGAAAATATATATTTAAAAAACTGAAAACGCCGATTCCACTGAAAGACGCGATGCAGATATTTTCCTCTTCAGGAAAATCATGAAGAAAGTAGTATGCCGTACCGAACGAAACCAATGACCGAGCTATTTCCTCAACTAACTCACGCATTTTTTTATCAATGTTGTGAGATCTATGTCTTGTCTTAATATACCTAAATAATTTTTTTGTAAGCTCATCATCATTAGACTCGATACTAAAAAGATTGCCACTTTGTCTGGAGCTAGAACAAAAAATTCTCGCAAAATCCTGATCAAACATGCTTCGGTTAAACGTAGGCCGCTCACTCTTGAGTTTGATAAAAAGCCTATCAATGAAACTGAGATTAACATCAGCAAAGTAATAGCGATCAAATGGGAGAGTCTTGACAATTTTCATTCTGAACCCTCGTCACATTCCTCATCTAAAAACCTGGCGAGAGAAATGATATGATAATCAATCTCAAAGTCAGTTGGAGAAAAAAGTTGGGGAAGAGCCTCAATGGCGAAGAACAGGTGAGACGCATCTGAATCGGAATAAAGAAACGCTCTAACAATTTTGTTCTTATGAGATTTTCCTCCACTCATCCCCATTTGATCACTGAATCCGTCGTGTCTTGCTCGATGCTCAAATGCCATTTTCCACTTTAACCTAATCATATTTCTGGGCGAAACACTCAAACTGAAACTATATGAGTTTGACAGGCGTACCATTCTCGTCAGGTACTGTTGTTTGTTTGCCGTTTTATCAATAAGTAGTTTAAATTTATCAAGTGCGGCTTCAGACAATTTCATATTGTCAAAATAATTACTGTAAAGGATAGCGAAGCCGAGGACTGACGCCAAGTCGTTGATCACCGATGAAATGAGATGTAGGCGAAACTCGTCATTCACATTGAGTGCTGGATCAACAAATTTGGAGTCTATCGCCAGCAATGCCAAAGACATAAACATTGGGAAAACTTTACTGAATTTTTTTTCATCATTCTGTTCAAGGTATTGAATACAGGCCTCAGCCAGTTCGAAGTATATCTGTCCAAAATGGTCCGGCAATTCATCGTTATGTTCGCCCTCAAAAATATGCCCAACAATGTCTGCTCTACCAAGCATCGCGATAGCTTCATCTCGCCCATATGTAAGACGAGCGATCATATCGGCTATATTGATATTCGGTAACTCGTAGTGCTTTTCGGGGTAGTGATTATACTCCCCACATCTTTCTAAGAGTTGAGCAATTTCATCAAACCAGTTAGGCAACTTCCAATAGTTATGCAAATTTGCGAGAATCACTTGAGTTGCAGCTTCTGACATATTCATTTTTGTCAATGAGCTAATAAAACCCGGCACCATATCTCCGTAAAAATCAGATATGATTGGCAAGATCTTTGCATATTGCTGCAACAACTTTTGAACGGCTAATTGTTGAACATATTTTGGTTTAGATAATCTCTGTCCCTCAATCTCCTGTTCAAAGTTAATGCGCTCAATAATAAAAGCTAATTCAACCTGCAAGAAAGGAGGTAACGTCTGCAGGGATTTTTCCGTCCAAATGTCGTTATTAAAGAATTGTCTCAGTTCCTTCTCAAACGTTATCATACGCCGCAACGTTTCAAGGCAAAGATTGCTACCTAATGCGGCCCACGAATCTGCAATTCCTATCCGCAGAGTGACTTCCTCATTCCCTGGAATGATATCTGACGAAACAAAGGCTTCTTCAATGAGTTCCTTCATACGCTGAAGCTCTCGCATCCCAATGTCGAACTGGAACTGCTCAGCATAAGTTGATATTCGCGATGAGAATCGGCTAATAAGTTTCAATCCTAGTTTGAAATCACCCATCTCAAACGCAAGCTCAATGTGACCAGCCAACCTTTCAATAATTACATTTTCTAGCCATTGATGGTTTGCTTCTTCTTCGATAGATAATTGGCTATTTGTTTGCAGAGCAGTTGTAGTCGCTATATCCCCTGCCAAGAACCATTGGTTGTGCTTTTGTCGCCTAGGAAACCAGTAGCTCTGATGGTCGATTCTGTGTTTTTGATGAATGTAGTGTAGAAGCAACACCATATAATCATCACTCAATGCAGGTAAATTATCGCCAAGCCCTACTTTTTCACCTTTCATACGGTCATCAATATAGCAGAGCTGCTCAAAAGCTGAGCGTGCGACTTTTGAATGATGGTTGGCCAGAGATATTGAATTATTGGGATTAGCTGCACCTTCAATATGGTGCGCAATCCTTGGGAGTATTTCGCTACGCGCCAACTGGTTAAGGTTAAAAAAATTGAATAACCTTTGACCTAATGGAAACAAGGCCAGAGAGCTTATAAGCGTTAAGAATGTCCCTATCGCAGTAATGAAGAGACCGGGTTCAAATCCAACCAACTGGAGAGTAGTTGCACCAAGACAAAAAACAGCTGAGAGCACCAAAACCCGCGAATAAATACTACCAACCTGCTCGGTAGTGAGTAATTGTATTATATCCCGTCTGAGCCTAGTATAGCCAGTACTCAATATGATGCCAATAGTCGCGAAATATATTGAAAATATCGCAGTAAGCAGTTGTGCATATAATCTTAGTTGATCAATATAAAATTTTTTGTCGTCTGCACTAAGCGGCTTGAGTAAAACAGTTTTACTACGAAGATAATCCTCAACGAAACCTAGAATATATAGCGTCAATACAACCCAAAATAGACTATTTAAGCCAATCCACGTGAAAGACCCAAGAATTCGAACGTTAGCCTTCGCCTTAGAAACATATGTGCGGCGTTTGTACGTACTGTTCTCAAAGAGAAAACTAATTTTTGCAATTCTAGCCCTGAATCGCCAAAACCATGATTGAGAAATCAGCCAGACCCTTATTATATCAATCAAGAAATACCTGCCTTATCGTCAATCCATACAACATAGAACCTCTCCCAGTAGGTATTATTGGTGCAGCCAGTTTGTCACGAACAGCGTGCAAAATCTGGAACAAAATACATAAGGATTTTGAACACAATGCAAGTTCGAAATGGCAATTGAGATGGTTTCTAAGTCTGCCAGACATAATCAAACCAACACCTTCAACCCATGCTTCTGCACCACGGTAAGCAGTTTCAGCGATAACCCACTGGGGCGCTTTACACCACTTTCCCATTTCTGCACCGTTGACACACTGGTATTCAGATAACTGGCAAAAACCGGTTGGCTGACGTTCAGCTTCTCGCGCAATGCCTTAATCTCAACAGGTTGCAGATCGTCCACGTTATTAAGGCACTCTTTATCAAAGTTGCGCATCGTTTCCTGTGGGATAGCATCGACGCTGAATAAACCAGAAGCCGCGCTGTGGATGGCCTCAAATGCAGGACTCTTGAATTTACTTTTTGCAGTCATGGCAAATCTCCACCAGTTCTTTACTCTTAATCAGTGCCGTAATCTTTTCATCAGCAAGGGCAGCGTAGTGCTTTGCTAACTCGCGGAATCCGGCCAGTTCGCGATTATCAATGTTTGCCATATCCTGCTTGGCATAAAGGAACGTGTAAAACCAGTGCTCTCCACCTTTCGCCAGGATAATGGCGCGATCGCGATTCTGGTTCAGCCGCTTCTTGTAAACTCCCCCGCCGAGGTCGTCAGCCTTACCTTGCATCGCCGCCTCAATAGCCTGGCATAATTCACTATCTTTGATGGCGTGAGATTTAGCCGCCTTGCTGAACCATTTTGTTTTGAATACACGCATCAGGCTGACATCCTGTAACCTTAACTATAGCACCTGGTGCTAGGTTACTCCCTTTTTTCACTGATGCAAAGCACTTGAAGCCAACATGATTTTGCCGTATTTTTAACCACGCATACCCGCTGTCAACGACAGCCAGCCAATGTTTCCAGTATCAGGATGATACGAGTGACCTGTGAGAAACGCCTTCGGGTGGTCACGAGCCAAAGTCATATGGAATGGAGTGTGGTCTGAGACTGACGCTTTCGGGCGACCACAAAGAAAGTTGTCGTAACCTGAAAGACAACGCTGGACGCGGTAAACCTGCCCACCTTTGAAAGCAGGTATCGTCGACAAAAACGCGCCTATGACGTGACGATAAAGGTTCCTTAAACTTAAGAGACGGCTAATAACGAGCGTTTCCTCGCCGATCGGCATTATTTGTAAAGAATGCTGTGTTCGGTCTTCTCCTCAGTGAATGAGTTGCTGCAAGCAAGGCTACAGCTTTTGCCTGCGATGACAGCAGTATCATCACCCGCTTAACGACAGGTACATCCCGTACTGACGGGTTTTCTGTACCTCTTTTCTGGCACGTATTAAACGCTGCTGGCTGCGCCTTGCTATGCCGTCAGGCATCTGCATGCGCCTGCCCTGCTGCGCGCTAATACGTGGCGTCACTTTTTGCGTGTTAACGCATGAAAGTGACGCCACAGCACGAACCAACCTCAGCCTTTGAGGCAGGCAACTTCACTCAACGAGCCATGAATCTGACACACAAGTTCGGGAGCCGAACTGACCATTTTTTACAGGAGATTTGAACCGATACCGAGGCAGGCCAACGGCCTGAGGGGATACCTGCATCGCAGGAGGCTGCACAGAGTGCATTACCGACACCCCACAATACCTCAACTGCTGCCCACTCTGGCGCACAGGTATCGTTCAGGGTAGGTCAATATCGATTGTTTCTGCCATTTAGCCCATGCGCCAGAGAAATGCAGCTCGTTGAAATTGAGAGAAGTTCGCTATGAGTAAATTAAGCCGTGAAATGAAGATGCTGGCGAAACAGGTCGGCGGCAGCTTTAAAACCGTTCATGATCGTACCTGTATTATTGACCGATTTTGTCGGCACCTGATCGCACTCAATATCCAGGTTCGGGATGTTCAGCATCTGAAAACTAAATATATCGAAAGCTATATTGCCGATCGCCAGGCAACAGGTATCGCTGTTCGTACTCTGCATAACGACATGTCGGCGTTGCGCACGGTGTTTCGTCTGGCCGGCAGGGAAAAACTCGTTACATCAACACGGTTAACAAATAAAGCATTGGGATTAAGCGGGGCAAGTCGTGCAGGGACGAAATTTGCCATCCCGGATGAGCGATTTCAGGCCGTATTGTGCAGCGCACAGCGGCATGACCAGGGACTTACCTGCGCCCTTCAACTTTCCCGGTTGCTGGGACTACGTTCACAGGAAGCCGTGCAATGTGCCAGTTCGCTAAAAACATGGGAAAAACAGCTTGAACGCAATCAATCAACGCTCACCATTGTTTTTGGCACGAAAGGCGGCAGACCGCGTGAAACGCGGATCATCGACCGTCATGCTGTTCAGCAGGCGGTAAAAGAGGCTCTGCTGGTTGCTAAAACACGTAATGGCAAACTAATCGACAAGCCCGATTTAAAAACTGCCATGAACTTCTGGCGTTCTCATACCACACGGTTAGGGCTAACCGGCCATTATTCCCCGCACAGCCTGCGCTACGCATGGGCGCAGGATGCTATTCGTTATTACCTGTCACAAGGATTTTCCCGCAATGAAGCCAGGGCGCTGACGTCAATGGATCTCGGTCACGGTGATGGTCGGGGCCGTTACGTTGAGCGCGTTTATACCAGGAAGGAGGACTGACGATGACAAATTTCAAGCTGTTGCGCTTATCAGAAGTAATAGAAAGAACCGGCTTCAGGAAATCATGGATTTATCTTCTGATTAGCCAGGGCAATTTTCCTCCAGCAGTCAAAATTGGTTCCCGCTCCGTGGCATGGCTGGAAAGCGAAGTGAATGACTGGATTGCTGAACGTATCAGCAAACGCGAGGGAATACAGCAAGCGGGGAAGCGAAACGATGAGTAAATCCGTAACCGATACCGAAGCAGAATTTAAAACCTCGCTTCCTCTGCGCAAAGGTTCTGACGGCTTTGACACCCAACAGGACTATCTGATTAAGGGATATTTGCCAGCCTCGTCCGTTGCCAGCGCTTATGGTGCCAGCGGCTCTTACAAATCCTTCCTGGCGGTATCATGGGGATGTCATATCGCCACTGGCAAGCCGTGGGCAGGTAAACCGGTCACGCAGGGAGCCGTTATTTATGTTGTTGGTGAAGGTGGGATCGGCGTCCCCCGCCGTATCCGGGCATGGGAACAGACACTTAACGGCGGCAGCCCGATTGATGCGCTTTATCGCATCGATTGCCCGGTCTTTCCTGCCAGCCCGGAGAGCGTACTACAGGTGATACAGGCCGCCAAAGATGTTAAGGCCGCAACCGGTATGCCGATCCGCCTGATCATTCTGGATACCCTCGCCCGCTGCTTCGGCGGTTCAGATGAGAACGCCGCTAAAGACATGGGTGCATTTATTCAGGGATGCGACTATATCAAAGCAGCCACACAGGCTACGGTGCTGATCATTCACCATTCCGGCAAAGATCAGGATAAAGGCGCGCGTGGCTCCAGCACATTTCGGGCCGCACTGGACGTGGAGTTTAACGTGCGCCGTGAAGGTGACGGTGGAGCGTTGATTCTCAGTTGCACCAAGATGAAAGATGCCGAAGAGCCGCCACGTCGCGCCTATGACCTGCATTCCGTCGATTTATACGTGGATGATGATGGCGATCGGATCACCTCGCTGGTGCTGAACGATGAAGGCCGTGAAGCCAGGGAAAATGATGTTACCAGTGATCCTGATTTGATCGGTATTTCGCGGCTGACGGAAAATCATTTTGCCCTATGGCAGGCCATTCGTTCACGCACAGCCAGCGGCGATAGCTGCACCCGCGCATTAGTCAGAGACGATATGAAAGCGATGGGATTTGATGTATCCAAAAAGTTTACCCGCTGGCTGGATAAACTGGAAAAGGATGGTCTGATCGCATTGGATGGCGAGCACATTACGCCATTGCCGCATCGCCACAAAATGGGGGATTAAGCGGGGGAAAGTGGGGGCGAACGGATATCTGGTCATCCTGTCCGGTATTTTCCCCCACTTCCCGTCTATCTATACAAGCAAAGTGGGGGAATGATTTAACCTACTCATAAACAATCATTTTTTGCATAACTATAAAAATTACATGGGGGAAAGCATGATCCATCCCCAAATGGGGGGAATGTGGGGGGATTATTTTCTAACTTTCTCCCCATTAAGAAACAAGTAAACATACACATCAACAACTAAGTATTACTTAGTATATTTTTAACAAGCGCAGATGAGAATCGTGACAGGATACGTTAGAAATCAGGATTCTTATGCTACCTCATCGCTTAAAAGCCGCCCGTTTGAAAGCTGGCCTGTCACAAGAACGGTTGGGGATTCTTGCCGGGATAGATGAAGCGACGGCCAGTGCTCGTATGAATCAATATGAGCGCGGTATACACACGCCGGACTTTGAACTGGCCTGCCGGTTAGCATCGGTTATGAATATTCCCGCCTGCTATTTTTATACGATAGAGGACGATCTGGCGGAAATAATACTGGAATATGCGAATACTCGTCAGTCCGGAATCTAACCGATATATAAACCCATACCGCATATCGTCATTTACCGATTTGTCATATCTCTGATAGCGCCCGCATAAAGCGCCTCAATATTGATATCCTCATCAATATCTTCCCAATGTATACCACCGCCATAGCTAAGGGTGAAATTATCTCTCTGTTTTGCCGTAGCGCGTTCAAGGCGAGGGAAGTTTTTGAGTGGGATATTTAGCCGTGCTTTTTCCTTAACCTGTACATGCAGGTATTCACTTGAAAAATAAACAGTTACTGTAGATTTATCCAGCAATAGATTGCTCATCCTTTTCATTCAATTTTTTCCTTATGCGTATTTTTCTGTCCAGTAGAACACCAGAATCATCAAAATAACGGCTGGGCCAGATTTCCGCAGGATGCATGTCCAGCGCCGTTGCCACAAGCCATTCCCCCTTCGGCCACGGACGAGAAAGCACATTGGCGAGTGTTGAAGAACTCAGTCCCGCAGAGCGCGATAGCGCGGCCAACGTAGTGCCTTTCTTACGTAAGGCGGCGATGATATCTGCCTGATGCCAGTCATGATGTGATGTCATACCTTTCTCCATTAAGATCTCAAGTAACCACACACCAAATACTAAGTATTGCTTAGTATATTTTCAAAACACACAGATGAGAATCGCGGCAAGTTACGCAAAAAATCAGGATTCTCATGTTACCTCATCGCTTAAAAGCTGCACGTTTAAAGGCTGGCCTGTCACAGGAACGACTGGGGATTCTTGCAGGAGTCGATGAAGCGACAGCGAGTGCCCGCATGAATCAATATGAGCGTGGTATACACACGCCGGACTTTGAGCTGGCCTGTCGGTTAGCATCGGTTATGAATATTCCCGCCTGCTATTTTTACGCGGTGGAAGACGATCTGGCGGAATTGATTCTTGATTATTCTAAGGAGAAGAAAAATTAGTCACATAAGAAGTATTAGCTCCAGCCCCCCACAAGAAGGGGCTGGAGCGGTGTAAAGGTAGATGCACAGGTAATTGATGGATGGTATCTGTAAAATTCTTTATTCTTTAAACCATTTAGGCATTTTTGATTGACTTACAAGAACACGTTTTAATGCGTCTTGGTTTTTATCATCTTTAATACAATTAATTTCTTCAAACCCCCACTTCCCATCACGGTTAGAGAAATATACTGTGTACTTGTCTGTATTAAATCCGAAATAACGCTCTGTGGGATCACTAATATTCAGAGAACCGCATGTCATAGAAGTATGCCATTCACTACTGGTAGCCCAATCGAGCACGACTACTACAAAATTCTCAGCCCAGCGAGGTACAGAAAACAACAGTAATGATGTTAACATGATGACTCCAAAAATAGTCATCAACTGATGCCCTTTTAATTTATTTGATACTAACAGAAAAATACCGTATGAAACTGGTTGTAAGAACATGAAAAAATAAATAGCAAAAAAAGCAATCTTCCATCCAAACTCAAGCAACGGAGAATCACTTATATCCATATTGCTCATTTGCATAAAATAGCTAGCCGCATATGTACTTGTAATGAAATACAATAAGGATACACCGCTGACAAACACAATTTTCAGCTTACTAAAAATAACACTATTTCCACGTTCAAGGTCATAAAAGGTAAAAACACCGCTAATAACGACAAATATAATAAATGCCAGAATAAACCATCTCGCAAACCATACAAGATCAATGTTTAGTAAGAAAAAAGATGATAAAAAGAACAACCAGGCTAGTAATGATAACCCTCCTGAAATCTTCTTGACAAGCTTGTCATTATTAAAATAAACAAAATAATATATTATTCTTCTAAATTCATCCTTTTTATAGAAACAAACAACCACCGTCAAAAAAAGAAACAACAAAATAAATGTTTTTTTAAAAATGAATTCGTGCTTAACAAGAAAAATATTAGTAATTAAAAACACTGATAAAATTATATAAAGAAAATACGTTTTTATCTTTTCGAATAGCATAGCATTTTATCCATAAAATAATTGCAGGTTAAATTATGAGCACATAAAACTCATCCCCTCATAAACTCATACGGCACCACATACCCTTCCCGATTCGCATCCAGATAATCCGCCCACCATTGCAGCATCAGCCGCCGTTCTTCTATATGTTCGGCTTTATGGATATAAGCCGCCCGCACGCCATTGCGCTCCTGGTGGCTCATTTGCCGCTCGACCGCATCCCGCGACCACTGCCCGGACTCAACCAGGGCGCTACAGGCCATCGTGCGGAAACCATGCCCGCACAGTTCGGTAGTGGTGTCATATCCCATAACCCGCAGCGCATTATTGACGGTGTTTTCACTCATCGGTTTAGTCGGACGACGATCGCCGGGGAATATCAGTTCATGACCACCGCTGATAGCCTTAATCTCTTTCAGCAGCGCCAAACCCTGACGGGAGAGCGGCACTAAATGCTCAGTGCGCATTTTTGCCCCACGCTGAGAGTGTTTTACGCCGGGGATCGCTTCGCGTTCAGCGGGTATGGTCCACATAGCGCGTTTAAAATCGATTTCAGTCCAGCGGGCAAAGCGTAACTCACTGGAACGGATAAAAACGCACAGCGTAAACTTCAGGGCCAGAGTGGTTAACGCTCGCCCTTTATAGTGTTCAATCCTTGCCAGAAAATCAGGCAGTTTATCCAGCTTCAACGCCGGGCGATGGGTTACCTTCGGCGGCGCTATCGCCCCGGAGAGATCCTGAGCAGGATTGCGCTCTATCAGGTCGTTTTGCACCGCATAGCGCATAATATCGGTCACCCGCTGGCGTAATCGTGACGCTAAATCGAGATGGCCGTTTTGCTCCACGGCTTTCAGCGGTTCCAGTAAATCTTTGGTTTTCAGATCCGCAATGTGACGATGCCCTATCGCTGGCAAGATATTGCGCTCCATATCGCGCCATACCCGTCCGGCATGGGTTTCTGACCAGCGGTTTTGGCTGATGTTTCGGTGCCAGTCTCTCGCGACCTTCTCAAAGGTAATCAGCGCGGCCTGCGCTTCTTCCTTTTCCCCTTCCCGTTTTTCTGCCGGGTTGATGCCATCGGCAAGCAGCAACCGCACCTCATCGCTCTTTTCTCTGGCCTTCGCCAGCGAGATCAGCGGATAGGCACCGAAAGCAATCCGGCTCTCCTTACCTGCAAAGCGGTACTTGAGATACCAGCGCTTAGAGCCGTTAGGACTCACTAAAAGGTACAGGCCATGCGCATCCGCGAGTTTGTAAGCTTTCTCGCGAGGCTTTGCGGTTCGGGCTACAACGTCTGTCAGGGCCATAATTGGGGGTCAACTCTTAATCGAAGTGAACTGACCCTCATCTTGACCCCCAAATCATCCGGATGTCAATGGACGAAAAAAGACCAATGTGGATATAACAGGTAAATCAGAGAATGGGTAGATAAGTAAAAATCACTTATTTAACAATGTAATATGGATATTAATGGAAGATTATGGACATAAAAAAAGCCACCCGTAGGTAGCTTCAATTTGCATATCGATGGTGCCGAAGGCCGGACTCGAACCGGCACGTATCTCTACGGTTGATTTTGAATCAACTGCGTCTACCGATTTCGCCACTTCGGCACTGAAGGGGTATGCGGAAACGTTGTGGATTATACCTGTCGCTGGCCGCCATGCAAGCAGTGCTGCACGTAAGTCTCGTTAAGTGCTGAATTTTTCAGCGTTCCCCTTTGCTCTGCCCTGCCCGCCGGATAAGCCCTCCCTCACTTCATATATTCAGTAAATCTATCGCTCTACGGTTTACATCATCTTTCATTTGTTATGTGATCCAGTTACGGGTTCTCGTACCCACCTCCCTTTGTACTAGCAAACCGTAACCAGGAAAACGTATGCGTTTTTACCAGGTCGATCCTGCGCTGGAAAACTACTGGCGGGGCGTGATCCTTTTTGGAAACAACTTCGCTACCTACAAGTTTGCGCTGGCCCATGCGCTGTACGATGTCGAGCGCAATAACACGCTGGTGATGCTGGAAGATTTAGCTGTGCCGTTCAGCAAACATATCTGCGAGCATCTGAAGCTAGCGCCAAAACAGACGCTCAATATGAGCAAACAGGGGCCATTTTTAACCGCAGCCGTGCAGTACAGCAACGGTGAAATTTCTCATAGCCAGCTGATTCAGGCGACGGTAAAACACGGCTTTAAGGTGGTGCTGGACGCCTTCCATAACGTCAGCGGCGGGCAGATTGATAAGCAGTTTTTTATCAACGAGGTACGAAGCAGCCAGGGCATTCGTCTGACGGATGATTTTTACCGGCTGACGGAGACATCGCAGTTTCACAGCCTGATTCATGAAACCGATGCCCGTTGGTGTCTGGTCGAGAAAGCCTGGGAGATGAACCTGCCTGCGCAACTGCTGGACGTGCATTTCGATCCGCAGCAGGAAACGCTATTTACCCAGCTAGCCAACAGCCGCATCACGCTAACCAGCTGCCGTAACAGCCTGAACGGCTATCAGAAAGGCCACTGTTTCTACTGCCACGCCCCTGTCAGCCTCGAAACCGGCCACCCGCAGCTGGCGGATGTCGATCACTTCCTGCCGCTGGTTGCTCAACATGGCATGCCGGGGACTAACCTCAACGGCGTCTGGAACCTTGTTCTTGCCTGCCAGAACTGCAACCGGGGTGAACAAGGCAAGTTTGCCAGAGTGCCACACATCGATATGCTTTACCGGCTCCACGCCCGCAATGAATACTTCATTAACAGCCGCCTGCCACTGCATGAAGCAATCATCAACCAGACGGGCAATAATGAGGCGAAACGCAGAGCATTTTTAAACGACAGGTGGAACGAGGCGCATGCCTGCCGCCTGCAAATCTGGCAACCGCCTGTGCAGAAGGAACTGATTCTCTGATGAACTCCAGTTATTACCAGATTCACGCCCAAACGTTCTTCGAAGGCACGGTAAACGTGGATATGTCCTCGCTGTATGAAGCGTTTACCAGCCGCCTGCCTGCCCACGCAAAAGTCCTGGATGCAGGTTGCGGCTCCGGGCGGGACGCGCTGGCCTTCACGCAGATGGGCTACCAGGTCGATGCCTTCGATGCGTCTTCTGAACTGGTGGCACTGGCACGGGAGCATAGCGGCCTGCCGGTGAAGAAAATGACTTTTGCTGATGTAGAGGCCGGTGAAGAATACGACGGTATCTGGTGCTGCGCCTCACTGCTACATGTGCCTTTTGCGGAGCTACCCGGCGTAATGCAGAAGCTGGCGGCGGCCTTAAAACCCGCTGGCATCTGGTACTTCTCGTTTAAATATGGTGATAGCGAGCGCGAGAAGGATGGCCGCAGCTTTACCGATATCAACGAGGCAAGGCTAACAACCTTGTTAAAGGATCTGCCCGATCTGGAGATAGCAGAGCAATGGCTCACCCACGATGTTCGCCCCGATCGCGATGAGATATGGCTGAACGTGATACTTACTCGTCGCTAACCTACCCACCGGAGCCCCCCATGCCCAACCCAACCACAACACCCTCCATGCGAGTCGCCATCATCGGGCCGGGGCAGATCGCCGAGAACGTTCACGCGGCTTACTACGCTACCAATCCATCGCTGACGTTGGCGGCGGCCTGCGGGCGCGACCTTGCGCGTACTCAGGCGTTTGCGGATAAGCTCGGCATTCCGGCGGCGTATGACGATGTCGGGCAGATGCTGCGTGAAGCGAAGCCGGAGATCGTCAGCGTTTGCTCGCCCAATATTCTGCACTACGAACACGTGATGCAGGCGCTGGAGGCCGGTTGCCATGTGCTTTGCGAGAAGCCTCCGGCGATGACGGTGGCCCAGGCCGACGAGATGCGGCGGGCGGCGCAAAAGGCGAATCGGGTGCTGGCCTACAATTTCCACCATCGCTTTGCGCTGGACAGCGCCCTGCTGCGCGAACAGGTTCAGGCCGGTGAGCTGGGCGATGTCTATGTCACCACGGCCAAAGCGCTGCGCCGCAGCGGCGTACCGTCGTGGGGGAATTTCATCAGCAAGGATTCACAGGGCGGCGGCCCGCTGATCGATCTCGGCATCCATATGCTGGACGCCGCGCTTTATGTGCTCGGCTTCCCAAAGGTGAATCGGGTGATGGCCCACAGCTTCCGCAGGCTGGGCAACAGTAAAAACAGCGGCCAGTTTGGTGAGTGGGACCCGGCTCTTTATACGGTGGAAGACGCGCTGTTTGGCGTGGTCGAGTTCGAGGGCGGCGGCATTCTGCGGCTGGATACTTCTTTTATCCTCAACGTAGAAGAAACCTCGCAGATGAACGTCGAGTTTTGCGGCGAACGCGCCGGTGCCAGGCTGTTCCCGGCGCATATTTACCACGACCGCGACGGCAAGCTGGAAACGCTCCAGCGCCGCGAAGCCGCCGACGATCGCCGCCATTTCCGTGCCATGGAGAGCTTTGTGCGCCGCGTTCAGGGTGAGCCGGTCATGGTGGCCGATGCCGAACAGGGTTATGTGGTGCAGCAGATCGTCGCCGCGCTTTATGCTTCGGCTGAACAGGGCGGTGGCTGGGTAACGCTTTAGCGCATCAGGGCACATTCCACCAGGTTCCAGTCTCGCGCAATGTTCTAAACTGGTTGCAGAGCCAACACAGAGGAAGAGCGAATGTCTGTCATCAAAAGTTATGCCGCGCCAAAGGCCGGTGCGGAGCTGGAGCTTCAGGATTTCGACGCGGGCGATCTGCTGCCGGAAGATGTCGAAGTTAAGGTCGAATACTGCGGTATCTGCCATTCAGATCTGTCGATGATCGACAACGAATGGGGGTTCTCGCAGTATCCACTGGTCGCCGGACATGAGGTGATTGGTCGCGTGCATGCGCTGGGCTCGGCGGCACAGAGTAAAGGGCTGAAAGTTGGGCAACGCGTGGGCATCGGCTGGACGGCGAGAAGCTGCGGCCACTGCGACGCCTGTATCAGCGGCAGCCAGATCAACTGCCAGCAAGGTAGCGTGCCGACCATCGTGAACCGCGGCGGCTTCGCCGATAAAATTCGCGTGGACTGGCAATGGGCGATCCCACTGCCGGAGTCGATTGATATTGAATCCGCCGGGCCGCTGCTGTGCGGCGGCATCACGGTGTTTAAACCGCTGCTGATGCACCACATCACCGCCACCAGCCGCGTGGGCGTGATCGGCATCGGCGGCCTCGGGCATATCGCCATCAAGCTGCTGCACGCCATGGGCTGCGAGGTGACGGCGTTCAGCTCTAACCCGTCCAAAAAAGAAGAAGTGCTGGCGATGGGCGCGGATAAAGTGGTGAACAGCCGCGATCCGGAGGCGTTAACCGCGCTGGCGGGCCAATTCGATCTGATCATTAATACCGTCAATGTCGATCTGGACTGGATGCCGTACTTCAAGGCGCTGGCCTGGGGCGGCAACTTCCACACGGTTGGCGCGGTGATGAAGCCGTTCGAGGTGCCGGCCTTCACCCTGATTGCCGGGGACCGTAGCATCTCCGGGTCGGCAACCGGCTCCCCGCACGAGCTGCGTTCGCTGATGAAGCTTGCGGGCCGGGCAAAGGTTCAGCCGCAAATCGAGCTGTACCCGATGTCGAAAATCAACGAGGCCATCCAGCACGTGCGCGACGGCAAAGCCCGCTACCGCGTGGTGCTGAAGTCAGACTTCTGATGTGATAAAGGCTCCCAATCGGGAGCCTTTTTAGTTACTTCACCAGCCCGGCAAATACCGCCGCCACGGCGACGGCTCCGGGGTCTTTCACCCCATCCAGGTTATCGCTGTTCACGTAGGACGAGCGCCCGGCGTTGGCTTTTTGCATCTTCGCCGTGTCGTCCGCGCCTTTCTCTGCTGCCTTTGAAGCGGCCTTCAGATCTTTATCTCTCAATGCCTCCAGCGCCGGTTCCAGAGCGTCGATCAGCGTTCTGTCGCCCAGGTCCGCGCCGCCGTAGCGCTTCATCTGCGCCAGGCCAAACAGCAGGGACTCGGCCAGCGGCTGCTTCTCGCCCACTTTCTGCCCGGCGGCGGTGAAGAAGATAGACATCAGCACCCCGCTGGAACCGCCCATCACCGTTGCCAGCCGCTCGCCCACCAGCCCCAGCAGCGCGGCGGCGTCGTTCAGCGGCAGCTTGCCTTTGTCGTTAAGGTTCGCAATGTCGCGCGCGCCTTCGGCAAAGGTTGAGCCGGTATCGCCATCGCCCACTTTGGCGTCCAGCGCGTTGAGGTGGTTTTCCTGCCCGATAAGCGTTTTGGTCACGCTCGCCACCAGGGCTTTCACTTCGTCGTTAGCGGAAGGCTTCACTTCGCGATCTTCGCGGATAGCGCTCTGCTTCTGCTCCGGCATCTTGTGGTACTTCACCATCGGCTGCCAGCCTGCGGTTTCCACGTCTGACTCCAGCGCCTGTATAAAGTCCGGGGTCAGCTTAATGGTGGAGAGCGAAAAACCTTTCATATCGAGGGCGCTCACCAGCGGTGCAGGGCCGATCAGGTATTTGATCTGTGAGCCAAGATCAGAGTGCATCAACTCTTTGGTCAGCAGCGCCATCTCCAGCGACGAGACGCCGCCGAGGTTGTTGATCAGCACCGCCAGGTCGCTCTCCTTGCCGGTGGCTTTACGCAGATGCTTAGCCAACGTGGCAATCACCTCTTTGCTGTTTTGGCTATCCACCGTGCTGGCGCCCGGCTCGCCGTGAATGCCCAGCCCAAGCTCGACGTGGCCGCCCTTAATGCGCCCTTCTGCCTCATCGCTGCCCGGCAGGTTGCAGGTTTGCATCGCCACGCCCATGCTGGCAATGCTGTCGCAGGCTTTTTGCGCGATGTCCCGAACTTCGCCGAGGGATTTGCCCTGCTCTGCGGCAAAGCCCGCAATTTTATGCACTAATGCCGTGCCGGCTATGCCGCGCGGCTGTTTGTTATCCGGCAGCGAGATGTCGTCGCCGACGATCACCATCTCGACCTTCAGGCCGTGTTTTTTGGCTTTTTCGGCAGCAAGGCCAAAGTTCAACCTGTCGCCGGTGTAGTTTTTGACGATCAGCAGGCAGCCACGGTCGCCGGTGACGCCCACGATGGCGTTCAGCACCGCGTCCACGCTCGGCGAAGCAAACAGGTCGCCGCATACCGCCGCGGTCAGCATCCCTTTTCCAACAAAGCCTACGTGCGCCGGTTCGTGGCCGGAGCCGCCGCCGGAGATAATCGCCACTTTGCTTTTGTCCCAGTCGCTGCGAGCGACCACGCGAATCGCCGGATCTATATCCAGGCGCACAAGGTTGCGGTAGCGGGAACTGACAATCACGCCTTCGATGGCATCGTTGACCAGTTGCTTACGATCGTTATAAAAGAATCTGGACATAGCTTTCCCTGGTTTTGTGTGAAGTCTGCCAAGCATAGCCCTTTGGCGGGTCGACGAGGTAAACATGGGAAGATCCTGATGCTCAATTTGTGCGGAAAGCTATGCTTTAGACAAATGTTGCCACAGGGAAACGCTGATGACTGAACCACTGCTGATTGCCAGAACTAAAGAGACTGAACTGCATATTCTGCCCAACATGGCGAACCGCCACGGGTTAATCACCGGCGCGACCGGGACGGGCAAAACCGTGACGCTGCAAAAGCTGGCTGAGTCATTCTCGGAGATCGGCGTGCCGGTGTTTATGGCCGACGTGAAGGGAGATTTAACCGGCGTCGCCGAAGAAGGCGCTGAGTCTGAAAAGCTTCTCGCGAGGCTGGCCAATATCGGCGTAACGGACTGGTCGCCGCACGGCAATCCGGTGGTGCTGTGGGACATCTTCGGCGAGAAAGGCCACCCGGTTCGCGCCACCGTGTCTGACCTCGGGCCTCTGCTTTTAGCTCGCCTGCTGAACCTGAACGACGTGCAAAGCGGCGTGCTGCAAATCATCTTCCGCATCTCGGACGACCAGGGCCTGCTGCTGCTGGACTTTAAAGATCTACGCGCCTTAACCCAGTACATCGGCGACAACGCCAAATCCTTCCAGACGCAGTACGGCAATATCAGCAGCGCTTCCGTGGGCGCTATCCAGCGCGGGCTGCTTTCCCTTGAGCAGGAGGGTGCAGAGTATTTCTTCGGCGAGCCAATGCTGGATATTAAAGACTGGATGCGAACCGACTCAAACGGCAAAGGGATCATCAATATTCTGTCGGCGGAAAAGCTCTACCAGATGCCGAAGCTTTACGCCGCCAGCCTGCTGTGGATGCTGTCCGAGCTTTACGAGCAGCTCCCGGAAGCGGGCGATCTCGACAAGCCGAAGCTGGTGTTTTTCTTCGACGAGGCGCATTTACTGTTTAGCGATGCCCCGCAGGTTCTACTGGATAAAATCGAGCAGGTGATTCGCCTGATCCGCTCGAAAGGCGTGGGCGTGTACTTCGTGACGCAAAACCCGGCGGATATTCCAGACATGGTCCTCGGCCAGCTCGGCAACCGCGTGCAGCATGCCCTGCGCGCCTTTACGCCAAAAGACCAGAAGGCGGTGAAAGCGGCGGCACAGACCATGCGGGCGAATCCGGCTTTCGATACCGAAAAGGCTATTCAGGAGCTGGGCACCGGCGAGGCGCTGATTTCCTTCCTCGACGCCAAAGGCAGCCCGACGGTGGTCGAACGCGCGATGGTGATCGCCCCTTGTTCGCGCATGGGGCCGGTGACGGACGACGAGCGTAACGGCCTGCTGAATCATTCCCCGCTGTACGGCAAATATGACGAAGTGATTGACCGGGAATCGGCCTACGAAATGCTGCAAAAAGGCGTGCAGGCCGCGGGCGATAAGCAGGATGCGCCGCCGGCCAAAGGCCAGAGCGTGGAGGTGGACGACGGGATCCTCGGCGGGCTAAAAGATATTCTGTTTGGCAGCACCGGGCCGCGAGGCGGCAAGCGCGACGGCGTGGTGCAAACGATGGCGAAGAGCGCGGCGAGGCAGGTCACAAACCAGATTATTCGCGGCGTGCTGGGCAGTATTATGGGAGGGCGTAAGCGGTAGTTTCCGTCATTCCCCCCTCACCCTAACCCTCTCCCTCCAGGGAGAGGGGACTTTCCCTTTCAACCCTTTCCCCGATAGTTGGTAATAAAACCTGCAATAACAGCCACATGACTCACCAGGTCAGTTTTGTGCTAGATTACGCCGGTTTTTAGAAATCAGTCAGAAGAAAAGATTAAATAATGCGCAAATTCTGGACAAAAGAAGAAACTTTGTGGAGTTTCGCCTTATATGGTACTGCCGTTGGCGCAGGAACCCTTTTTCTCCCTATTCAGCTCGGCTCCGCCGGGGCTATCGTTCTCCTCCTTACGGCGTTGATTGCCTACCCGCTGACCTACTGGCCACACCGGGCGCTCTGCCAGTTCATCCTGTCGGCGAAAACGTCGGGCAGCGGCGGCATCACCAGCGCCGTGACCCACTACTACGGCAAAACCATCGGCAACCTGATAACCGGGCTCTACTTCGTCGCGTTTTTTGTGGTGATCCTGATTTATGCCGTCGCCATTACCAACTCGTTGATCGAGCAGCTGGCCAAACACGGGCCGATTACGACCACGGTCAGGGTGCTGGTGAGCCTCGGCGTCGTTGCGGCGCTGAACCTGATCTTCCTGATGGGGCGGCAGGTGACCATCAAAGTGATGGGGTTCCTGGTGTTCCCGCTGATTGCTTACTTCCTGTTTTTATCGCTGTATTTGACCAGCAGCTGGCAGACCTCGTTGTTGACCGAAGGCCTGGTGCTCGACCGCCACGCGTTGGGTGAGATCTGGATGTCGATTCCGGTGATGGTCTTTGCCTTCAGCCACACGCCGATTATTTCTACCTTTGCGGTGGCCCAGCGCGAAAGCCATGGCGAAGGGGCGATGAATAACAGCAAGAAAATCATGCGAGTGGCCTACTTTGTGATTTGCTGCAGCGTGCTGTTCTTCGTCTTTAGCTGCTTCCTGTCGATTCCGGCTCAGGATATTACCGCCGCGAAGGCGCAGGGCCTGACTATTCTGTCCGCCCTGTCGATGGTGCCGGGCACGCCTGCATGGCTGGGCATTTCAGGCTTTATCGTCGCGATAGTAGCGATGTCCAAGTCGTTCCTGGGCACCTATTTTGGCGTGATTGAAGGGGCGACGGCGATTGTTAAGTCCACGCTGGGCGCGGCGGGCATGAGCCGAAGCCGGGCTTTCTGCCGGGCGCTTTCTATTACCCTGATTTCGCTGCTGACCTTCGTGGTGTGCTATATCAACCCGAATGCGCTGGCGATGATTTACGCCATCAGCGGGCCGCTCATCGCGCTGATTCTGTTTATTATGCCAACCCTGTCGACTTATCTGGTGCCTGCGCTTAAGCCGTGGCGTTCGCTGGCGAATCTGCTGACGCTGATTGTCGGGATTTTGTGTGTGTCGGTGATGTTTATTCACTGATTTCCCTCACCCCGGGCCTCTCCCCAAAAGGGAGAGGGGGGTAAAGAAAGGTGAGGGTAAAACTTATCCCGCTCTTTTCGTCAGCATCCAGAGGCTGATCAGCAGGAAGGTCACGCTAGGCAGCAGCGCGCCGACAATCGGTGGGATGTTGTAAACCAGCGTTAGCGGGCCGAAGACCTGATCCAGCACGTAGAAGATAAAGCCGAAGCTTATCCCCGTCACCACCCTCACGCCCATCGGCACGCTACGCAGCGGGCCAAAGATAAACGACAGCGCCATCAGCATCATGACCGCTACCGAGACCGGAGCGAAAATCTTGCTCCACATATTCAGTTGGTAGCGTCGGGAGTCCTGGCCGCTGGTTTTCAGGTACTTCGTGTAATCGTACAGGCCGCTGATTGACAGTGAATCCGGATCCAGCGCCACAACGCCAAGCTTGTCCGGCGTCAGGTTAGTTTTCCACTCGCCGCTGACGGTTTGTGAGCCGGTGATCTGCTTTGGATCGGAGAGGTTAGACTCGTCAACCTGCGACAGGCGCCAGACTTTGTGCTCAGCGTCGTACTTTGCCGCCGCCGCATTACGTACCGAAAGCAGGCGACGCTCGCCGTTGAAGTGATAAATCATGATGCCGGCAATTTCAGAATCATTGTTCACATGATCGATATAAACGAAGTCGTGGCCATCTTTCGCCCAAATAGCGTTGGTCGTGGAAAGCAGAGAGCCACCCAGCAGCATTTGGGCACGATAGTTACGCGCCATCTGCTCCCCCTGCGGAGCTACCCACTCGCCGATTGCCATGGTCAACAGCACCAGCGGGATCGCCGTTTTCATCACCGAGGAGGCGATCTGCATGCGGGTAAAGCCAGAAGCCTGCATCACCACCAGTTCGCTGCGCTGAGCCAGCATCCCCAGCCCCAGCAGCGCGCCTAATAGCGCGGCCATCGGGAAGAAAATCTGAATATCTTTCGGCACGCTGAGCAGGGTATACATTCCTGCGCCCGCCGCAGAATAAGAGCCCTGCCCCGTTTTCTTCAACTGGTCAACGAACTTAATGATCCCCGACAGCGATACCAGCATAAACAGCGTCATCATGATGGTGTTTAGGATGGTTTTACCGATGTAACGGTCAAGTACACCAAACATTTAAGCCGCTCCTTTGTAGCTAAAGCGGGCACGCACTTTGCGCATCGGTACCGTATCCCACAGGTTCAGGACGATAGCCAGCGCCAGATACGTCAGGTTCACTGCCCACATCCAAATCATCGGATCCAGCTTCTCCTTTGCCCCACTAGAGCGTAGCGAGCTTTGCAGCAGGAAGAAGACCAGATACAACAGCATGGCCGGTAGCATAGATAACACACGCCCCTGACGCGGGTTTACCACGCTCAGTGGGACAACCATCAGGGCCATAAGAATCACTGACATGATAAGCGTCAGCCGCCAGTGCAGCTCGGCGCGTGCGGAAGGATCAGGGCTGTTCCAAAGCTCACTCATGCTCATCTGGCTGGTATCGGATGGGTCCAGCATTACCGCCTGATGGCCTATCACGGCCTGGTAATCTTTGAAATCAGTAATGCGGAAGTCGCGCAGGGTAGAGGTCCCTTCAAAGCGGGTGCCGGTATTTAACTTAACGACCTGAGTGCCGTCCGGACGCTGGAAGATTTGGCCTGAATCTGCAACCACGACAGAGGGACGCGTGTTGCCCTTAGGACGCATCTGGGCAAGGAATACATCTTTAAATTCTTTCCCCTTCGCGCTTTCGATGAACAGCACCGCGTTACCGTCCGTCGCGACCTGGAACTGCCCCTGCGCCAGCGCGGCCATGCCCGGGTTGGCTCTGGCTTCAGCCAGCACTTCGTCCTGATGACGAGCGGACCACGGGCTCAGCCACATGACGTTCACGGTGGCCACAATGCCGGTGAAGAGTGCAAGTACCATCGCAGCTTTTACTAGTACCGCTTTACTCAGACCGCAGGCATGCATTACCGTGATTTCACTCTCGGTGTACAAACGCCCAAGCGTCATCAGCAAGCCGAGGAAAAGGCTCAAGGGGAGAATTAGCTGCGCCATTTCGGGCACCCCTAATCCAAGCAGAGAAAGCACCAGATTTGTCGGGATTTCGCCATCGGCGGCAGCGCCCAGGATCCTTACCAGCTTCTGAGCAAAGAAAATCAGCAGCAGGATAAAAAGGATCGCCAGCTGGCTCTTAAGCGTCTCCCGAACCAGATATCTTATGATAATCACATTAAATACGCCTGTGAAAACGAGTCTTTTTGCAGGAAAATTGCTTGTTTCATCGCTTATACGTCATTTATTCTCTTTAATCGTCGAAAACATCGCTAAGATTAGATAGCCCGGCGAACTCGCATAACGGGACGATGTTCAGACATAATAGAAAACGTAGATCCATTCGTTAAGATTAACACGAAGTCATCGCAACAGCGGAGATGAGTTACGAAAGCTTGCAATTCTAGCCTGTAGCCCCCGCCGTTGTCTTTAAGATTCAGGAGCGTAGTGCATGGAGTTCAGTGTAAAAAGCGGTAGCCCCGAGAAACAGCGTAGTGCCTGCATCGTTGTGGGAGTCTTCGAACCGCGTCGCCTGTCCCCGATCGCAGAACAACTCGATAAAATCAGCGATGGCTACATCAGCGCGCTTCTGCGCCGTGGTGAGCTGGAAGGAAAACCAGGGCAAACCTTGTTGCTTCATCACGTGCCAAACGTGCTGTCTGAACGCATTCTGCTGATTGGCTGCGGCAAAGAGCGCGAGCTCGATGAGCGCCAGTACAAGCAGGTGATTCAGAAAACAATCAATACGCTTAACGACACCGGTTCAATGGAAGCCGTCTGCTTCCTGACCGAGCTGCACGTTAAAGGCCGCAACACCTACTGGAAAGTGCGCCAGGCGGTTGAGACGGCGAAAGAGTCGCTGTACAGCTTCGATCAGCTGAAAACCAACAAAACCGAACCACGTCGCCCGCTGCGTAAAATGGTGTTCAACGTGCCAACGCGCCGTGAGTTGACCAGCGGTGAGCGCGCCATTCAGCACGGCCTGGCCATCGCTTCCGGCATCAAAGCCGCGAAGGATCTTGGCAACATGCCGCCAAATATCTGTAACGCCGCTTACCTGGCCTCTCAGGCTCGTCAGCTGGCGGACTCGTTCAGCAAAAACGTGGTCACCCGCGTGATTGGCGAACAGCAGATGAAAGAGCTGGGCATGCACTCCTACCTTGCGGTAGGTGAAGGCTCGCAGAACGAATCACTGATGTCGGTGATTGAATATAAAGGTAATGCGTCCCCGGATGCTCGCCCAATTGTGCTGGTCGGCAAAGGCTTAACCTTCGACTCCGGCGGTATCTCCATCAAACCTGCCGAAGGCATGGATGAGATGAAGTACGACATGTGCGGCGCCGCTTCCGTTTACGGCGTGATGCGCATGGTTGCCGAGCTGAACCTGCCGGTGAACGTGATTGGCGTGCTTGCAGGCTGTGAAAACATGCCGGGCGGCCGCGCCTATCGTCCGGGTGACGTGCTGACCACCATGTCCGGCCAGACCGTTGAAGTGCTGAACACCGACGCCGAAGGCCGCCTGGTGCTTTGCGACGTGCTGACCTACGTTGAGCGCTTCGAGCCGGAAGTGGTTATCGACGTCGCTACCCTGACCGGCGCCTGCGTGATTGCCCTTGGCCATCACATCACCGGCCTGATGTCGAACCACAATCCGCTGGCGCACGAGCTGATTAGCGCGTCTGAGCAGGCGGGTGACCGCGCATGGCGTCTGCCAATTGGCGACGAGTACCAGGAACAGCTGGAGTCCAACTTTGCCGATATGGCAAACATTGGCGGCCGTCCTGGCGGGGCGATTACCGCGGCATGCTTCCTGTCTCGCTTTACCCGTAAGTACAACTGGGCTCACCTGGACATCGCCGGCACCGCATGGCGCTCCGGCAAGGCAAAAGGTGCAACCGGTCGTCCTGTCGCCCTGCTGTCTCAGTTCCTGCTGAACCGCTCCGGATTTAACGGTGAAGAGTAATTTGTAAAACTGACCCTCACCCTGGACGGGCGTAAAAAACTCCGTTTGGTTCCCTCGCCCCTTTGGGGAGAGGGTTAGGGTGAGGGGCAACAACATTCAACTTAACAAGCTGGTCTCATGAAAAACGCAACGTTTTACCTGCTGGATAACGACACTCACGCCGATGGGCTCAGTGCCGTGGAACAGCTGGTGTGCGAGCTGGCAGCGGATAGATTCCGTGCAGGTAAGCGGGTGCTGGTCGCCTGTGAGAACGAGCAGCAGGCGATTCGCCTCGACGAAGCACTCTGGCAGCGAGATGCCCAGGCATTCGTCCCGCACAATCTGGCAGGTGAAGGCCCGCGCTACGGCGCGCCGGTTGAGCTGGCATGGCCTCAGCGCCGCGGCAGCGCCCCTCGAGATCTTCTGATTAGCCTGTTGCCGCAGTTCGCAGATTTTGCCACCGCTTTCCTGGAAGTGATAGACTTCGTACCTTACGAAGAATCCCAGAAACAACTGGCCCGCGAGCGCTACAAAGCGTACCGCGTTGCCGGTTTCCACTTGACTACGGCGACCTATACCCCGCCGGGAACGACATAGCAGACAATGGAAAAGACATATAACCCGCAAGATATCGAACAGCCGCTTTACGAGCACTGGGAACAGCAGGGCTACTTCAAACCGAATGGCGACACCAGCCAGGAAAGCTTCTGCATCATGATCCCACCGCCGAACGTCACCGGCAGTTTGCATATGGGTCACGCCTTCCAGCAAACCATCATGGACACCATGATCCGTTACCAGCGCATGCAGGGCAAAAACACCCTGTGGCAGGCGGGCACCGACCACGCCGGTATCGCGACCCAGATGGTTGTAGAACGCAAAATCGCCGCCGAAGAAGGTAAAACCCGCCACGATTACGGCCGTGATGCGTTCATTGATAAAATCTGGCAGTGGAAGGCAGAGTCCGGCGGCACTATTACCCGTCAGATGCGTCGTCTCGGTAACTCCGTAGACTGGGAGCGCGAGCGCTTCACCATGGACGAAGGCCTGTCCAACGCGGTGAAAGAAGTGTTCGTCCGCCTGTATAAAGAAGACCTGATTTACCGTGGCAAACGCCTGGTAAACTGGGACCCGAAACTGCGCACCGCGATTTCCGACCTCGAAGTTGAGAACCGCGAGTCCAAAGGCTCCATGTGGCACCTGCGTTACCCGCTGGCCGATGGCGCGAAAACCGCAGACGGTAAAGATTACCTGGTGGTCGCCACCACTCGCCCGGAAACCGTACTCGGTGACACCGGCGTAGCCGTTAACCCGGAAGATCCGCGCTACAAAGACCTGATTGGCAAATTCATCGTTCTGCCGCTGGTTAACCGCCGCATTCCTGTCGTTGGCGACGAACACGCCGATATGGAAAAAGGCACCGGCTGCGTGAAAATTACGCCTGCGCACGACTTCAACGACTACGAAGTTGGCCGCCGCCACCAGCTGCCAATGATCAACGTTCTGACCTTCGACGGCGATATCCGCGAAGCGGCAGAAGTTTTCGATACCAACGGCGAAGAGTCCGACGTTTATGCGTCCGACATCCCGGCAGAGTTCCAGAAACTGGAACGTTTTGCCGCGCGTAAAGCCGTGGTCGCGAAGTTCGACGAACTTGGCCTGCTTGACGAAATCAAACCGCACGACCTGACCGTCCCTTACGGCGACCGTGGCGGCGTAGTTATCGAGCCAATGCTGACCGACCAGTGGTACGTGCGTACCGCGCCGCTGGCAAAAGTGGCGGTAGAAGCCGTGGAGCAAGGCGACATCCAGTTCGTGCCTAAGCAGTACGAAAACATGTACTTCTCCTGGATGCGCGATATTCAGGACTGGTGTATCTCCCGTCAGCTGTGGTGGGGTCACCGTATCCCGGCCTGGTACGACGCAGAAGGCAACGTGTTCGTTGGCCGCAACGAAGCGGAAGTCCGCGCCGAGAACAACCTGGGTGCCGACGTTGAGCTTCACCAGGACGAAGACGTGCTGGACACCTGGTTCTCCTCAGGCCTGTGGACCTTCTCCACCCTGGGCTGGCCGGAAAATACCGAAGCGCTGCGCACCTTCCACCCGACCAGCGTCATGGTCAGCGGCTTCGACATCATCTTCTTCTGGATTGCCCGCATGATCATGCTGACCATGCACTTCATCAAAGATGAAGACGGCAAGCCGCAGGTGCCGTTTAAGACCGTCTATATGACCGGCCTTATTCGCGATGATGAAGGCCAGAAGATGTCAAAATCCAAAGGCAACGTTATCGACCCGCTGGACATGGTGGACGGCATTTCTCTGGAAGATCTTCTCGAGAAACGCACCGGCAACATGATGCAGCCTCAGCTCGCGGAGAAAATCCGCAAGCGCACCGAGAAACAGTTCCCGAACGGCATCGAGCCACACGGTACCGACGCCCTGCGCTTCACCCTGGCAGCGCTGGCCTCTACCGGCCGCGACATCAACTGGGACATGAAGCGCCTGGAAGGCTACCGTAACTTCTGTAACAAACTTTGGAACGCCAGCCGCTTCGTGCTGATGAACACCGAAGAGCAGGATTGCGGCTTCAACGGCGGTGAAATGGTGCTGTCTCTGGCCGATCGCTGGATTCTGGCCGAGTTCAACCGTACCGTGAAAGCGTACCGTGAAGCGCTGGACAGCTACCGCTTCGACATCGCCGCCAACATTCTGTACGAGTTCACCTGGAACCAGTTCTGTGACTGGTACCTGGAGCTGACCAAGCCGGTCATGAACGGCGGTACTGAAGCGGAACTGCGCGGCACCCGTAATACGCTGGTGAACGTGCTGGAAGGCCTGCTGCGCCTGGCGCACCCGATCATTCCATTCATCACCGAAACCATCTGGCAGCGCGTGAAAGTGCTGAAAGGCATTACCGCAGACACCATCATGCTGCAAGAATTCCCGGCCTACGATGCGTCTCAGGTTGATGAAGCGGCGTTCGCGGACACCGAGTGGCTGAAGGACGTGATCACCGCGGTGCGTAACATTCGCGCCGAGATGAACATTGCCCCAGGCAAACGTCTGGACGTGCTGCTGCGCGGCTGTAGCGAAGAGGCGATTCGTCGCGTGAGCGAAAACCGCACCTTCCTGCAGAACCTGGCTCGCCTGGAAAGCATCGCTATTCTGCCTGTCGATGACAAAGGTCCGGTTTCCGTGACCAAGATTATCGATGGCGCAGAGCTGCTGATCCCGATGGCCGGCCTGGTTGATAAAGCCGCGGAGATCGAGCGTCTGGCAAAAGAAGTCGCGAAGATCGAAATCGAAATCGGCAAGATCGAAGGCAAGCTGTCCAACGAAGGCTTTGTGGCCCGCGCCCCGGCTGACGTTGTCGCCAAAGAGCGCGAGCGTCTCGAAGGCTTTGCCGACGCCAAAGCTAAGCTGATTGAACAGCAGGCCGTTATCGCCGCCCTGTAATCAGTCGCACTGCATAATCCGCCCTGCACTTCGGTGTGGGGCGTTTTTTATCCAGCTTGCACCCTCCGTAATGAAGTGCTATTAACTCCTTTTATCCTTCCCTAAGCCTATGAGTCGCATGATGAACACCACTGCTCCGGTTGATATGAAGCTCCAGCTGCGCCGGATTACTGCCGAAGATAATTCGGCGATCGCCCGGGTTATTCGACAGGTATCGGCCGAATACGGCCTGACCGCCGATAAAGGCTATACCGTCGCGGACCCTAACCTTGATGAGCTGTACCAGCTCTACAGCCAGCCAGGCCATGCGTACTGGGTGGTGGAAATTAATGGCGAAGTGGTGGGCGGCGGCGGCGTGGCGCCGTTATCGTGTAGCGAGCCGGACATTTGTGAACTGCAGAAGATGTATTTCCTGCCGGTGGTTCGCGGCAAAGGCCTGGCGAAAAAGCTGGCGCTGCAGGCGCTGGATCACGCCCGTGCCCAGGGCTTTAAGCGCTGTTATCTGGAAACCACGGCGTTCCTGAAAGAGGCCGTTGGTTTATATGAACACCTTGGCTTCGAGCATATTCCTGCCCCGCTCGGCTGCACCGGCCACGTGGATTGCGAAGTCACGATGCTCAAAGCGCTGTGATCACAGCGCAAAAACGAGTCTCAGTGCAGCCAGTGGACGCCATCTTCAGGCTGGAAGTAGCCGTTATAGCGCAGCTGAAAGGCGCTAATATCTGACTTATCCGGCTCCATTTCACGTAAAAAGCCCAGCGCCAGGCGAACCTGAGCGTCGGTTATCGGCGTGGCAAGCCGGGCCTTTTGCAGCCTCCGGTACCACTGCTGGAGATTTTGATCGCTGCCGTCCACAATCACCATCTGCCAGACAAGCAGCACCTGAGCGGCATTTTGCAGATGAGACTCGTCCGGGCGGTGTAGATACTGCAAAAACGCGTCGCCCTGCGCTTTCCCCATCTGATCGATCATCGACTCAACCGGCACCACATCGATCCCCAGCCGCTCACTCAGCCGGCGGATCGCCCGTCGGGAGTCAGAGGTTAGTACCCGAAAGCCGACAACAAACACCACACATAGCGTGGCCAACATAATCCAAATCATAAAGTTAGATACCCGGCAGCTTGACGACAATTTGCTAGCAATGAATGCCGGGCAGTATAGCGCAATCACTTTTCTCCGTAATGCCTCACGCCGGGGTTAACCGCAGGCATAAAAAAGCCCGGCGTTATGCCGGGCTGGAAGCGTTCACCAGGACGCTTAGGCTATCTTCAGCTGCTGGATTTTTTTCTCACGGCGAATTTTACGCTCTTCAAATATCGCCACGATGGCCATCAGCACAATACAGCCGATTGCGGCAGCATCGAGCGCGGCAAAGGTGCCCGCCCAGCCGGTCAGGCCGAAAATCGGCGTGCCGTCGGCAATCATCCCCAGGCCCAGCTTGGCAAAGCTGTCGCCAATCAGGTAAGCGAAGGTGCCCTTGATGCCGTCTGCTGCACCGATGGCTTTCTTAGGTACGAAGCCCACGGCGGCCACGCCAATCAGCAGCTGCGGCCCGAAGACCAGGAAACCAAGCGCGAACAGCGACGCCAGGTAAACGTACTGGTTGCTCGCATGCTGATACACGCCCAGCGTAGCAATGATCAATGCCAGCGCAACGCAGGCCACCAGCGCACGGCGGCCGTTGGCGAGGTCAGACAACCAGCCCCACAGCAGGGTGCCAACCAGCGCGCCCACTTCAAACAGGGTGAAGCCCTGAATCGCCACTTCTTTGGAGAGCTTCAGCTCCTGGAAGGCGTACACGGTGGACCACTGGTCGATGCCGATGCGCACCACGTACAGGAAGATGTTGGAGAAGCACAGCAGCCAGATCACTTTGTTTTTCAGCACATATTCAACAAAGATCTGCCATTTGGTCATCGAGTTATCTTCGGCTTCTTTATCTTCTTCGCTGACCTCTTCGCCAAACAGCTCTTCTGCGGTGCCGAGACCGTAAGACTCCGGGGAGTCGCTGCCGTAGCGCAGGGCAATAAAGCCAACAATCAGCGCAATAATGGACGGGAAGATAAACATCCCGATGACGTGGCCGTCAAACAGGTAGTTCGCGCCAAACAGGGCCACACCGGCCGCGCCTGCGCCGCCGAGGTTGTGGGAGATGTTCCACATACCCAGGTAGCTGCCGCGCTTGCGGCGTGGCGTCCATTTGGTGATGGTCGAATAGCTGCACGACCCGCCGGTGCTCTGGAAGAAGCCGCTCAGCGCGTAGAAGGCGATCATCAGGAACAGGCTAACCGAACCCGCGCCCATGCTGGCGCTGAAGCCGAGCATGCAGATGGCGGAAAGGATCAGCATAAACGGCAGGAACTGCTTGGTGTTCTTCCCATCCGCGTAATACGAAACCAGCGTTTTGCCCACGCCGTAGGTGATGGAGAAGCCAAGGCCGATCATCCCCAGCTGCGTCATGCTCAGCCCGTAGGTGGAGATCATGTCGTTCTGGGCGATGTTAAAGTTTTTGCGGATCAGGTACATCGTCAGGTAGCCAATAAACACCACCAGATACGACTGCATAAACGGTTTGAACCACATTTTGCGCCGCACTTCGAGCGGCAGATCCAGGGTGGGCTTGCGCACCTGGTTTAGAAAGGCCAGCATGGATGACTCCTGATATGAATACCTGCTTAATGGCAGGCATTGTAAAAATCAGCGAGCAAACTGGCCTGAGACAGCATCCAGGCCGAACCGGGAATATTTCTTAGTTTTGCCCTTCTTGGGGCAAAAGGGTGAGATGCATCACGCTTCGCTGGCGGCGCGCGGCGCCTGGGCGTTTAAAAACGGCAGCAGCAGCAAAGCCGATATCCCGGCGGCTATCGCGATCACCGCGAAGAAGCCGTTCCAGTGCCAGATATCGATCACCCGCGCCAGCGGCCAGCCGGAAAGCGATGCCCCCAGGTAGGCAAACAGCCCGACAAACCCCGTGGCCGCCCCCGCCGCCTCTTTGTGCGAGCACTCGGCCGCCGCCATGCCAATCAACATCTGCGGGCCAAAGACGAAGAAGCCGGTGGTAAAGAAGCAGGCCGCCTGCATCACGTAGCTGGCAAAAGGCATCAGCCACAGCGAGCCAACGGAAAGCAGAATCCCGGCGGCGAAGATCAGGTTCATCGGCCCGCGATTGCCGTTGAACAGTTTGTCCGAACCCCAGCCCGCCACCAGCGCGCCGATAAATCCGCCCAGCTCAAACATCGTCACCGCCGAGTTGGCGGTAACCAGCCCGACGCCGAGCGTCTCCGACATATAAAGATTGCCCCAGTCGTTGATAGCCGCCCTCACCACGTACACCAGCACGTAACACAGGGACAGCAGCCAGATATAAGGGTTAACCAACACGTACTTGTAGAGGATTTCTTTGCGCGTCAGCCCTGCACCTTCCTGCTGCTGGGCGATTTCCAGCTCGTCATGCTGCCAGTCGCCGACCGCCGGTAAGCCCACGGTTTGCGGCCTGTCGCGCAGCCGCCAGCACAGAAACAGCCCGGCGATAATCGCCAGCCCGCCTGCAATCATCATCCCGACGCGCCAGCCGTACTGTAACGCCGCTGCGCCCATGATGATGGGGATTAACGCCCCGCCCACGTTGTGCGCCGTGTTCCATACCGCCCACCAGCCGCCGCGCTCGCTGCGGGAATACCACGCCGTCAGCAGGCGGGCGCAGACCGGCGATCCCCAGCCCTGGAAAAAGGCGTTCAGCGCCCACAGCAGCGCAAACGCCCAAAGCGAGGTCGAGAAGCCAAACAGGATATTCACGATGCCGGTGGCTATCAGCCCGATGCCCATAAAGTAACGGGCATTGGAGAAGTCGCTGACGATCCCGGAGAAGAACTTCGACAGGCCGTAGGTGATGTAAAACAGCGTCGCCAGCAGGCCGATATCGGTGCGCTCCATCACGCCGGTGGCGAGGATTTCCGGCGCGGCGGCGTTAAAGCTTTTGCGGGTAAAGTAAAACAGCGCATAGCCTAGCCAGATAGTTATCAGGATATGACGGCGCCAGTAGCGGTAGCGGGCATCAATCTCACTTTTGTCGCTAAGCGGCGCGACGCTGGGCGGTACTTTTAAAAAACTGAACATGCTTGCCCCTTAGAGATAGCGCAATGGCAGGCTAACGCTGACGCGCGTGCCGTGAGTGCAGGAAATCGCGAACGTTCCGCCCAGCGCCGTGACGCGTTCGCGCATCCCGGTAAGCCCAAAGCCCTGCTGCCCGGACCCCGGCGGCAAACCGCTGCCGTCATCTTCAATCACCAGCATCAGCCGCTCTGCCTGCTGCCAGCCCTGCAGGGTTACCGCGCTGGCGCTGGCGTGCTTCACGATGTTGTTGAGCCCTTCCTGGCACACGCGGAACAGCGTCACGCGCTGCCCTTCGCTAAGCAGGGGCTCATCGATTTGCCAGTCGATATGGCCGACGATGCCGCGGCTTTCGAGCTCCATTTCACGCATCAGGGAGCGTACGGCCTGCTCAAGGGACAAATCATCCAGCTGGCGCGGACGCAAGCGCCCCAGCAGGCGACGAACCGAGTCATAAACGCCAAGCGAAAGCTGTTCGATATGCGCCCCGCTGCGCTTCACGCCTTCGTTTTCCGGCGCCTGACGCTGGACGATACCGGCCTGGGTGCGGATCGCCGTGATCGTCTGCCCGATATCGTCGTGCAGCTCGCGCGCCACTTCCCGCCGTACGCTCTCTTCGGTTTCCAGCAGGCGTTCGGCCAGGCGGCGATTCCGCGCCAGCTCCGTTTGCAGCGACTGGTTAAGCTCGCGCAAACGCTGGATCCCCGCCCCCAGTAACAGCCCGGTCAGGCTTTGTGCCAGCAGCGACAGCAGCAGATCCACCGGATGATCGTGCCAGGTCTGGCTGGCTATCAGCGCAATGGCGTTCATCAGGGTAGCAATCAGCGCCCCCTGCCAGCCGTAGTGCCAGGCCAGGGCGATAATCGGTAGCGCGAGGCAGAACGGCGTAAAACGGGAAAGTTCGGCGGGCAAACCCAGCTGTAGCCAGAGGCTGACGGCAAACAGCAGCAAATACCAAATCAGGTGACGCCCGCGCCAGTTGACCGGCTGGGAAACCAGCGCCGGACCGAGAGGCTGCCAGACGGTGCTGGTCAGGTAGTGCCAGAGCACCAGGCAGGTCGGCGCCAGCGTTAAGCCACCGGTCAGCGTCAGCAATAGCGCATTGAGGGATTCTTGCCCCTGGCCCAGCCACGGTAGC
Organism: Cedecea selenatireducens; assembly: GCF_042138895.1. Classification (NCBI taxonomy): domain Bacteria; kingdom Pseudomonadati; phylum Pseudomonadota; class Gammaproteobacteria; order Enterobacterales; family Enterobacteriaceae; genus Cedecea; species Cedecea selenatireducens. Next base: position 136,418 of record NZ_JBHIKW010000005.1, on the reverse strand, counting down.
GACTGGAGCAGCGCGGCGGCGATAAGCGCCGCACCTTGCCGCAGCAGGGTGCGCCAGTCACGCTGATGGCGATAGCGGGAAATCAGCGCCACCGGCACGACGGTGAGCACCCCGCCCAGCATCAACAGCGGCAGATGGGCCAGGGCCACTTCCTGCGCGAGCCAGGCCAGCATCAGCCATTCTGCACCCAGCAGAACCGGCCAGTAGCCGCGCGGGCATTGCAGCATCAGTCCTAAACGCAGCCCAAAGGGAAACAGCAGCACCGCCAGCTCGGGCCTTTCCACCAGATGCAGGCTAATGCTCCACAGGCAAAACCAGCCGGCTGAGAAGATAAAGAAACTGGCGATAACGGCGATCAGCCGGGAGAGGAAAGTCCGCATTACCAACCGTCAAACAGACGCCGCGCCAGCGCCACATCGTTGCTGACGTCGAGCTTTTCCATCAGGTTGGCGCGGTGCACGTGCACGGTCTTCGGCGACAGCCCCAGCTCGGTAGCAATCTCTTTAACCGCCATGCCCTGCGCCAGCTTTTCCGCGACCTGCCGCTCGCGCTTCGTCAGCGGATCCTGCCGCCCGGCCGCCAGCTTCATGGCGATATCCGGCGTCAGGTAGCAGCCGCCCGTCGCCACGGTGCGCACGGCAGCAATCAGTTCGTCCGGGCTGCAGCGTTTGGATAAAAAGCCGCGCGCCCCGGCGTTCAGCGCCTGCTCCACCAGCGCCGGGCTGTCGTGCACCGACAGCATGATGATCGCCATCCCTTTCGGCAGTTGGCTAAGCAACTCCAGCCCGGAAATATCCGGCATCGAGATATCGCAGATGCAAACCTGCACGCCGTGCCCCGGCAATCCCGCCAGCGCCTCGCGCCCTGAACCAAACTCGGCCACAACATGAAAATCAGCCTCGAGCCCAAGAAGTTGGGCAAAGCCGGAGCGGACGATAAGGTGGTCGTCGATAAGGGCAATGGCGGTCATGATGCTTTCCAGGAAGGTAAAAAAACGCGCATACCTTAGCGATAAGCGCGTGACTGTTCAAGTCTTAAGCGATTTTGAGGCTGCGCAGCGGGCTACTCCAGCGCAACCGACAGGCGGATAATCCCGGCCGCACGGGCCGGAGGAAGCTGCAGCACGTTGCGCCACAGTTCCTGCACCTGATTACAGACCAGCCCCTCTTTGCCCACCGCTTTGTGCGGCTCGGACATCAGCTGCAGATCGCTGCCGTAGCGCTTCGTCAATTGCCGGACGATAGGCTGAATGTCCTGCCGTGCCTGTTCGCGTTCGGCGTCGGTGACGCTGTGTTTGTCCGGGCCGTAGGCGGAGCGCATCATCGCCGCATCCACCTGCATACGGCGCATCGTCACGTCGCGAGGCAAGATTTTCGGGGAGTTGATCCCGCCCTTCACGCCCGGGAACAGGAAGCGGAAACAGGCGTCATCGCTGGACTTCTGCACCATCGCCGTTTGCTGCATGTTCACCTGCATAAACGCCACCACGTTGTCATCCGTCGCGCTTTGCAGACGCTTCATCTCCACGGCGAGGATTTGCGGCTGGATGGTGTCGATAACCTCCTGCTCGGTTTTCCCCTGCCGGTGCATCTCCACCGCCTGCTGGCGAATAGACATCCACAGCGCGGGCTCCTGTTCCTTCAGCACCTGGTAAACCGGCATCCGGGCCATAGCATCGTCAAGTTCGGCCAGTTCCTGCCCGGATCTGTCGCGTGGAATCAGATATTTTACGTCAAGGATGTTCCACGCCATGATGGCGACCAGCGCAATGACCACCGCGCCCACTTTGCCGACCCAGCCCTTCTTTCGAAATATCGCCACCACTGCGGCGATCGCGGCGCCGACATAGCCTGCAATAATGACGTGGGTCCAGTTCATGGTTCATCCTTCTAGTCTGCGGGCACGCCGCTGTGAAAACGAAACTCGTCGTCGTGGCTTTGGATTAGTTCAGCCTCGACGTGGCCAAAAAAGCGAACGCGTTCGCTGATATCGCCCCCGGCAATCTGTTCTGCCAGCGTTAAATAATCCTGATAATGCCGAGCTTCGGAACGCAGCAGCGACAGGTAAAAACGCTGTAATTCATCGTCCAGGTGCGGCGCCAGCGCGGCAAATCGTTCACAAGACCGCGCTTCAATGTAAGCCCCGCAGATAAGCTTATCGACCAACATCAGCGGTTCATGAGTGCGGGTTTCACTCAGTAAACCTTTAGCGTAGCGGCTGGCGGTGATTTTGGCGTACGGGATGTTACGGGCAATCATGATTTCCCGCACCTGCCAAAAATGGTGCAGCTCTTCTTTGATCAGCAATACCATGCTGTCGATAAGCTGCTGCCCCCAGCCGTGCTTCGTTTTCGGCATGATGCTTTTGTTCAGGCCTTTATGAAGCGCCAGAAAATCGGGCTCTTCACCATCGCGAAAAGCAAAAGCCTCATAGGGCTGCAGCCAGGCCAGCAGCGCCTGCGAACCTTCTTTATCGGCAACGTATTTACGGACGAACAGCATCGCGGTTTGCGCGGCTTTCAGTTCGCAAATCATATGGTCGGTTAACAGCAGGGGCAGATTTTCCGGGCGACGGGCTTTTTGAATCCACGCTTCGGGCGTTGGGCACAGCAGGAATTGGTTTATCGGGGAGAGGAGTTGCTGGTAGTCCATGAGGTATCCTGAAGCGCAGCGGCCGAACGCCGCTGCACCGCTTACTTTTAGTGACGCACGCCGTCGTCGTCTTCGTCCTGATATTCGTCGCCTTCTTCGCCTTCCTCACCCTCTTCGCCGTTCGGGTCTTCGAAGTAGGTGCCCCAGCCGTCGTATTCCACGCCGAATTTCTCTGCCAGATTCAGCAGCTGTTCAACCTGGGCACCGATCAGTTCAGCGTTCAGCGCGCATTCGCTCAGAATGTCGCAGCAGATGACGGTATCGCCTTCTTCAACTTCCAGCTCTTCCGGGTCGGTGACTTCATAACCCAGCTTGAAAGCTTCAACGGCGGCTTTCTCCAGCGTTTCGAAATCATCCGCAGAAAGGTGGTGTTCGATGGTGTACAACGCGTCCGGATCGCTACCGTCGTCCAGCAGTTCCTCAATGATTAAACGTGTTTCTTCGCGCTGTTCTTCCAGCTGTTCTGGATTTGCCATGGCCCTTTCCTCAAATGTGTAGGCAGATACTCTCATTTTCACACACGCCGGGGTTTGCCTCCACCTTTCACGGCAAAGTTTTAACTCGCGGGGTTGCAATTGAATATTCATACATATAAATTGAATTTTAATTCAATAAAGGCTTGTGCCACGCGAGGAAAAAATGAGTCACTTCTATCAGAAAAATTTTCTTAAGCTGCTCGATTTTACCCCTGCTCAACTTAACGAATTGCTGGTCCTTTCCGCCAGGCTGAAAAGCGATAAGAAAAAAGGAAATGAGATTCAGCAGCTTACTGGCAAGAATATTGCGCTCATCTTCGAAAAAGATTCGACTCGTACTCGCTGCTCTTTCGAAGTTGCCGCTTACGACCAGGGCGCGCGCGTCACTTACCTCGGCCCAAGCGGCAGCCAGATTGGGCATAAAGAATCAATTAAGGATACGGCACGCGTGCTGGGCCGTATTTATGACGGCATTCAGTATCGCGGCTATGGTCAGGATATCGTCGAAACCCTCGCCAGCTATGCGGGCGTGCCGGTGTGGAACGGGCTGACCAACGAGTATCACCCTACGCAGCTGCTGGCAGATTTGCTCACCATGCAGGAACAGTTGCCGGGCAAAAACCTGAATGAGATGACGCTGGTGTATGCCGGGGACGCGCGCAACAACATGGGTAACTCCATGCTTGAGGCCGCCGCACTGACCGGACTTGATCTGCGCCTTGTGGCGCCGAAAGCCTGCTGGCCGGACGAAAAACTCGTTGCCGAATGCCGGGCCATGGCCGAAAAAACCGGTGGGAAAATCACTCTAACCGAAGACGTTGCCGCGGGCGTTAAGGGCGCGGACTTCATCTATACCGACGTTTGGGTTTCGATGGGCGAAGCCAAAGAGAAGTGGGCCGAGCGTATCGCCCTGCTGCGTCCTTACCAGGTTAACAGCGCCATGCTGGCGTTAACCGGCAATCCGCAGGTCAAACTCATGCACTGTCTGCCGGCGTTTCACGATGATCAAACCACGCTGGGCAAGCAAATGGCGCTGGAGTTCGACCTGCACGGCGGCATGGAGGTTACCGACGACGTCTTTGAGTCTTCCCACAGCGTCGTATTCGACCAGGCTGAAAATCGGATGCACACCATCAAGGCCGTTATGGTCGCCACGCTGGCAAAATAGTTTTTTCGCTCCCAGGGCTTATCCTGGCCCCTCGGCGGCTTTCCCGTCCGAGGGGTTTTCTTTTCCTCCGCATGTTTATTACTAAAGATGTTGCGTGTCTGGTGCATCACCCGCGTTTTTTATGCACAAAAAAGGCATAACCTCATACACCGTCAGTTTGAACACACCGCCAACACCTTGTTTTATTGTAAGTAATAAGAAAAAACTCTTCCCGCTCACAGTTTCCATTCACTGCATTCATGTCAGATTGAAAATAACTATTGTTCTATTTTCTTCCCTGCACGGCATTAAACAAAATCCACAATGAATAACCATTCAAACTGAGAATAAATAACATTAATAATCAATGCATTAAGAAATTCCTGTTTTCGCATAAAATCACAACCCTTTAACACCAAGAAATAATTAAAACTCCTTCAGCGAGTAATTATGCATTTGTCACCACCCGTATAATTGCTATTTCCTGACACCCATCAATTAATAACAAGACAAATAAAAACAGCCTTGAACACGTGATAAACCTCACATTAAATGGTTGTGAAGAAATTAAGATACGCCACGAAGACAACTTAACGGGTTATTAAAATCGCGACGCAATATTCATTGCGCCACAGGCACTTTTATCTCCAGATTAATGCAAAGGAATAGTCATGGACAAACATTATGTCGGTTCCGAAATAGGTCAATTACGTAGCGTGATGCTGCATCGCCCAAACCTCAGCCTGAAAAGACTTACCCCTTCAAACTGTCAGGAATTATTATTTGACGACGTGCTGTCGGTTGAACGTGCCGGTGAAGAACATGATGTGTTCGCCAACACCCTGCGCGGCGAAGGCGTCGAGGTTCTGCTGCTCACCGACCTGCTGACGCAGACGCTGGACGTCAGCGATGCCAAGGCCTGGCTGCTGAACACGCAGGTTTCAGACTACCGTCTGGGGCCGGCTTTCGCCTCCGATGTGCGCGGCTGGCTGGCCGATATGCCACATCGTGAACTGGCGCGCCGCCTTTCTGGTGGGCTGACCTATGGAGAAATCCCAACACACATAAAAAATATGGTGGTGGATACTCACGCCGCGACCGATTTTATTATGAAGCCACTGCCAAATCATTTATTTACCCGCGATACATCCTGCTGGATTTATAACGGCGTCTCTATTAATCCAATGGCGAAAGCGGCTCGCCAACGTGAAACCAATAATTTAAGAGCAATTTATCGCTGGCATCCGGCATTTACCGACGGAAAATTCATTAAATATTACGGCGATGAAAATATTAATTACGACCATGCCACGCTGGAAGGCGGAGACGTATTAGTCATTGGCCGCGGTGCGGTATTAATTGGCATGTCCGAACGCACCACGCCTCAGGGCATAGAGTTCCTCGCTGAATCATTATTCAAACACCAGCAGGCAACCCGCGTAATTGCCGTCGAGCTGCCGAAACACCGCTCCTGCATGCACCTCGACACCGTCATGACCCATCTCGATATCGACACCTTCTCCGTTTACCCGGAAGTCGTCCGCAAAGACGTGCAGTGCTGGACCTTAACCCCTGACGGCCACGGCGGCATCAAACGCCACCAGGAAACCAGCCTGGTAAACGCCATCGAAAAAGCGCTGGGTATCGATCAGGTCAAGCTCATCACCACCGGCGGCGACGCCTTTGAAGCCGAACGTGAGCAGTGGAACGACGCCAACAACGTGCTGACCGTTCGCCCCGGCGTCGTTATCGGCTACGAACGCAACATCTGGACCAACGAGAAATACGACAAAGCCGGGATCACCGTTCTGCCGATTCCTGGCGATGAACTGGGGCGCGGGCGCGGCGGCGCACGCTGCATGAGCTGCCCGCTGGACCGCGACGGAATTTAAGGGAGCAAAGCATATGGAACTAAAACCCACGCTGGTTGTGGCGCTCGGCGGGAATGCTCTGCTGAAACGTGGAGAACCGCTGGAAGCCGACCTGCAGCGCAAAAACATCGAGCTGGCGGCGAAAACTATCGCCCGGCTCACCAGCGACTGGCGCGTTGTGCTGGTGCACGGCAATGGCCCGCAGGTTGGCCTGCTTGCCCTGCAAAACAGCGCCTACCAAAACGTGAGCCCTTATCCGCTGGACGTTCTTGGCGCAGAGAGCCAGGGAATGATCGGCTACATGTTGCAGCAGGCGCTGAAAAATCATCTGCCTGACCGTGAAGTCAGCGTGCTGCTGACGCAGGTTGAAGTGGATCCGCAGGATCCGGCCTTCAACAATCCGACCAAGTATATCGGCCCGGTGTACAGCAAAGAGCAGGCGGATGAGCTGGTGCGTGACAAAGGCTGGTCGGTAAAAGCTGACGGGCAGTATTTCCGCCGCGTGGTGCCGTCACCACAGCCCAAACGCATCGTCGAGAGCGATGCCATTACGGCGCTTATTCAGCGTGACCATCTGGTCATCTGCAACGGCGGCGGCGGAGTGCCGGTGGTGGAGAAAGCCGACGGCTACCACGGGATTGAAGCGGTCATTGATAAGGACCTTTCCGCCGCGCTGCTGGCCCGCCAGATAGAGGCCGACGCCCTGCTGATCCTGACCGACGCCGACGCGGTTTACCTCAACTGGGGCACGCCGGCGCAGCGCCCGCTCACCAGCGTGACACCGACTGAGCTGGAAGGGATGAGCTTTGACGCCGGATCGATGGGCCCCAAAGTGGCCGCCTGCAGCCGCTTTGTCGCCAGCTGCAACGGCATCGCCGGGATTGGCGCGCTGGAAGATGGCCCGGCGATTCTGGCCGGTGAGAAAGGCACGCTTATTCGGGAGCGGTGAAAACCCCTCACCCTAACCCTCTCCCCCGAGGGGAGAGGGGATAAAACAGAGTCGCCTGCGCTTCCCCCTCTCCCTTTTAGGGAGAGGGCCGGGGTGAGGGTCAGCAAACTATTACTCTTCAAGGATAACGAAAATGACTATCAACTTAAAAAACCGTAATTTCCTGAAACTCCTCGACTTTAAACCTGCAGAAATTCAGTACCTCATCGACCTGGCTCGTGACCTGAAGGCCGCCAAACAGGCCGGTACTGAGAAAAAAACGCTATGCGGTAAAAACATCGCGCTGATCTTCGAAAAAACCTCCACCCGTACCCGCTGCGCCTTTGAGGTCGGCGCGTTTGACCAGGGCGCGCTGGTGACCTACCTCGGGCCAAGCGGATCGCAAATCGGCCATAAAGAGTCGATGAAGGACACCGCTCGCGTGCTGGGGCGCATGTACGACGGGATTGAATACCGCGGCTATGGCCAGGACATCGTCGAAGAGCTGGGAGAATTCGCGGGCGTGCCGGTGTGGAACGGGCTGACCAATGAATTCCACCCGACCCAGATCCTCGCCGACCTGATGACCATGCTGGAGCATGCGCCGGGCAAAAAACTGAAGGATCTCTCCTTCGCCTATCTCGGCGATGCCCGCAACAACATGGGCAATTCCCTGATGGTGGGTGCCGCCAAGATGGGCATGGACATTCGCCTGGTAGCGCCAAAAGCCTTCTGGCCTGAGGCGGCGCTGGTCGAACAATGCCGCGCCATCGCCAAAGAAACCGGCGGGCGCATTATGCTGACCGACAGCGTGGCGGAGGGTGTTGCGGGGGTAGATTTCCTCTACACCGACGTTTGGGTTTCGATGGGTGAACCTAAAGAAGCCTGGGCCGAACGCGTGAGCATCATGACGCCGTACCAGATTAACCAGAACGTCCTCAACGCGACCGGCAACCCGAACGTCAAGTTCATGCACTGCCTGCCCGCCTTCCACAACGAACACACCAAAGTCGGCAAAGAGATCGAAGAAACCTACGGCCTGAAAGGGCTGGAAGTGACCGAAGAGGTCTTTGAGTCAAAACACTCCATCGTCTTCGACGAAGCCGAAAACCGTATGCACACCATCAAAGCCGTGATGGTTGCCACGCTCGGCGCGTAACGCTGTCGGGCAGTGAGAACCTCTCGCTGCCCGTTTTGCCCTTATGCTGCCTGGCGCAGCGGGAGAAAAGGAAATGGCCGATGTTACCCATGAAGGTGCCACAGACACCTCCGCAAGCAGTGAGAGAAAACTCGGGCTCAGCGCGCTGGTTGCGCTGGTTATAGGCTCAATGATCGGCGGCGGCGTGTTTAGCCTGCCGCAAAACTTTGCTTCAGTAGCCTCACCCGGCGCGCTGCTGATTGGCTGGGTGATTACCGGCGTGGGCATGCTTTGCCTCGCGTTTATTTATCAGAATCTCAGCGCCCGTTGCCCCGATCTTGACGGCGGCGTTTACAGCTATGCCCGCGCCGGGTTTGGCGACTTTATCGGCTTCCAGTCCGCCTGGGGCTACTGGTTCTCCGCCTGGCTCGGCAACGTCTCTTATGCGGTGCTGCTGTTCAGCGCCATGAGCTTTTTCATCCCGGTTTTTGGCGATGGAAACAACCTGCCGTCGATTATCGGCGCCTCCATCGTGCTTTGGTTAGTTCATGCCCTGGTGCTTCGAGGAGTGCGTGAAGCCGCCTATATCAACACCATTCTTACCGTGGTGAAGGTCATTATTCTGCTGGTGTTTATCGTCGCGGTGTTGATTGCCTTCCGGATTGGCGTGTTCACGGCAGATTTCTGGGGCCGCATGATGCTGGTCGAAGGGTCACGCCCGGAGATTTTCGATCAGGTGAAAAACACCATGCTGGTGACCACCTGGGTGTTCATCGGTATTGAAGGGGCGACCGTCGTTTCCGCACGTGCCGCAAAACGTGAGGATATTGGTAAGGCCACGGTTATTGGGCTGCTGGGCGCGCTGGCGATTTACGTGCTGGTTAGCGTGCTGTCGATGGGCATTCTCGATCAGGCGAGCCTGGCCGGGCTGAAAAACCCGTCAATGGCCGGCGTGCTGGAAAGCGTGGTCGGGCCGTGGGGCGCTAAGTTCGTTGCCGGCGGGGTGATTCTTTCGGTTGCCGGGGCGCTGCTGGCCTGGACGCTGTTCGCCGCAGAATTACCGCGTGTCGCCGCTATTGACGGCATTTTCCCCAAAGTTTTTGCGAAAGAAAATGCCCGCCACTCGCCCTCATTTTCGCTGTGGATCACCAATGGCTTAATTCAGATCTTCCTGATCCTGACCCTGTTCTACGCCGCAGGCTATCAGGCGCTGTTTTCCATCGCCACCGCGGCCATTTTGCCGCCCTACCTGTTCAGCGCCGCCTACGGGTTAAAGCTGGCCTGGACCGGAGAACGCTACAAACAGGGCGAATCGCGCACCGGTGGCATTGTGCTTGGCCTGATTGCGACGGTTTACGGCTTCTGGCTCTGTTACGCCGCCGGTGACTCAATGCTGCTGAGCTCGCTGCTGTTTACGCCAGGGATTCTGGTGTTCCTGTGGCAGAAAAAGTCCCAGGGCCAACCGCTGCTGAAAAGCTATGAGCTGGCCATAGCGATTGCCATCCTGGCGCTGGCCGCGTGGACATTAAAACTGGTGATAAGCGGAAATTTACAGATATCCTGACGACATTAACGCCACATTAGTGGCGTTAAGTTCTTTAATTCAACAAATTGACGATATTTTTAAACGATAAAATCGGCAAAGGCTTTTCTATCAAACGGTTTCAGACATCCACCATGTCTGGTAACGCGCCAGCAATCAAAGGAGTGGTGAATATCATGAGGATCTCCCGACTCTCGTCCGAGAAAGAGCAGCGCCAGCTTGAGCTATGCCAGCAGCTCATCAGCCATAAGAGCTATCACTCCCAGGAGCAGCTACGTCATGACCTGAAGCAGCACGGCTTTGAAGCCATCAGCCAGTCCACCGTCTCCCGCCTGCTCAAGCTGCTGGGCGTCATCAAAATGCGTAACGCTAAAGGACAAAAGATCTATGCCCTCAGCCCGATGACCCTGCCGCAGCCGAATGCGGCGCGCTCGGTGGCCGAAATGGTTATCAGCGTTGAGCACAACCGCGAGTTTGTGATGGTTCATACGGTGTCCGGCTACGGCAGAGCGATAGCCAAAATACTCGATCACCACGCCATCGCCGAGATTTTGGGCGTGGTCGCCGGCAGCAGCGTCGTGTGGATTGCCCCCCGTGAGATCCGCAAAACGCCGCAGGTGCATCACCGTATTATGCGTACGCTGGGTTTAGCATAGGCTCGCCGCAACCGATTGCCGCCCCCCTAAAAAGTGTGATTTTAGCGCTTGCAGAGAACACGTACGCGCGTATAATGCGCCACAATTTGCCGGGAGGAAGCATGGTCCACTGTGTTCAAAAAAATGCCGCAGCGCGCCGTCTGAAAACAGACGCGGCAGGGCGTTTTTCTTCCCGTTGCAGCGTCGAATTTCTAAATTCCCAAATTGCTAAGGCCCCTCGTTGAGGGGCCTTTTTTTTGCCCGTCGGACCGAGAACAGGAGAGAAACATGACTAACCCGCTCTATAAAAAACACATCATTTCCATCAATGATCTCAGTCGCGAAGAACTTGAACTGGTGCTGGCAACCGCGGCAAAGCTGAAGGCTAACCCGCAGCCGGAGCTGCTGAAGCATAAGGTTATCGCCAGCTGCTTCTTTGAAGCATCCACCCGCACCCGCCTCTCTTTTGAAACCTCCATTCACCGCCTGGGCGCTTCGGTGGTGGGTTTCTCCGACAGCAGCAACACTTCGCTGGGCAAGAAAGGCGAGACGCTGGCGGATACCATTTCCGTCATCAGTACCTACGTTGACGCCATCGTGATGCGCCACCCGCAGGAAGGTGCGGCTCGCCTGGCCACCGAGTTTTCCGGCGAGATCCCGGTTCTGAACGCAGGCGACGGTGCCAACCAGCACCCAACCCAAACCCTGCTGGACCTGTTCACCATTCAGGAGACCCAGGGCCGCCTGGAAAACCTGAATATCGCCATGGTCGGTGACCTGAAATATGGCCGCACCGTGCACTCTCTGGCCCAGGCGCTGGCGAAGTTCAACGGCAACCGCTTCTACTTTATCGCCCCGGCCGCGCTGGCAATGCCGCAGTACATTCTCGATATGCTGGATGAGAAAGGGATTGCCTGGAGCCGCCATGAGTCCATCGACGACGTGGTAGGCGAGCTGGATATTCTGTACATGACCCGCGTGCAAAAAGAGCGCCTCGACCCGTCCGAGTACGCCAACGTTAAGGCGCAGTTTATCCTGCGCGCCGCCGACCTGACCGGCGCACGCAGCAACATGAAGGTGCTGCACCCGCTGCCGCGCGTGGATGAAATAACCACCGATGTAGACAGCACGCCGCACGCCTGGTATTTCCAGCAGGCAGGTAACGGCATTTTTGCTCGCCAGGCGCTGCTGGCGCTGGTTTTGAATCGCGAACTGGTTTAAGTGAGAGGACAATAAGATGACGCACGATAATAAATTGCAGGTTGAAGCCATCAAGCGCGGCACCGTTATCGACCATATTCCGGCTCAGGTTGGCTTTAAGCTGCTGACGCTGTTCCAGCTGACCAAAACCGACCAGCGCATCACCATCGGCCTGAATCTGCCGTCCCGCGAGCTGGGCCGCAAAGATCTGATTAAAATTGAGAATACCTTCCTGACCGACGAGCAGGTGAACCAGCTGGCGCTGTATGCCCCTAACGCGACGGTAAACCGCATCGACGAATACGAAGTGGTGGGTAAAAGCACCCCGAGCCTGCCGGAGCGTATCGAGAAAGTGCTGCACTGCCCGAACACCAACTGCATCAGCCACAACGAGCCGGTAGCGTCTTCGTTCGCCGTGAAGCAGCGCGCCGACGATATCAGCCTAAAGTGCAAATATTGCGAGAAAGAGTTCGCCCGTCACGTAGTGTTGGCAGATTAACGACCGACTAATGACAAGCAAGCTCCCATCCCTATAATGGGCGGGAGTTTATATCCAATACTAAGGAGAAAGTATGTCACGTACGCTTAGCACGGAAAACGCACCGGCCGCTATCGGTCCTTATGTTCAGGGCGTAGATCTTGGCAGCATGATCATCACCTCCGGGCAGATCCCGGTTAATCCAAAAACCGGCGAAGTGCCGGAAGACGTAGCCGCTCAGGCTCGTCAGTCCCTCGAAAACGTGCAGGCTATCGTTGAGTCCGCGGGTCTGAAAGTGGGCGATATCGTAAAAACCACCGTGTTCGTTAAAGATCTGAACGATTTCGCGACCGTGAACGCTACCTACGAAGCCTTCTTCAACGAGCATAAAGCGACCTTCCCGGCTCGCTCCTGCGTGGAAGTGGCTCGTCTGCCTAAAGACGTGAAAATCGAAATCGAAGCTATCGCCGTTCGCCGCTAATTCGCCGCAGCGCTTTTGCTTCTGGCCCCGCTTTCGCGGGGCTACTTTATTGCCTTACTTCACAACGGCCCGCAGCAGTTTTTCCAGCGGATAAACCGCCGCAATCACCACTTCATCTCGAGCCTGCGCCGCAGTATCCAGCTGAGCCTGAATGGCCTTAAGCTCGTCATCGTTGAGCGATCCTTGCTTCGCTACCAGATCCGTCAGCCTTAAGCCCAGCCCGGCAAGCTTATCCACATCTTCGGCAACCGGCTTGAGCGGCTTCAGCACGTAATTGCCGTCGATCAGCGCCAGTACGTCCGGGGTATTGCTTTGCCAGCGAGAGAAGATATGGCGCAGCGCCTCCGCACTGTTGCTGTCTTCCGGGTCGGCAATCAGTTTATCCACCCAGCTATTAATTGCCCTCACCTGGCCGCTTTCTGCCCCCAACGCGTCGGCAAAGCGGTTCAGCGGCTCAAAGTGATTGTAGTTTCCGGCCTGGAACTTGAGGTGTTGACGCGTGTAATACTGCGCGGGTTCAATCGCCTGAGCGAGGATCTGCAGCGGCATGATCTCCGGCGTACCGGCAAGGCGCGTCAGCTGAGTGACGGATTCGGTGTGCTGACGCAGGCCAACGGACACCGTCGACCAGGCGTCAATCGCCTGCATACGCTGGTACATGTTGTCGACGTCGGTTACGTCTTTCGCCGACCACAGGCGCTCGGCTACCGCAAAGGTACGCGGCCACAGCTTGATATCCAGCAGCGGAGAAATGATGTTTTCCGCCCACAGGGCCGCTTCGCCGCCGAGAATATTGCTCATCTGCGCTTCGGTCGGCACCACAGGTTGCTTGCCGTCCGGAACACCTTCCAGCTTCTGCCCGGTGGCCGGATAGCGCACGTTGCCCACGAGGAAGTAGCCGCTAAGCTTGTCGTTTTCCACCGTCACAACCGGGCGAGTTTCCCCCATCCAGGTATCCACCGTGAAGGTCACCTGGGTTGGGCTCAGCCATTTCACATCGTGAACCGCGCGGCGGGATTTGCCCTTGAAGTCGATAAACCCGCGCCAGCCGCCGTCGTTTTTCACCAGCGTGAAGCTGCCTTCCACCGCGCTGCCTTTCAGGCGAGGCATGCTGAAGAACCAGCTTTGCGCGCTGTCGGCTTCGCTAATATGATCCACGCCGTTCAGCCCCACCGGCAGCACTTCATTGCGGTAGTGGTAGGCGGTGGACTGAGGCTGGTCGAGATAAAAGCCCGTCGACAAAATGCCTTTGTAGCCGTTAGCCGCGATCGCGCCCAGCGAGTCCTGCCCCTGCCAGGACTGGATCAAAATGTTTTTCGGCAGATCGGGATGGTAAATCTCGTCCCAGCCCATCATCTGACGCTTATGTTTTTCGAGGATCTTCTCCAGCCGCTGGTTGAAATACGTTTGCAGCGCGTGGGAGTCCGCCAGATTATGCTGCTTCATAAACTGCTGGATGGCGGCGTTTTCTTTCCACTGGCTGTCATCTACCTCATCACCGCCAATATGCAGATAACTGTCCGGGAAAATAGCGGTAACTTCGCCAATTAGCGTATCCACAAACTTATAGGCGGCTTCGTTAGCCGGGTTCAGCAGCGGTTTCAGAACGCCCCAGTTGCGCTCCATCTGGTAAGGCCCCGGCGCGCTCATCAGCTCCGGATAAGCCACCGCCAGCGCTGAGCCGTGCCCAGGCAAGTCAATTTCCGGCACCACGCGAATGCCCAGCGATGTGGCATAGCGCACAACCTGCTTCATCTGCGCCTGAGTGTAGAACTGCCCGTCGCTCGCCAGCTGCTGTAACTTCGGATAATGAGTGGAAGCGAAACGCCAGCCCTGATCATCCGTCAGGTGCCAGTGGAAAACGTTCAGCTTGGCGGCGGCCATGCCGTCCAGCTGGCGCAGAATGTCGTTCACCGGCATAAAGTGGCGGGCCGAGTCGAGCAACAGCCCACGCCAGGGGAAGCGCGGCACATCTTTAATGTCTACATAAGGAATCGACGTATTCTGCGGGCCATTTTGAATCAGCTGTAGCACGGTTTCCATGCCGCGCATCGCGCCAAAGCGCGTGTTCGCGGTGAGCTTTACTCCCTCTGCGGTGACGCTTAGCGCATAGCTTTCGTCGCTGTCGGCTTTAGGCAGCGGATCGACTACTTGTTTGATTTGGATGGCAATCGTGGGTTTCGCAGGCTGCGTGACGGCAGGCTGTAGCTGCCAGCCGGTTTGCAGGCTAATGCGCTGGCGCCAGCGATCGACGGCCCCGTCCAGCTTGTCGCCGCTAATGGCGATAGAAACAGCGTTAGTCAGCGGCAGGCTGCCCTGCGTTGCCGGAAGCTCGACCTGCTGCGGCCAGGGCATGAGAGGTAAGTCCCCTGCCGGAGTGGCGTGTGCCTGGCAGGCAACGGCGATACCTGCGGCCAGCAGGCTAAAACGAAGCGATTTGAACATGAGTAATCCTTTCACGTGACGGGCCAGAAAATAGCAAAAACAATCTGTTATCACGTGAAGGATTTTTCAGCAAGGCGGCGGCGAGACGTGGATCACATCTCGCCATTTTTTGAGATTACTGCCAGCCGTAGCGGCGGCTGTAGAAGCCTTTCACGGCCTGGGTCAGCATCACGTAGCCCGCCAGAATAACCACCAGCAGCGGGAAGTAGCTCAGCGGCAGCGCCTGCAGGTGCAGGTACTCAGCCAGCGGTGAGAACGGCAGCGCAATCCCCAGCGCCATCACCAGCAGCGTCATCATCATCAGCGGCCACGCCGGGCGGCTTTGCAGGAACGGAATACGGCGGGTACGGATCATGTGCACAATCAGGGTTTGCGACAGCAGGCCTTCCACGAACCAGCCGGACTGGAACAGCGTTTGCGCTTCCGGAGTATTCGCTTTGAAAATCCACCACATCACGCCGAAGGTGACGATGTCGAAGATGGAGCTGAGCGGCCCGAAGAACACCATAAAGCGGCCCAGGTCGGCCGGGTTCCAGCGCTGCGGCTGTTTGATTTGCTCATCGTCGACGTTATCAAACGGAATCGCCACCTGAGAGACATCGTACATCAGGTTCTGGATCAGCAGGTGAATCGGCAGCATCGGCAGGAACGGCAGGAAAGCGCTGGCCACCAGCACGCTGAAGACGTTACCGAAGTTGGAGCTGGCGGTCATTTTGATGTATTTGAGCATGTTGGCGAAGGTACGACGGCCTTCGATAACGCCCTCTTCCAGCACCATCAGGCTTTTTTCCAGCAGAATAATGTCGGCGGCTTCACGGGCGATATCCACCGCGCCGTCTACGGAAATACCGATATCCGCCGCACGCAGGGCCGGGGCATCGTTAATGCCGTCGCCCATAAAGCCCACCACGTGGCCTTCACCGCGCAGCAGGCGAACGATGCGCTCTTTGTGCATCGGCGTCAGGCGGGCAAACAGCGTGGTTTGCAGCGCAACGCGCGCCAGCTCGTCATCGCTCATCTCTTCGATATCGCTGCCGACGATCAGGTCGCCGACTTCCAGCCCGACTTCACGGCACACTTTCGCCGCGACCAGCTCGCTGTCGCCGGTCAGGATTTTTACCGCAATGCCGCTGGCTTTCAGCGCTTTTAACGCCGGTGCGGTGGTTTCTTTCGGCGGATCGAGGAAGGCAATGTAGCCTTCGAGGATCAGGTCTGACTCATCCACGCGGCTGTAGTCTGCGCTGCGGGCAGGCAGGAATTTGGTGGCGACGGCAACCACGCGCAGGCCCTGGCTGTTCAGCGAGTCGGTCACGCTGCGAATGCGTTTCAGCATCCCTTCGCTGAGCGGCACAATCTCGTCGCCGTGGCGCACGTGAGTACAAACGTTGAGGATCTCCTGCAGCGCGCCTTTGCAGATAAGCTGATGCACGTCTGACTGCTCGGAGACCACAACCGACATGCGGCGGCGGTCAAAGTCGAAGGGAATTTCGTCTATTTTGTGCCACTGGGCAACCGCCGTGCGGGCGTGGTCGGCATCAACGCCTTCAAGTACCGCCACGTCCAGCAGGTTTTTGAGCCCGGTTTGGTAGTGGCTGTTCAGCCAGGCGGTGTGCAGCACGCGATCGCTTTGCTCGCCGAAGATATCGGTGTGGGTTTCCAGCACGATGCGGTCCTGGGTCAGGGTACCGGTTTTATCGGTACACAGGATGTCCATCGCGCCGAAGTTCTGGATAGCGTCGAGATGCTTCACAATGACTTTTTGTTTCGACAGCTTCACCGCCCCGCGCGCCAGCGTGGAGGTGACGATCATCGGCAGCATTTCCGGCGTCAGGCCGACGGCCACGGAGAGTGAGAACAGCGCCGCTTCCCACCAGTCGCCTTTGGTGAAGCCGTTGATCAGCAGTACCACCGGCACCATCACCAGCATAAAGCGGATCAGCAGCCAGCTAACGCGACTGATCCCACGCTGGAAGGCGTTAGGCTCGCTTTCCTGCTGGGTGACCCGCCCGGCCAACTGCCCGAACCAGGTGTTACCGCCGGTGGCGATAATCATGGCCAGCGCCGTGCCGCTGACGACGTTGGTGCCCATAAAGCAGAGGTTGTCGCACTCCAACGGGTTGTGCTGATCGTGCTGGCGGCTGACGGCCACTTTCTCGACCGGCAGCGATTCCCCGGTCAGCGAAGCCTGCGCCACAAACAGGTCACGCGCCTGCATAACGCGCAGGTCGGCTGGGATCATGTCGCCTGCGGCAAGCTTGACGATATCCCCCGGCACCAGCTGGTCCAGCGGGACTTCTACGTAGGCATATTCCCCCTGTTCGTTGATAACGCGCAGCACGGTGGCGGTGTTGCTGACCATCGCCTTGAGCGCATCCGCCGCACGGGTGGAGCGGGTTTCCTGAATGAAGTTCAGCAGCGTGGAAATCACCACCATCAGGGCGATAACGCTTGCGCCAAACAGGTCGTCTTCCGTGGCGTAGGAGAAAATCCCCAGCGCCGTCAGCAGCAGGTTGAACGGGTTGCGGTAGCAAACCCAAAGGTGCACAAACCACGGGGAAGGTTTCTGCGCCGGGATCTGGTTCAGACCGTGAGCTTCGCGCGCCTTTTCCACTTCGCGCTCGTTAAGCCCTTCCGGATGGCTGCCAAACTCAATATAGAGCTGCTCTTCGCTGGCGGCGGCATATTTCAGGCAGGCCTGAGTCAGCGTCGCCGGAATGTCTGCGGCTTTGGCCACGACGTTACCGTCGGGCATAGGATCGCGCTGCACCAGGCGGCGAGGCAGGTGGCGGCTCAGCTGGGACATCAGCTGACGGGTGAGGTTTTTAAATTGCATAAACGTCCTTAGCACCGTCATGAGCGGTACCTAAGTTTCCTGCAGGCGTAACAAAGCTGCACCAGGCAGGAGAGCATCAACAAGCAGGGACGTAAAAGAGGGGGTCGTCACTGCCTTACAAAACCGGTAAGGCAGCGGGCGTTAACCTGTGGTTTACCGGAAAATTCCTGTTACTTCAGGGTGAGGACTGGGATCGGGTTCCATGTCATCTCCGGTAGCGTTGAAAGATAAATAGCATTACGCCTTCTGGCATAATGAGAATGCCCGGTATACTACGCCCGTGAAACTAAACCTTTTGTAAACCAGATTTTGCCCATAGTGGGAACGGGATACTGCGTTAAAATTTTACTCTTACTAAGTATATTCTAAATAATCAGGATTACAGGTTGGTGGCAAACGAGTGACAATCACTGCGCTCGTGACCCTAAAGGAGCGGCACTCGCCGCCAGGCCTGATGAAGAACGAGCTTTTTTGCACCGTGACCGCCAGGAAAAAGAACTGCTATGCAAACTCGCCTTACCATTAAAGATATCGCCCGCCTAAGCGGCGTTGGGAAATCTACCGTTTCTCGCGTATTGAACAATGAAAGCGGCGTCAGCGCCCGCACGCGTGAACGGGTTGAAGCGGTGATGCAGCAGCACGAGTTCTCCCCTTCCCGCTCGGCGCGCGCCATGCGTGGGCAAAGCGATAAAGTTGTCGCCATTATTGTCACTCGTCTGGATTCCCTGTCGGAAAACCTGGCGGTGCAAACCATGCTGCCGTCTCTTTACGAGCAGGGTTACGATCCCATCATGATGGAAAGCCAGTTTTCGCCGGACATGGTTGAAGAACACCTCGGCATGCTGCGCCGTCGCAACATTGACGGCGTGATTCTGTTTGGCTTCACCGGCATCGACGAGAAAATCCTGCAGCCCTGGCGCTCCACGCTGGTGCTGATGGCGCGAGACGCCAGCGGCTTCGCCTCGGTGTGTTATGACGATGAAGGCGCCATTCAGATCCTGATGTCGACGCTTTACCAGCAGGGCCACCGTGACATCAGCTTCCTCGGCGTGCCCCACGGGGACGTAACCACCGGCTACCGCCGTCATCAGGCTTATCTCGCTTTTTGCCGTGACCACGATATTGCCCCTAATGCCGCCCTGCCGGGCCTGGCCATGAAGCAGGGTTACGACCACGTTGTTGAAGTGCTGACCCCGAAAACCACCGCCCTGCTGTGCGCCACCGACACCCTGGCGCTGGGCGCGAGCAAGTATCTCCAGCAGCAAAACCTCAGCGAGATCAAGCTGGCGAGCGTGGGCAACACGCCGCTGATGAAGTTTCTGCATCCTGAAATTATTACCGTCGACCCAGGCTATGCCGAAGCCGGTCGCGCCGCGGCTTTACAGCTGATCGGGCAGATCTCCCAGGGCCAACAGCTGCGGCAAATCGTCGTCCCAAGCCACCTGCAATAAAACCTCCCCTAAGCGGGATTTTGTGATCTTCGCTTGATTTCGGGAACGTTCCCATTTTCGTAAAATAGATTCCCGGCTACCCTTACTACAGGTCATTACCTCCTACCCAGGGTGTTACTTATGAGCAAAGTAAAACAACAAGACATCGATAAACTGATCGAACTGGTTGGCGGACGCGAGAATATCGCCACCGTCAGCCACTGTATTACCCGACTGCGTTTTGTACTGAACCATCCCGAAAATGCCCATCCTAAAGAGATCGAAAACCTGCCAATGGTGAAAGGCTGCTTTACCAACGCCGGCCAGTTCCAGGTGGTTATCGGTACCGATGTGGATGATTATTACAAAGCGTTGATTGCCACTACCGGGCTCGACTCCGCCGACAAAGAGCAGGCCAAAACGGCGGCCCGCCAAAACATGAAATGGCACGAACAGCTGATCTCGCACTTCGCGGAGATCTTCTTCCCGCTGCTGCCAGCGCTGATAAGCGGGGGTTTGATCCTCGGCTTCCGTAACGTGATTGGCGACCTGCCGATGAGCAACGGGGAAACCCTTGCCCAGATGTATCCGGCGCTGAAAACCGTGTACGACTTCCTGTGGCTGATTGGCGAGGCTATCTTCTTCTATCTGCCGGTGGGTATCTGCTGGTCTGCGGTGAAGAAAATGGGCGGGACGCCGATCCTCGGCATCGTGCTGGGCGTCACGCTGGTGTCACCTCAGTTGATGAACGCCTATGAGCTTGGCAGCAAGATCCCGGAAGTGTGGAACTTCGGCTGGTTCACCATCGAGAAAGTCGGCTACCAGGCACAGGTTATTCCTGCGCTGCTGGCGGGCCTGGCGCTCGGCTTCATTGAAACACGCATGAAACGCATCGTGCCGGATTACCTTTACCTGGTTATCGTGCCTGTCTGCTCGCTGATCCTCGCCGTATTCCTGGCGCACACCGTGATTGGGCCATTCGGCCGCATGATCGGTGACGGCGTTGCCTTCGCGGTTCGTCACCTGATGACCGGCAGCTTCGCCCCTGTTGGCGCCGCGCTGTTTGGCTTCCTGTATGCACCGCTGGTTATCACCGGCGTTCACCAGACCACGCTTGCCATCGACATGCAGATGATTCAGAGCATGGGCGGCACGCCGGTCTGGCCGCTGATTGCGCTGTCTAACATCGCGCAGGCTTCTGCGGTTGTCGGCATCATTATCTGCAGCCGCAAGCAAAACGAGCGTGAAATCTCCGTCCCGGCGGCTATCTCTGCCTACCTCGGCGTCACCGAGCCGGCGATGTACGGTATCAACCTGAAGTATCACTTCCCGATGCTGTGCGCGATGGTAGGTTCCGGCCTGGCCGGCCTGCTGTGCGGACTGAACGGGGTCATGGCGAACGGCATCGGCGTTGGTGGCCTGCCGGGCATTCTGTCCATTCAGCCTAAGTTCTGGGGCATCTACGCTATTGCGATTGTTATTGCAGTCATCGTACCTATTGTTCTGACATCTGTGGTGTATAAGCGCAAATTACGTCAGGGCACATTGTTGGTGGTTTAATTCGATTTACCGGGGGGCAGCAATGCCCCCCTTCAGCTAGCAGGAATTCGTTATGAATATCACTCCTCCTTGGTGGCAGACCGGCGTCATCTATCAGATTTACCCGAAGAGTTTCCAGGACACGACCGGCAGCGGTACCGGCGATCTGAAAGGCGTGATTAAGCGTCTGGATTACCTCAAGACGCTGGGCGTCGACGCCCTCTGGATTACGCCGTTTTATGTCTCACCTCAGATAGATAACGGTTACGACGTAGCCAACTACTGCGCCATCGACCCAACTTACGGCACGCTGGAAGACTTCGACTTACTGGTCGCTGAAGCCCACCAGCGCGGCATTCGGCTGGTGCTCGATATGGTGTTCAACCACACCTCTACCGAGCACGACTGGTTTAAGCAGGCACAGGATAAACACAGCCCGTATCGCGAGTTCTATATCTGGCGCGACGGCACGCCGGATGTTCTGCCGAATAACTGGCGCTCGAAGTTTGGCGGCAACGCCTGGCAGTGGCAGGCGGAAACCGGGCAGTATTACCTGCACCTGTTCGCCCCCGAGCAGGCCGATCTCAACTGGGAGAACCCGGAGGTTCGCGCCGAACTGAAAAAGGTCTGTGAGTTCTGGGCCAACCGCGGCGTGGACGGCCTGCGTCTCGACGTGATTAACCTGATCTCCAAAGATCAGCAGTTCCCGAACGACGTTGACGGAGGTGATGGCCGCCGTTTTTACACCGACGGACCGCGCGTTCATGAGTACCTGCAGGAATTCAGCCGCGATGCCTTTAAGCCGCTCGGCCTGATGACCGTCGGCGAGATGTCCTCCACCTCGCTGGATAACTGCCAGAAATATGGCGCCCTCGACGGCAGCGAGCTGTCGATGACCTTTAACTTCCACCACCTGAAGGTCGACTATCCGGGCGGCGAGAAATGGACGCTGGCAAAACCAGATTACGTGGAGCTGAAGTCCATTTTCAACCACTGGCAGCAGGGCATGCACAACGTAGCCTGGAACGCGCTGTTCTGGTGTAACCACGACCAGCCACGCATTGTTTCCCGTTTTGGCCACGAAGGCGAGCTGCGCACAACGTCGGCGAAAATGCTGGCGATGGTGCTGCACGGCATGCAGGGTACGCCGTACATTTACCAGGGCGAAGAGATTGGGATGACCAACCCGCATTTCTCTAGCATCGATCAGTATCGCGATGTGGAAAGCCTCAATATGTTTGCCGAGCTGCGCACGCTTGGGCGCGACAGCGACACTCTGATGGCTATTCTCGCCAGCAAGTCACGCGACAACAGCCGCACGCCGATGCAGTGGGATGCGGGCAACAATGCAGGCTTTAGCGAAGGCACGCCGTGGATTGGCCTGTGCGATAACTACCAGACGGTCAACGCCGAAACGGCGCTGAAAGACAGCGACTCGGTGTTCTATACCTACCAGCGGCTGATCAAGCTGCGTAAGGCAGAGCCGGTGCTGACCTGGGGTGACTATCAGGATCTGCTTCCGGAGCATCCGCTGGTGTGGAGCTACAGCCGGCAACACCAAGGGCAAACGCTGGTGGTTGCCGCTAACCTCAGCGGTGAAGCACAGTGGCTGCAGCTGGAAGGCCATGACGGTGAATGGGAAGTGCTGATGAGTAACTACTCTGACGCCGCAGCTAAGCCGGGCGAGATGAGCCTGAGACCATTTGAGGCGGTGTACTGGGTTAAGCGTTAACCTGATTGCCTACGTTTGAAAAGATTACCCTCACCCTGACCCTCTCCCTGTAAGGGAGAGGGGATAAACAATGTTTCCTGTCGCTTGTTTTCCCCCTCCCACGTCCCCCTCCCTGAAAGGGAGAAGGGATAAACAATGTTTCCTGTTGCTTGTTTTCCCCCTCCCACGTCCCCCTCCCTGAAAGGGAGAAGGGATAAACAATGTTTCCTGTTGCTTGTTTCCCCCTCCCACGTCCCCCTCCCTGAAAGGGAGAAGGGATAAACAATGTTTCCTGTCGCTTGTTTTCCCCCTCGCCCCTCTGGGGAGAGGGCCGGGGTGAGGGGAGAAATTACCCTTTCAGCGCCTGAATCCGGCTCAGCCAGCCGTTTACGCCCTCATCGATCAGCGCTTCCGTAATCGTATTTGCCCCCTGGATCAGCGCGGGTGCCTGCCAGATCATGCCGGTTTTATTCGCCATCGCATGGAACGGCAGCAGCAGCTCTTCAACCGTATAACGGTTAGCGCCGTCAGCACGATAGGCTTCCGCCGCCCCGCCGGTTGAGGTCATCACCATCAGTTTTTTACCGTGCAGCGCGGTGCCGTTGCTGCCGTAGGCAAAGCCGAAGGTCAGCACCAGATCCTGCCAGTCCTTGAGGATCGCCGGAGAGCTGTACCACCAGAACGGGAACATCAGCACGATGGACTCGTGATCCAGCAGCAGAGCCTGCTCACGCGCCACGTCAATCTGATGGTCCGGGTATTCACGTTTCAGCTCATGAACGGTGACGCCTTCAATGCCTTTCAGGGCGGCAATACCTGCCTGGCTAATACGGGATTCATCAGGCGTGCGATGCGCCGCCAGCACTAATATTTTTTTCATCTTTCAGGTCTCATTTTTGGGATGAGGCTATCTTTTCAGATGACAGGCCTTACCTGTAGTCCATAACATGGCACATCTGTTTCAACCAAAGGTTACAAGCATGATGCTTTCGGCAGACGTTCATCGGCTCATTCCGGCTTTTCTCGCGGCAGCAGACTGCGAGAGCTTTTCCGCCGCTGCGCGCCAGCTGGGCATCACGCCTGCGGCGGTGAGTAAGAGCATACGCCAGCTTGAACAGCGGCTCGGGATCGTGCTTTTCGTGCGTAATACGCACTACGTGGTGCTTACCGAGGAAGGCACAGCGCTGCGTGAACAGGTTGCGCCGCTGTGGCACGCATTGAACCAGGCGCTGGTCAACCCCGGCGCGGAACCGTCCGGGCTGCTGCGCGTCAGCGTGATCCCCGGCTTTGGCCGCCACTGCCTGATGCCGATCCTTGCCGAGTTTCAGCGGCGCTACCCGCTGATTCGCTTTGAGCTGTCGATGGAGGCCCGCAGCGTGAACTTGATTGGCGAACGCATCGACGTGGCCATCGGCCACCGCACGGTGCGTGATAACCGCGTAGTCGCCCGCGAGCTGTACACGTCACAGATGATCATGGCGGCATCACCGGCTTACCTGGCCGAGTTCGGCACGCCGCAAACGCTGGAAGACCTCATGGAGCATCGCTGCCTCGTGCACCGCAACTCCGGCACCGGGCGCCTCCAGCAGTGGATGGATAACGGCGCGCTGTTTGACGAACCCTCTGCCTGGTTTATCACTACCTCACCGGATTCGCTGGTGGATGCGGCGCTGTCCGGCATGGGGATCGTTTATCTCGCCGACTGGTATCTCACCGGGCCAATTGCGCAAGGAAAACTGCTGCCGATTTTGCAGAACGTTACCACGGAACCACAGCAGCTCTGGGTGAAATATGCCGGAGGAAAAGTCCCGCCTAAAATCCGGGTTTTTGTCGAGTATCTCTCCGAAAAACTAATCAGATGATTCTCATCATTTTGATCGATGCCCACCGTCTCTGCCGCCCCCGATTTACTTTGTCCTGCATCAATAAAATCGCAAACATGTTTGATGCAAATCACTATATATAGACCTTAGAATGCACCTCGGCCCTACATGTTGTATCTATCGACTATTATAACAACAACGTCCGCAGGATAAGTTTGGGGATTATCTGTGGATAAAAAGGGCCGAGTTTCGGGAAGTTTTGACAGGACAAACGGCTACGCGCTCCCGAATACGCCCCTACCTATGTGGATAACCTAAAAATAAACGGAGAAATCATGACACCGCATGTGATGAAAAGAGACGGGTGCAAGGTACCTTTCACTTCAGAGCGCATCAGAGAAGCTATTCTGCGTGCAGCTAAAGCAGCGGGAGTCGATGACGCGGACTATTGCGCCACCGTCGCAGAGAGCGTCAGCCAGCAGATGGCAGGCCGCAGCCAGGTAGACATTGGCGAGATCCAGATCGCCGTGGAAAACCAGCTCATGGCCGGTAACTACAAGCAGCTGGCGCGCGCCTACATTGAGTACCGCCATGACCGCGATATTGAGCGCGAGAAGCGTGGTCGTCTGAACCAGGAAATTCGCGGCCTGGTTGAGCAGACTAACTCCGCCCTGCTTAACGAGAACGCCAACAAAGACAGCAAGGTGATCCCAACCCAGCGAGATCTGCTGGCCGGGATCGTCGCCAAGCACTATGCCAAGCAGCACCTGCTGCCGCGTGACGTCGTGCTGGCACACGAGCGCGGTGATATCCACTATCACGATCTCGATTATTCTCCGTTCTTCCCAATGTTTAACTGCATGCTTATCGATTTGAAAGGCATGCTGACCCACGGCTTCAAAATGGGTAACGCCGAGATTGAACCACCGAAGTCTATCTCTACGGCCACGGCGGTAACGGCGCAGATAATTGCCCAGGTTGCCAGCCACATTTACGGCGGCACCACCATCAACCGCATCGACGAAGTGCTGGCGCCGTTTGTGACCGAAAGCTTTAACAAGCACCGTAAAATCGCCGAAGAGTGGCAGATCCCGAATGCTGAGGAATATGCACATTCCCGCACCGAGAAAGAGTGCTACGACGCTTTCCAGTCCCTTGAATATGAAGTGAATACGCTGCATACCGCCAACGGGCAAACGCCGTTTGTTACCTTTGGTTTTGGCCTCGGCACCAGCTGGGAATCACGCCTGATCCAGAAGTCTATTCTGCGCAACCGCATCGCTGGCCTGGGCAAAAACCGCAAAACTGCGGTGTTCCCAAAACTGGTCTTTGCAATCCGTGACGGCCTGAACCACAAGTTTGGTGATGCCAACTACGACATCAAACAGCTGGCGCTGGAATGTGCGTCTAAGCGCATGTATCCGGACATTCTTAACTACGACCAGGTCGTGAAAGTGACCGGCTCGTTTAAAACCCCAATGGGCTGTCGCAGCTTCCTGGGCGTGTACGAAGAAAACGGCGAGCAAATCCACGACGGGCGTAACAACCTCGGCGTAATAAGCCTGAACCTGCCGCGCATTGCGCTGGAAGCCAAAGGGGATGAAGCTGCTTTCTGGAAACTGCTGGACGATCGTTTACAGCTGGCGCGTAAAGCGCTGATGACCCGCATTGCCCGTCTGGAAGGCGTCAAAGCTCGCGTGGCCCCTATCCTCTATATGGAAGGCGCCTGCGGCGTCCGCCTGAAGGCCGACGACGACGTGTCTGAGATCTTTAAAAACGGCCGCGCGTCGATTTCGCTGGGCTATATCGGCATTCATGAAACGGTTAACGCTCTGTTCGGTAATCAGCATGTGTACGACAGCGAAGCCCTGCGCGAGAAAGCCGTTGCTATCGTGGCTCGCCTGCGCGAAGCCACCGACAGCTGGAAAGAAGAAACCGGCTACGGCTTTAGCCTCTACAGCACCCCAAGCGAAAACCTGTGTGACCGCTTCTGCCGCCTTGATACCGCAGAATTCGGCGTCGTACCGGGCGTGACCGACAAAGGCTACTACACCAACAGCTTCCACCTCGACGTGGAGAAAAAGGTTAATCCTTACGACAAAATCGACTTTGAGGCACCGTACCCACCGCTGGCTAACGGCGGCTTCATTTGCTACGGCGAATATCCAAATATCCAGCACAACCTGCGGGCGCTCGAAGACGTGTGGGATTACAGCTACAAGCACGTGCCGTATTACGGCACCAACACGCCGATCGATGAATGCTATGAGTGTGGTTTTACCGGCGAGTTCGAATGTACCAGCAAGGGCTTTACCTGCCCGAAATGCGGCAATCACGACGCCGCGCGCGTGTCGGTTACCCGTCGCGTATGTGGCTACCTCGGCAGCCCGGACGCTCGTCCGTTCAACGCCGGCAAGCAGGAAGAAGTTAAGCGTCGCGTTAAGCACCTGGGTAACGGGCAGATCGGCTAAGTCATTTAGCCATTTCCCCTCACCCTAACCCTCTCCCCATAGGGGAGAGGGAACCGTCGAGCATGTTGTTACATCCTGCGCTGGTTTTCTCCCTCTCCTGTGGGAGAGGGCTGGGGTGAGGGCATCAGGCCAATACTATGAATTATCATCAATACTACCCCGTCGACATCGTCAACGGCCCCGGCACTCGCTGTACGCTGTTTGTCTCAGGCTGCGTGCATGAATGCCCCGGCTGCTACAACAAGAGCACCTGGCGCTTGAATTCAGGTATGCCGTTCACTCCAGAAATGGCCGACCGCATTATTGCCGACCTCAACGATACCCGCGTTAAGCGCCAGGGAATTTCGCTTTCGGGCGGTGACCCGCTGCACCCACAAAACGTGCCGGAGATTCTTAAACTGGTGCAGCGCGTGCGCGCCGAATGCCCCGGCAAGGATATCTGGATCTGGACGGGGTATAAGATTGACGAGCTGGACGCTGCCCAGCAAGAAGTGGTTGCGTTGATTAACGTGCTGGTAGACGGCAAGTTTGTTCAGGATTTAAAAGACCCGGCGCTTATCTGGCGCGGCAGCAGCAACCAGGTCGTGCATCACCTGCGTTAAAACCGGCTTCCCGACGGCCAGCGGGAGGCTTCACTTCAGCCCATCATGGCGATGCACGTTACCCCATTCACACATCATATCCAGCACCGGGATCAGCGACTTACCGCGCCCGGAAAGGCTGTACTCGACCTTTGGCGGGATCTGCGGGTATTCGTTGCGGATAATCAGCCCGTCGCTCTCCAGCTCTTTCAACGTCAGGCTCAGGGTTCTGAATGAGATGGTATCGATGCAGCGCTTAAGCTCGTTAAAGCGGATCACCGGTTTATGCTCCGCCAGCGCATAAAGAATGATCATTTTATATTTCCCATTCACCAGCGACAGCGTATAGGCAAAGCCCGTATCGCCCATAAATGCGCAGGAATCCGG
Source organism: Cedecea selenatireducens (assembly GCF_042138895.1). Taxonomy (NCBI): domain Bacteria; kingdom Pseudomonadati; phylum Pseudomonadota; class Gammaproteobacteria; order Enterobacterales; family Enterobacteriaceae; genus Cedecea; species Cedecea selenatireducens. The sequence goes on along the minus strand of NZ_JBHIKW010000005.1, from coordinate 108,650 downwards.
CGCGATCTCTTCGCTCATGACACTATCCTTTTGTATAGTACATATCAACAATGACAGTATTGTACTTTAATTTAAAGCTGCCTATGATGCAAAACATAAAATAATCGCTGACGATCAGCCACTCCGTAAGGAATTAGATATGAAAACGTTAATTGTTGTTATTCACCCCAATATCGATGAGTCAAAAATCAATAAGCATTGGGTAAGTGAAGTAGAAAAATACCCGGAGTTATATACCGTGCACAATCTTTATCAGACTTATAAAGATGGCGCTATTGATGTTGAAAGAGAACAGAAACTTATTGAGCAACACGATAAAATTATTCTGCAATTTCCACTGTACTGGTTTAATAGCCCGCCTTTATTGAAGCAGTGGCTGGATGAAGTCTTTACCTACGGCTGGGCATATGGCTCTACCAGCGGGCATAAACTCAGAGGCCGCAAGTTTGCGCTGGCGGTAAGCGCAGGGATTAAGGCAGAAGATTTCTCACGCGAGGGGCGTTACCACCATTCGCTTCAGGAAATACTTCTGCCCTTTGAAATGACGGCGAAATATGTCGAAGCAGATTATCAGCCGTTTTATGCTTTTTACGGTGCCGAATATGAAGTCTCGGCCCAACAGCTGGAAAACAGCGCTAAAGGATATATTGATTACCTGCAGTCCTTTTAATATTTAGCATCCACCTCCGAAGCAGTGATTCCCTCAATAATATTGAACAGAGTTTCTTCGCCATTAAAAAGCCACGCTATTGCGTGGCTTTTATTAATCAGAGGGCTGGCAAATAATATTAAATAAGCGCCAGGCTACCGACAATCACGCCGCTTAGCACCACCAGCCCGCCGGTGAGCCACAGGGCTTTAGCCGGGAAAGCTTTATGCAGCATAATCAGCGACGGCAGGCTGACCGCCGGGAGCGTAATCAATAGCGCCAGTGCCGGAGCCGTGCCCATTCCCGCCAGCATCATGGTTTGCACGACAGGAATTTCTGCCGCCGTTGGTATGACGAACAGGCAGCCAACAATCGCCATGGCAATAACCCAGAACAGCGTGTCGCTTACCCCCCCATCAGCGTGCGGGAACAGCCAGACGCGCGCAGCGCCGAGTACCAGCACGGCAAGAATATAGACAGGGATCGTGCTCCAGAATAGCTGCCACAGCGCTTTTCCCCAGCGAGACAGGAAAGTGCCTGCGTCTGCCGGGTAGCTGGCGGCAGGTACAGGCTCAATCTTTTGCGGTTTATCTTTGACCCAGCGCTGCACCAGCCAGGCAACGCCAAGTACCGTCGCCAGGCCCGCAACTAAACGCACCAGAGCAAACTGCCAGCCCAGAACAAATCCCATAAAGACCAGCGTCGCGGGGTTAAGCAGAGGATTTCCCATCCAGAAAGCCAACGCTCCTCCCATAGAAACAGACTGGCGACGCATGCCTGCCGTCACCGGTGCCGCACAGCAGGTACACATCATGCCGGGGAGGGAAAACAGCGTGCCGAAGAGCGTGCCTCTGAAACGCTGCTGCCCCAGGGTGCGCAGCAGCCAGTCGCGGGGAATAAGCACCTGTACCAGAGATCCCAGGATAACGCCCAGTGCCGCCGCTTTCCAGACGGCCAGGAAATAGACCATCGCATAATCCAGCGCAGCTTTGAGCGGGTTTGCATCCGCCTGAGCGATGATAGATTTTCCAATACTGTGGGTTTCCGCGGCGGTAAACGCTTTGCCGTAGTATGGCTGCCACTTCACGTACCAGAGCCCGGCTATCACCACCAGGAAAAACAGCGCGGGCTTCCACCACGGAAATGTACGCACTCCCTGGGCGGAGGCGGAAGAAAGAGACATTGTCGTTCCCCTGAAATTGATTAGCGAGAGAAGTATTTATCGCGCCATATTATGCGCGGCAGATTCAATGGGAAAGATTAAACACCAGAAGAGTGTGCGGCTAATTCACGCAGGTGACCTGAGTCGAGGATCGTCACGCCTTCCCGTGCTGGATTGAACGCTTCAGAAAGCATCGCTTTCGCCACGTCCACTGACTCAATAGCTTTTAGCTTGCCGGGCAGCATTTTGAAAATTGGCACCATCAGCGTTTCATTTAACCTCCGGGCGTGGCGTTCCCCCAGCAACATTGAAGGCCGGGCAAGGGTCAAGCGCGGCCAGTTCTGCGCTATCAGCGCGTCTTCCATTTCGCCCTTAACGCGGTTGTAGAAGAACGGCGAGCGGCTGTTCGCCCCCAGAGCGCTGACCACCAGCATATGTGTTGCACCCAGCCGGAGGCCAGCAAGTGCGGTATCCACCACCAGCGTATAGTCGACGAGGATAAAGGCTTCTTTGCTGCCCGCATCGCGTAGCGTCGTTCCCAGGCAGCAAAAGACGGTATCGACCGGCTCAGTGACCTGCGCGAGCGCATCGGAAAGCTGCGGATCGTGGGGATTAACCACCTTGTTCAGGGCCACCTGCAGCGGGCGGCGAGTGGGTGCAGCAATAGTGCTAATCCGGGAGTCCTGGTTAAGCAGACGAAGTAAATGGCCGCCGACAAGCCCCGTGGCTCCGGTGATTAAGATTCGACTCATAATGCCTCCTGTTCTCGCTAAGCGCTTGCAATGTCAGCATGGTAGTCCAGGCTTAATAGTGCCACAAACATAACGGAGGAAAGATGAGCAAGAAAATTGCAGTTCTGATTACCGACGAGTTTGAGGACTCTGAATTCACCTCACCGGCTGAGGAGTTTCGGCAGGCCGGACACCAGGTAATCACTATCGAGAAGCAGGCGGGAAAAACGGTTACCGGCAAACAAGGCGAAGCCAAAGTGAAGATAGACAAGGGTATCGACGACGTCCGCCCTGCCGACTTTGATGCCCTGTTGCTCCCTGGCGGCCATTCCCCTGACGCCCTGCGCGGCGACCATCGGTTTGTCAGCTTCACCCGCGATTTTGTTAACACCGGAAAACCCGTGTTTGCCATTTGTCATGGCCCACAACTGCTGATCAGCGCAGACGTGATACGCGGCAGGAAGCTCACTGCGGTAAAACCTATCGTCGTTGATGTGAAAAACGCCGGTGCGGATTTTTACGATCGTGAAGTCGTCGTTGATGGACATCAGCTGGTCACCAGTAGAACGCCTGAGGATCTGCCGGCGTTTAATCGTGAAGCATTGATTCTGCTGGGCCGCTAGTCCTCACGCAACCAGTGTAACTTTTTCCCGAAACCAAGCGTGTTGTCGGTCATTTTCAGCTCATCGAGCCGAATTTCCCACATCGGAGCCGACATCACGCGCGCAATCGGAAAACGCTTTAAGTAGCGGCGACGATAGTCAGCCGCTTCTTCTGGCGCAAGCAGGCAGATTTCCCCTCGAAACTGCACGCCGCGGATCAGCGCCACGGTTTTAGGCTGGCCGTTTATCGTGCCGGCAACCGGCGCCAGCTCTCCAATCAGCTCTCCGTGGCGTGAAGTGGTTTCGCTCAGCAAATAGAACGCCACCCGCTCCGCATCGAAGATATAAAAAGCATTCGCACACCAAAGCGACTCCCCACTGCCCACGCAGTAGCTCAGAACATGTTGTTTTGTCAGCCAGCGGCTGATGGCATTGAGTGATTCCATCGTCATCCTGAACAGTGATACTCTGCGGCAAATGCTAATTATGCGCCCGCACTATGACTTCCTGGTATCTCTATTTAATCCGCTGCACCGATAACCGCCTGTATACCGGCATTACTACCGACGTAGAGCGTCGCTTTGCCCAGCATCAGGCTGGCAAAGGGGCGAAAGCACTGCGTGGTAAAGGGGAGCTTGCGTTGGTATTCAGTCAGGCTGTGGGCGACCGCTCGCTGGCGCTGCGAGCTGAGTACAGAATTAAGCAGTTGAGCAAGGCCGAGAAAGAGCGGCTGGTTGGAGGGAAGATGCCCCTTGAAGACCTGCTCGCAAGCCTTCAAGGGAAAACCCGTTAAACGTTGTTGAAGTGGTCCGAATACTCGACCAGACCGCTAACGCCGTTTAAGGCATCATCAGCCAGAGGATGTACCTGGAATGCCGCTTCGGTACCCGGCCAGCTGCAACGGAGGTCGTAACGGGCCGCAGGCTGGAAGCCAAGATGACCGTACATCTCCGGCGAACCCAGCGTGACCACCGCGGCGTAGCCAAACTCGTTCAGGGAGTCCAGCCCTTCATATACCAGCTGTTTGGCAATGCCCTGACCGCGAACGGACTCGTCTACCGCCAGCGGAGCAAGCCCAACCCACTGCAGCTCTTCGCCCTCAACGGCGACCGGGCTGAAGGCGACGTAGCCAATCACCTGCCCTTCATCATCGGTTGCGACGAGACCCAGCGTTAACAACCCATCTTCCCGCAGCGCCTTGACCAGCTCAGCTTCGCCCTCGCCTTCAAAGGAACGGCGTAACAGCGCGTCGATGCCAGGGGCATCAATGGGGATCTCTACACGAATTAACATGGCTCACCTATCGAATTACCTTCAGAGGCGGGGTTATGTCTCAAACCTGCCTCAACAAAATCAGCCAGCTGTAACAGCAGGATGCGTAGCGGTTTCGGCATCGCATCCAGCTCAATGGCATCCATTAGATTCTTCACATATAACCCGAGTTCCGTGTCGCCTTCAATCACCAGGCGACGCTGGAAAAATAAGGTATCCGGGTCCTGCTTGCGAGCGGCTATCAGCAACAGGTCGTTGGCCTCAGCGCTAAAGCTCACGTCTGCTGGCGCATCGTCGCACACCAGCAGCTTATTGTCCTCAACGGAAGTAAACCACTTCAGCCCAAGGTCACGGACTTCAATACTTAGCCAGCGGCCTGCCAGAAAGTCCAGCTCTCCGTCCTGCAGCGCCTGACGGAACTGCCAGCCAAGCACCTGCTCCAGAACCTGACGCTTAACGGCAAAAGGGGTTAATCTGACCGGAACCCGCAGCAAAGAAGGACCAGCCTGAACCAGGCGAGAACGCAGTTTATCGAACACGGGTTTAGCTCCTTTAAAAAATTTGCCGTTATTTTGCCATAACGACAATTCCCGGTGACGCGCCAAATCAACAATTCCGCAGGTTGCTGCGGGGCCGAATTAGCGCCGGGCCCACTAAGCAATACGCCTTTCTCTGCCTCAAATCAAAAATTGTCGCCGACAGGTTAACTAAAATCCCGGTTCGTTAACAATTTGCTGCCCGTCCCTGTGCAGCGCGGGCATTTATTCGTGCCCCCTATGATTCAGGATAAATTATGGAGTTGCTTTGCCCGGCCGGAAACCTTCCGGCGTTGAAAGCGGCCATCGATAACGGTGCAGATGCGGTGTACATCGGCCTGAAAGATGATACCAACGCGCGTCATTTTGCAGGCCTTAACTTCACCGAGAAAAGGTTGCAGGAAGCCGTCAGCTACGTGCATCAACGTCGCCGTAAGTTGCATATTGCCATCAATACATTCGCTCATCCGGACGGTTATGTACGCTGGCAGCGAGCGGTTGATATGGCCGCGCAGCTTGGGGCCGATGCGCTGATCCTGGCGGATTTAGCCATGCTGGAATATGCGGCTGAGCGCTACCCACACATTGAGCGCCACGTGTCGGTCCAGGCTTCGGCCACGAATGAAGAAGCGATCCGTTTTTATCATCGCAATTTTGACGTTGCCCGCGTGGTACTCCCGCGCGTGCTTTCTATTCATCAGGTTAAACAGCTCGCTCGCGTCACGCCGGTGCCGCTGGAAGTATTTGCCTTCGGCAGCCTGTGCATTATGGCCGAAGGCCGTTGCTATCTTTCGTCTTACCTCACCGGCGAGTCGCCGAATACCGTGGGCGCCTGTTCGCCTGCTCGCTTTGTGCGCTGGCAACAAACGCCGCAGGGGCTGGAATCTCGCCTCAACGACGTACTGATCGACCGCTATAAGGACGGCGAAAATGCCGGGTATCCAACGCTCTGCAAAGGGCGTTACCTGGTTGACGACCGCCCCTACCATGCGCTGGAAGAACCCACCAGCCTTAACACGCTAGAGCTGCTCCCGGAACTGCTGGCCGCGAACATAGCCTCGGTGAAAATCGAAGGCCGCCAGCGCAGTCCGGCTTACGTTACCCAGGTGGCAAAGGTCTGGCGTCAGGCTATCGATCGCTGCATGGCGGATCCTAAAAACTACCAGGCACAGCCCGCCTGGATGGAGACGCTGGGATCGATGGCCGAAGGCACCCAAACGACGCTCGGTGCCTATCACCGCAAATGGCAGTAGGAAAAAGCATGAAATATTCATTAGGGCCGGTGCTTTACTATTGGCCAAAAGAGACGCTGGAAAAGTTTTATCAGGCGGCGGCCAAAAGCCGTGCCGACGTTATTTATCTGGGCGAAGCGGTATGCAGCAAGCGCCGGGCAACCAAAGTCGGCGACTGGCTGGATATGGCTAAAATGCTCGCCAACGAGGGCAAGCAGGTAGTGCTTTCCACGCTGGCGCTGGTGCAGGCTCCGTCGGAATTGGGCGAACTTAAGCGCTACGTAGAAAACGGCGATTTTCTGATTGAGGCCAATGATATCGGCAGCGTAAATATGGCCGCAGAACGCAAGCTGCCGTTCGTCGCCGGACACGCCCTCAATTGCTATAACGCCGTTACGCTACGCCTGCTGCATAAGCAGGGCATGATGCGCTGGTGCATGCCAGTAGAACTCTCCCGCGACTGGCTCGCCAATATGCTTAACCAGTGCGATGAACTCGGTATCCGCGATAAATTCGAAGTGGAAGTGCTGAGCTATGGCCATCTGCCGTTGGCTTATTCCGCTCGCTGCTTCACCGCACGCTCTGAAGACCGCGCCAAGGATGAGTGCGAAACATGCTGTATTAAGTACCCGAACGGCCGGGATATGCGTTCTCAGGAGCAGCAGCAGGTCTTCGTGCTGAACGGCATTCAGACCATGAGCGGCTATGTTTACAACCTCGGCAATGAGCTGACGTCGATGAAAGGGCTGGTGGATATCGTTCGCCTGTCGCCGATGGGCTTAGGGACGCTGGATATTCTTAACGCGTTCCGCGCCAATGAAAACGGCAGTGCTCCGCTTCCGCTGGCTAACCGCAGCGACTGTAATGGCTACTGGCGGCGCGTTGCAGGGCTGGAGTTACGGGCCTGATAATAGCTCACTTTGTTAACAAGTCTGGTCATTGTTTAATGCACTATTAAAGGTGCAGCTTTTCTGGCCGGCGCGGTATTCCTGCGCCAGGCTGGAAGAAGACCTTCAATCTGATGACTACGCTGTAACAAAAGTGAGCGGTTATGACTGACAAAAATATTGCTTTCTCGGTGCTCGATCTGGCGCCGATCCCTCAAGGCTCCTCGGCGCAGGAGGCTTTTTCCCACTCTCTGGATCTTGCCCGGCTGGCCGAAAAGCGCGGCTATCACCGTTACTGGCTGGCAGAACACCACAATATGGTCGGCATTGCCAGCGCGGCAACATCGGTGCTGATTGGCTACCTGGCCGCGAATACCACCACGCTGCATTTAGGCTCCGGCGGCGTGATGCTGCCTAACCATTCACCGCTGGTCATTGCCGAGCAGTTCGGCACCCTGAATACGCTCTACCCGGGGCGTATTGACCTTGGCCTTGGACGAGCGCCGGGCAGCGATCAGCCCACCATGAGGGCGCTGCGACGCCATATGAGCGGCGACGTTGATAACTTCCCACGGGATGTCGCGGAGCTGGTTGACTGGTTCGATGCCCGCGACCCAAATCCACACGTTCGCCCCGTGCCTGGCTATGGGGAAAAGGTTCCGGTTTGGCTGCTAGGCTCCAGCCTGTATAGCGCCCAGCTGGCGGCACAGCTTGGTTTGCCGTTTGCCTTTGCCTCGCACTTTGCGCCTGACATGCTGTTCCGCGCGCTGCAGCTGTACCGCGAGAACTTCAAGCCGTCCGGGCGGCTGGCAAAACCTTACGCGATGGTGTGCATCAATATCGTGGCAGCAGACAGTACCCGGGACGCGGAGTTTCTGTTTACTTCCATGCAGCAGGCGTTTGTTCGACTGCGTCGCGGCGAAACCGGGCAGCTGCCGCCGCCGGTGGAAAATATGCATCAGCTTTGGTCTGCCTCTGAGCAATACGGCGTCCAGCAGGCGCTGAGCATGTCTCTGGTGGGGGATAAAGCGAAGGTACGTCACGGCCTTGAGTCCATCCTGCGTGAAACCGAAGCGGATGAAATTATGGTTAACGGGCAGATTTTCGATCATCAGGCTCGTTTGCATTCGTTTGATTTGGCGATGCAGGTTAAAGAAGAGCTTTTAGGTTAGCGTTGTATCAGGCCCTTTCAGTCTGAAAGGGCCCATTCATTTTTACTTATAAACCGGCAGCACATCGAAGGTAGAAAGGATGTGTACCAGCGCGTTGCCCACGCCAAAGACCAGAATCAGGGCAATCATCGGCTTACCGCCCCATACCCGGAATTTAGGGCTACCAAAACGCTTACGGGAAGCCCTGGCGAGCAGCGCGGGGACAATCGCAGCCCAAATAGTCGCCGCCAGCCCCGCATAGCCAATGGCATACAGGAAGCCGTTCGGCCACAGCAGGCCACCGACAATCGGCGGAACAAAAGTCAGCAGCGCCGTTTTCAAACGCCCGAACGCGGAATCGTCAAAACCAAACAGATCCGCCAGGTAATCAAACAGCCCCAGCGTAACGCCGAGGAACGAGCTCGCTACCGCAAAGTTTGAGAACACCACCAGCAGCAAGTCGAGGCTCCGGCTGTTGAGCACGCCGCTCAGCGCCTGAACCAGCACGTCAATATTACCGCCTTTCTCCGCGATGCCGACGAACTCCGGACGAGGAATATTCCCCATCGTCCCCAGCAGCCAGATAGCGTACAGCACCAGCGCCATCAGCGTGCCGTACACCAGGCAGCGAATGATGGTGCGTGGATCTTTGCCGTAATACTTCATCAGGCTCGGCACGTTGCCGTGATAACCAAAAGAGGCCAGGCAGAACGGCAGCGTCATCAGCAGATATGGCGTATAGGAAGCATTGCTCTCCGCCACGTTAAACAGCGTTGTCGGCGTTACGTGCCCAAGCAAGCTGCCAAAGGTCAGGAAGAAAGTGATGACCTTCGCGCCCAGGACAATCGCCGTCATACGGCTCACCGCTTTGGTGCTCAGCCAGACAATAAACGCGACGACCAGCGCAAAGACCAGCCCCGCCAGGCGAGCCGGCACGTCGAGCGACAGCGCCGAAAATGTATGATGCAGGATAGAGCCGCTGGCCGAGATGTAGGCATAGGTCAGGATATAAAGAACAAAGGCAATCGACAGGCCGTTTATCGCGTTCCAGCCTCTGCCCAGCAGGTCTTTGGTAATAGTGTCGAAGCTGGAGCCAATGCGGTAGTTAAGGTTCGCCTCCAGGATCATTAACCCGGAATGCAGCATACAAAACCAGGTGAACACCAGCGCGGCCAGTGACCAGAAGAACCAGGCACCCGACATCACCACGGGTAAAGAAAACATCCCTGCGCCAATGATCGTCCCACCGATAATCATTACGCCGCCTATTAACGAAGGCTTTGTGCCGGGGGAGGTTAAAGTTGTCATATCGAATCCCTGAAGAGAGGCATAACGCGACGAAATTGTCTGATGCGAATCATTGTACCAGTACATGAGTACGAAAGGGATAAAAAAAAGCCCCGATTGCGATAACCGGGGCTTTTCCGACTGCCGTTTAAAAATAAAACGGCAGATTATAGGTCAATTATGCATCACCAAAGCGACGACGTGCGGTTGCGGCACCGTCTTCACGACGCGGGCCACGGCCACCTTCACGGCGTTCACCGCTGAAGCTACGACCAGCCCCGGCACCGGCTCCTGCACCAGCGCCTTCGCGACGTGGACCACGACCGCCTTCACGACGCTCGCCACCGAAGCTACGACCGCCGCCGTCGCGACCGCCACGGCGTTCACCGCTGCGCTCTGGACGAGGCTGAGCATCACCCAGCAGCTGCATATTCATCGGCTTGTTCAGAATACGAGTACGGGTAAAGTGCTGCAGAACTTCACCCGGCATGCCTTTCGGCAGCTCGATGGTGGAGTGGGTCCCGAACAGCTTGATGTTACCGATGTAACGGCTGCTGATGTCGCCTTCGTTAGCGATAGCGCCAACGATATGACGAACTTCAACACCATCATCACGGCCCACTTCGATGCGATACAGTTCCATATCGCCAGCTTCGCGACGCTCACGACGTGGACGATCTTCACCACCACGCTCTGGACGGTCACCACGCGGGCCACGGTCATTACGGTCGCCGCGACGTTCGAAACGATCGTCACGCTCTTTGAATTCACGACGTGGACGCATTGGTGCATCTGGTGGCAGAATCAGAGGACGCTCACCCTGAGCCATTTTCAGCAGGGCTGCAGCCAGCGTTTCGATATCCAGCGCTTCTTCAGCGGAAGGCTGAATTTTTGCCAACAGCGCACGGTACTGATCCAGATCGCTGCTTTCCAGCTGCTGCTGAACTTTAGCGGCGAATTTAGCCAGACGACGCTCGCCCAGCAGATCTACGTTTGGCAGCTCTACTTCAGGGATAGTCAGCTTCATGGTGCGCTCGATGTTGCGCAGCAGGCGGCGCTCACGGTTCTCAACGAACAGCAGCGCACGGCCAGCACGGCCAGCACGGCCGGTACGACCGATACGGTGAACGTAAGACTCGGAGTCCATCGGGATGTCGTAGTTAACAACCAGGCTGATACGCTCCACGTCCAGACCACGGGCCGCAACGTCGGTCGCGATCAGGATGTCCAGACGACCATCTTTCAGACGCTCCAGGGTCTGCTCACGCAGCGCCTGGTTCATGTCACCGTTCAGCGCGGCGCTGTTGTAACCGCTGCGCTCCAGCGCTTCAGCTACTTCCAGGGTCGCGTTTTTGGTACGCACGAAGATGATAGCTGCATCAAAGTCTTCTGCTTCCAGGAAACGAACCAGCGCTTCGTTTTTACGCATGCCGTAAACAGACCAGAAGCTCTGGCTGATGTCAGGACGAGTGGTTACGCTGGACTGAATGCGCACTTCCTGAGGATCTTTCATGAAGCGACGGGTAATGCGACGAATCGCTTCCGGCATGGTAGCGGAGAACAGCGCGGTCTGATGTTCAGCCGGGATCTGCGCCATGATGGTTTCAACGTCTTCGATGAAGCCCATACGCAGCATTTCATCAGCTTCGTCCAGAACCAGACCTTTCAGGCCGGACAGGTTCAGCGTGCCGCGTTTCAGGTGGTCAAGCAGACGCCCTGGGGTACCGACAACAATCTGTGGTCCCTGACGCAGAGCGCGCAGCTGCACGTCATAACGCTGGCCGCCGTAAAGGGCAACAACGTTCACGCCGTGCATATGTTTAGAGAAATCCGTCATGGCTTCAGCAACCTGAACCGCCAGTTCGCGGGTCGGGGCCAGCACCAGGATTTGTGGTGCTTTCAGCTCAGGATCGAGGTTGTTCAGCAGCGGCAGGGAGAACGCTGCAGTTTTACCGCTACCGGTCTGGGCCATACCCAGAACGTCACGGCCATTCAGCAGATGTGGGATACACTCTGCCTGGATTGGTGATGGCTTTTCGTAGCCCAGGTCGTTAAGAGCCTGAATGATGGAGGCGTGCAGCCCCAGATCAGAAAAAGTGGTTTCGATGATATCAGTCATGTAGTACATGTGCCTCATTGATGGCGGCCAGTCTACGTAACTCATCGTGAAATTGATCTGCAATTTTCATTGAAAAGTGTGAACCGGCTCAAATTTGATTGATTAACGAACAAAAACGCCCTCACCCGTGAAGGTGATGACTTTAGTTAAAAAGTGTATGGGACGATCGTTGTTCGTCAGCTATTGCTGGTCCGATTCTGCCAGGTCGTCATGCTCCTGGCCCAAGAGCGCTAATTCCAACAATGCATAACGATGCTCAACGTAGTTGTGTACGTTGTTAGCAACCGCTAACTTGAACAGTGCCTTGGCGCTGTCCTTATCCCCCAGACTTAGGTAGTACTTACCTAAATAGAAGTTGGTTTCACTGAGATGCTCAGCGAGCGAGGTGTTATCCGTTGCGTCCGCCTTGAGGCGTTCCATTAGCTCTTTTTCGCTAATGTTGCCCAGGTAGAACTCGACAATGTTCCATCCCCATTGTTCTTTATCCGATTTCTCGAGACGCTGTTGTAGCGCCACTTTGGCCTGTTTTTCGTCCATATTGCGTTCAGCAACATAGAGCCACAGGCTACGGAAAGGATCGTTGGGATCGTCTTGATAAAACGCCAGCAGATCATCTTGCGCTAAACGATAACGACCGCCGTAATAGAGGGCGATACCGCGATTTAAGTGCGCGTAGTTGTAAGTTGGATCAAGCTCAAGTACAGAATCAAACGCTTCATAGGCAGCATCAAAATTGCCTGCCTGCGTTAAATAAATGCCTAAGTAATTGAATACTTCAGGCATATCGGGTCGAATGGCCAGCGCTTGTGAAAAATCATTACGCGCCAGAGCCCTCAGACCGAGACTATCATACAACACTCCGCGCTCATATAAAAGCTGTGCGCGTTCGTCATCGGTTAAAGCCCGACTGGCAAGTATTTGTTCCATGCGTGCCAGAATCACTTCTTGCTGTAGCGTAGGCTGCAGTGGCACCGCTAATACTTCGTTCTTACGCCAGGCAGAGTTGCTGCATCCGGCCAGCGTGATAGCTGTCGCAACGAAACACCAGCGCAAAAAAGGCTTCATTTCCTACTCCCGAAGACAACAAATGGATGAACGTCCTGTCCCCCGGCTGCAAACGAGACTTCCTGTCCCGTAACAAACAGCTCTCCATGTCACCATGGAGAGCTTAATTGGCAAACCTTACTCAGCTTCTGGCGCAGCCGGTGCTGCATCTTCTGCTGGAGACTGCTCGGTTGCTTCTTTAATGCTTAAACGGACGCGGCCCTGACGGTCAACTTCCAGTACTTTCACCGGAACTTCCTGACCCATCTGCAGGTAATCAGTCACTTTCTCTACGCGCTTGTCAGCGATTTGAGAGATGTGAACCAGACCTTCTTTACCGCCACCGATAGCAACAAACGCACCGAAATCAACGATACGAGTGACCTTACCGTTATAGATACGGCCCACTTCGATTTCAGCGGTGATCTCTTCGATACGGCGGATAGCGTGTTTCGCTTTATCACCGTCGGTCGCTGCGATTTTCACGGTACCGTCATCTTCGATTTCGATTGTGGTGCCGGTTTCTTCGGTCAGCGCACGAATCACAGCCCCGCCCTTACCGATCACGTCTTTGATCTTGTCTGGGTTGATTTTGATGGTGTGAATACGTGGAGCAAATTCAGAAATGTCGCCACGCGGTGCATCAATAGCCTGTTCCATCACGCCCAGAATGTGCAGACGCGCACCCTTAGCCTGGTTCAGAGCCTCCTGCATGATTTCGCGGGTGATGCCTTCGATTTTGATATCCATCTGCAGCGCAGAGATACCTTCGCGGCTACCGGCAACTTTAAAGTCCATATCGCCCAGGTGATCTTCGTCACCCAGAATATCGGACAGAACAACAAAGTTGTCGCCTTCTTTCACCAGGCCCATCGCGATACCCGCTACGGCGGCTTTGATAGGCACACCAGCGTCCATCAGTGCCAGAGAAGCACCACACACGGAAGCCATGGAAGAAGAACCGTTAGATTCGGTGATTTCAGAAACCACACGAACGGTGTACGGGAATTTATCAGCTTCTGGCATAACGGCCAGCACACCACGTTTCGCCAGACGACCGTGACCAATTTCACGACGCTTAGGCGAACCCACCATCCCGGTCTCACCCACGGAGTACGGAGGGAAGTTGTAGTGGAACAGGAAGCTGTCAGTACGCTCGCCCATCAGCTCATCCAGATTCTGCGCATCACGTGCGGTACCCAGAGTCGCGGTAACCAGCGCCTGAGTTTCGCCACGGGTGAACAGCGCAGAACCGTGAGTACGCGGCAGAACGCCAGTACGCACGTCCAGACCACGAATCATGTCTTTTTCACGGCCATCGATGCGCAGTTCGCCGGCCAGAATACGGCTACGAACAACGTTTTTCTCGATAGCGTGCAGAATGTCAGACAGTTCGCCAGCATCCAGAGATTCGTCTTCTGCGGTCAGGGTTGCAATAACGTCCGCTTTGATGACGTCAACCTGAGCATAACGTTGTTGTTTCTCAGTGATGCGGTAAGCATCGCTCAGGCGGGATTCTGCCAGTGCAGCAACGCGAGCATTCAGCGCTTCGTTTACTGCTTCTGGCTGCCAGTCCCAGCGCGGTTTGCCAGCTTCAGCAACCAGTGCGTTGATTTCCTTGATAACAATCTGCTGCTGATCGTGACCGAAGACTACGGCGCCCAGCATCTGGTCTTCGCTCAGCAGTTCAGCTTCGGATTCAACCATCAGTACTGCGCTTTCGGTACCGGCAACAACCAGGTCCAGCTTGCTGGTTTTCAGCTCTTCAGCAGTCGGGTTCAGCACATACTGGTCATTGATGTAACCAACACGAGCGGAACCGATTGGGCCGTTGAACGGAATACCGGACAGGCTCAACGCAGCAGATGCGCCAATCATGGCAACGATATCAGGGTGTACCTGTGGGTTTACGGAAACAACGGTAGCAATAACCTGCACTTCGTTGACGAAACCTTCCGGGAACAGTGGACGAACCGGACGGTCAATCAGACGCGCGATCAGAGTTTCGCCTTCGCTTGGACGGCCTTCACGACGGAAGAAGCTACCTGGGATACGGCCAGCAGCGTAGGTACGCTCCTGGTAGTTAACGGTCAGCGGGAAGAAGTCCTGGCCTGGTTTGGCTTTTTTCTGGCCCACAACGGTAACGAATACCGCGGTGTCATCCATGCTTACCATTACAGCAGCGGTAGCCTGGCGAGCCATCATGCCGGTTTCAAGCGTGACCGTATGCTGGCCATACTGGAATTTACGAACGATCGGATTCAGCAAAATAAGATCCTTTAAAATGACGGGCAGCACGTGGCTTCACGCGCCGCCGTTGGTACCCGACCTTCATCGCATCCTCGCGACTAATGACAACCCTAACCCGCTCTTACGGGTAAAGCCTCTCATTAGCCGCGCGAACCTCTGCAATAAAGATCACACTCAGCAACAATACATTAGTTTCCATAGAATTGCTGCCGCCTGGTTGAAAAAAGGGGCCCTTACAGGCCCCTTTTTCTGAAACTCGCAAGAACTAGCGACGCAGACCCAGACGCTCGATCAGGCTGGTGTAACGTGCTACATCTTTACGCTTCAGGTAGTCGAGCAGTTTACGACGCTGAGAAACCATACGCAGCAGACCACGACGGCTGTGGTGATCTTTTTTGTGCTCTGCAAAGTGACCCTGCAGGTGGTTAATCTGTGCAGTCAGCAGTGCAACCTGAACTTCGGTAGAACCGCTGTCGTTAGTACCACGACCAAACTCGGAAACGATTTTAGCTTTAGCTTCAACGCTTAGAGACATTTTCAACTCCAACATTATAGATAAATAAACAGGGTGCCGATCTCTAATTCAGCAACCCCAGTGCACGACTGAACCCGTTGTTAAACAATCGGCCAGTCGTTAAGCCGCGCTATTTTACCTGTAGCGCTCTTTTACCGCAAGATAGCGGCAAAAGTCAGACGGGATATTCAACGACCAGACGGCGCGGAGCGACCCGGCCCTCGTCATCGATTATCCCCATACCGATAAATTTCTTCTCTTCGCCTTCGGTAACGCGCACCAGGCCTTCAGCCTGAACACCCGCAGCTCGTACCGGATTGCCATTTTTAAAATAAACGGCAACCTCTGGCAGCAAGTTCACCAGCGGGAAATCTGAGGCGGGGCTATCCATTGGCATCAGCAGCGGATCCAACAGGTCTGCAGGCTCGACCTCCTGCCGGTGTGCCTGCTCGACCAGCTCATTAAGCTGTTCCAGAGTGACCATGCGCTCAATCGGATATTTACTTACCGCCAGGCGACGCAGGAAAATAACATGCGCACCGCAGCCAAGTTTTTCACCGAGATCGTCAACGATCGTACGGATGTACGTTCCCTTAGAACAGTGAACCTCCAGCTCCAGTTCATCCCCTTCATGGCGAATAAACAGCAGTTCATACACCGTGATTGGGCGAGCTTCACGTTCAACCTCAATACCCGCGCGCGCATATTCGTACAGTGGCTTGCCCTGATGCTTGAGCGCAGAATACATCGATGGAACCTGCTCGGTGTCCCCGCGGAAAGTCTCCAGCGCGGCAGCAAGCTGCCCGGCGCTAAAGTTAACCGGGCGTTCCTGAACGACAATGCCGTCGGCATCAGAAGTGTCGGTACGCTGCCCAAGTTTAGCAATCACGCGATAACGCTTGTCGGAGTCCAGCAGATATTGGGAGAACTTCGTTGCTTCACCGAGGCAGATTGGCAACATCCCGGTCGCCAGCGGATCCAGCGCACCGGTATGGCCCGCGCGGTTCGCGTTATAAAGGCGCTTTACTTTTTGTAGTGCATCGTTGGAAGAGAGCCCCTGAGGCTTGTCCAGCAACAGTACACCATGAATATCACGACCACGACGACGAGGACGACTCATCAATCCTCCTTGCTGTCGTCCGTATTCACGCGACGCTCGTCATCATGACGGATGACATTGGAAACCAGGTTAGACATGCGCATCCCTTCAACCAGCGAGTTATCGTAGAAGAAGGTCAGCTCCGGCACGATGCGCAAACGCATTGCCTTACCAACCAAAGTGCGGATATAGCCAGACGCGTCCTGCAGAACTTTGATGCCTTCTTTGATGGCTTCTTCGTCTTTATCGTTCAGGAACGTTACGAAAACTTTGGCATAGGCCAGGTCACGGGAGATTTCAACACCGGAGACGGTGGTCATCATACCCAGACGCGGGTCTTTAATTTCACGCTGCAGGATAATGGCAATTTCTTTCTGCAATTCCTGAGAAACGCGCTGCGAGCGACCAAATTCTTTCGCCATAATAATTTCTCCAGACAAAACGGGGGGCACACGGCCCCCCTAAGATAGTTGATGCGGTATAGCTATCAGGAGATGGTACGCTTGATCTCGATAATTTCGAAGACTTCGATCATATCGCCCACGCGCACGTCGTTGTAGTTCTTAACGCCGATACCACATTCCATACCGTTACGGACTTCGTTAGCATCATCTTTAAAGCGACGCAGGGATTCCAGCTCGCCTTCATAGATAACTACGTTGTCGCGCAGTACGCGGATTGGGTTATGACGTTTGACCACACCCTCGGTGACCATACAACCTGCGATGGCACCAAACTTCGGTGATTTAAACACATCGCGAACTTCGGCCAGGCCGAGGATCTGCTGTTTCAGTTCCGGAGACAGCATGCCGCTCATCGCCGCTTTTACTTCATCAATCAGATGATAGATGACGGAGTAGTAGCGCAGATCCAGGCTTTCCGCTTCAATCACGCGGCGCGCAGAAGCGTCGGCACGGACGTTGAAGCCTACCAGGATAGCGTTGGATGCTGCTGCCAGCGTAGCGTCAGTCTCGGTGATCCCGCCCACGCCGGAACCGATGATTTTAACTTTAACTTCATCGGTAGACAGTTTCAGCAGGGAGTCGCTGATCGCTTCCACAGAACCCTGAACGTCGGCTTTCAGCACGATGTTCACTTCGGACACTTCGCCTTCAGTCATGTTGGCGAACATGTTTTCCAGTTTGGATTTCTGCTGACGAGCCAGTTTCACTTCGCGGAATTTACCCTGACGATACAGAGCAACTTCACGGGCTTTCTTCTCGTCGCGAACAACGGTCACTTCGTCACCCGCGGCAGGTACGCCGGACAGGCCAAGGATCTCAACAGGGATAGAAGGACCCGCTTCGGTCACTTCACGGCCCATCTCGTCACGCATCGCACGCACGCGGCCATACTCGAAGCCACACAGTACGATATCGCCCTTGTTCAGGGTACCTTCACGCACCAGAACGGTTGCAACCGGACCACGACCTTTATCCAGGAAGGATTCGATTACCACGCCGCTTGCCATACCTTTACGTACGGCTTTCAGTTCCAGAACTTCAGCCTGCAGCAGGATAGCGTCCAGCAGGTCGTCGATACCGGTACCGGCTTTAGCAGAAACGTGGATGAACTGGCTTTCGCCGCCCCACTCTTCCGGCATGATGCCGTACTGGGACAGTTCCTGCTTAACGCGATCCGGGTCTGCTTCTGGTTTATCGATTTTGTTCACTGCGACGACTACCGGTACCTGCGCCGCTTTCGCGTGCTGGATAGCTTCGATAGTTTGTGGCATCACGCCATCGTCAGCCGCAACAACCAGAACAACGATATCCGTCGCCTGAGCACCACGAGCACGCATGGAAGTAAACGCTGCGTGACCCGGGGTATCCAGGAAGGTCACCATGCCGTTGTCAGTTTCTACGTGGTAAGCACCGATGTGCTGGGTAATACCACCCGCTTCACCGGAGGCAACCTTAGTAGAACGAATGTAGTCCAGCAGGGAGGTTTTACCGTGGTCAACGTGGCCCATGATGGTCACAACCGGAGCACGAGTTTCGGTTGCAGCGCCGGTATCACGGTCGCTCATTACCGCCTCTTCCAGCTCGTTTTCACGACGCAGGATAACCTTGTGGCCCATTTCCTCAGCAACCAGCTGGGCGGTTTCCTGATCGATGACCTGGTTAATGGTTGCCATTGCGCCCAGCTTCATCATCGCTTTGATGACCTGAGAGCCTTTAACAGCCATTTTGTTAGCCAGTTCAGCAACGGTAACGGTTTCACCGATCACAACATCACGGTTAACCGCCTGTGCAGGCTTGGTGAAGCCCTGCTGCAGGCTGCTTGGCTTACGCTTGCCTTTACCACCGCGAACGGCTGCACGAGCCTCTTCACGGTCAGCTTTAGATTCGCCGTGTTTGCCGCCTGCCTTTTTCTGGCGAGGAGCTTTAGCCGTTGTAGTACGAGCGCGACCACGCCCGCCTTCTACTTCACGGTCGTTTTCGTCTTCAGCCTGGCGGGCATGCTGAGAAGTGGTGACATGGTAGTCAGACTTGTCGTCTTCCACTTTCTCTTGTTCGGCCCACACGCCTGCGTTAGCTTCAGCCAATTTACGGACCTCTTCCGCTACGCGACGTGCTTCTTCTTCGAGTTTGCGACGAGCTTCTTCTTCCGCTTTGCGCTTCAGCTCTGCAGTTTCAGCTTCACGGCGGGCTTTATCGGCCTGGGCAGTTTTCGTCATATCGTCAGTTTGTTGATTGCTCACTTTGTCTTTTTCCGCAGCTTCACGTTTCGCTTTATCAGCGGCTTCGCGCTTAGCTTGTTCTTCAGCATCACGCTTAGCTTTTTCTTGTGCCGCACGTTTGGCAGTTTCCTCTGCCTCACGCTGGGCTTGCTCTTCCGCTTCACGCTGCGCCTGTTCTTCCGCGGCAAGGCGTTCAGCCTCTTGCGGATCACGTTTCACAAAGGTGCGCTTCTTGCGGACTTCGATTTGTACCGATTTACTTTTCCCACCGGTACCTGGAATGTTTAAAGTACTGCGCGTTTTGCGCTGTAAAGTCAACTTATCTGGGCCTGAGCCATGTTCATGGTTCAGGTGAGCCAGCAGAGTTTGCTTCTCTTGCGCCGAAACGGAGTCATCAGCAGACTTCGGGATCCCTGCATCAGCAAATTGCTGTACCAGGCGGTCCACGGAGGTCTGAATCTCTGCGGCCAGCGCTTTTACGGTTACATCTGTCATGCTGTTCCTTCCTGCTACAGTTTATTACGCTTCGCCGCCAAACCAGCAAATGTTACGCGCTGCCATAATCAGTTCACCGGCTTTCTCATCCGTTAAACCTTCGATATCAGACAGGTCGTCAACACCTTGCTCGGCAAGGTCTTCCAGCGAGCTAACACCACGAGCAGCCAGTTTAAAGGCCAGCGTGCGATCCATCCCTTCGAGGTTCAGCAGATCCTCGGCTGGTTTCTTATCGCCAAGGCTCTCTTCTTGTGCCAGAGCCAGTGTGGTGAGCGCGTTTTTAGCGCGATCGCGTAATGCTTCCACGGTGTCTTCATCAAGGCCGTCGATTTCCAGCAGCTCTTTCATTGGCACATAGGCCAACTCTTCAAGCGTGGAGAAACCTTCTTCGACCAACACGGTGGCGAAATCCTCGTCAATGTCGAGGTATTTGGTAAAGGTATCAATAGCCGCATGCGCTTCAGCCTGATGTTTAGCCTGCAGGTCATCAACGGTCATGACGTTGAGTTCCCAGCCGCTCAGCTGTGATGCCAGGCGAACGTTCTGACCGTTACGGCCGATGGCCTGTGCCAGGTTGCCTGCCTCTACCGCGATATCCATCGTATGTTTGTCTTCGTCGACAACGATGGATGCTACGTCAGCCGGTGCCATTGCGTTGATAACAAACTGCGCCGGGTTGTCGTCCCACAGCACGATATCAATACGCTCACCGCCTAACTCTGTAGAAACCGCCTGAACGCGTGCACCACGCATACCAACGCATGCCCCGACCGGGTCGATACGCTTGTCGTTAGTTTTCACAGCGATTTTGGCGCGAGAGCCAGGATCGCGTGCAGCGGCTTTAATCTCGATAACTTCTTCACCGATTTCCGGCACTTCAATGCGGAACAGTTCGATCAGCATTTCAGGTTTGGAGCGGCTAACGAACAGTTGTGCACCGCGAGCTTCAGGACGTACTGCGTACAGCACGCCGCGAATGCGGTCGCCCGGACGGAAGTTTTCGCGCGGCAGCATATCTTCACGCAGAATCACGGCTTCAGCATTGCTGCCGAGATCCAGAGCGATGTTGTCACGGTTAACTTTTTTCACCACGCCGGTGATAATCTCACCTTCGTGCTCACGGAACTGATCGACCACCATCGCACGCTCGGCTTCGCGAACTTTCTGCACGATAACCTGCTTGGCGGTTTGGGTGGTGATACGGTCAAAGGTCACGGATTCAATCTGATCTTCAACGTATTCACCAACCGTGAAGGCCGGATCTTCGAACTGAGCCGCTTCCAGGGTGATTTCACGCGTCGGTTGGGTCACCTCTTCAACGATAACCCAACGGCGGAAGGTATCGAAATCACCGCTTTTGCGGTCGATTTCAACGCGCACGTCAATTTCTTGCTCGTATTTTTTCTTGGTCGCCGTTGCCAGCGCACTTTCCAGCGCTTCGAAAATTTTCTCACGCGGTAGCGATTTTTCGTTGGAAACTGCTTCAACAACAGCCAAAATTTCTTTGTTCATCCTGGGTTTTCACCTCAATCCAAACTATTAAAAGTGGGGTACCAGGTTCGCTTTCTGGATGTTGCTCAGCGCGAACACTTCGTCTTTTCCTTCGACCGTTACCGTGATCATCTCACCGTCTACGGCTTTAATAATACCCTGCCATTTGCGGCGGTTTTGCACAGCCATGCGCAATACAATGCTCACTTCTTCGCCGGTAAAACGAACGTAGTGTTCTGCGGTGAACATTGGGCGATCGAGGCCAGGTGATGACACTTCCAGGTGATAGGCCACGGTGATGGGATCTTCGACATCCAGTACGGCACTGACCTGGTGACTGACATCAGCACAATCATCAACATTGATGCCATCTTCACTATCAATATAGATGCGCAGCGTAGACGTGCGGCCGCGAACGAATTCGATGCCTACAAGTTCGTAGCCCAGTGCTTCGACCGGTGCTGAAATCATCTCTGTTAATTTTTGCTCTAATGTGGACAAGCCCACCCCCAAGACATAAAAAAAGGGCATATAGCCCAGTTATTCTGAAGTCAGATAACAAAAAACCCCGATAAATCGGGGCTTTATATAACTGAACCCTGTATGCCGCAACTGCGGCCCGGACACCGTCCAGGAGAATTTTTTTCTAAATTCTTCGCGAAGGCACCGAAACTGGTGTTCACAGTATATTTGAAAAAGAACTCTCAGGGAAAGTGGTTGCGGGGGCCGGATTTGAACCGACGACCTTCGGGTTATGAGCCCGACGAGCTACCAGGCTGCTCCACCCCGCGTCCGAAAACGTGGCAAATACTACGCCAGAATTGCATAAAATGCAAGAATTGCTAGGATTTGGTACCGAGGACGGGACTTGAACCCGTAAGCCCAATCGGGCACTACCACCTCAAGGTAGCGTGTCTACCAATTCCACCACCTCGGCACTCTTTGAACACGGTAACCTTCATATTACCGCATTGAAGCTGACAAACTTACTGCGGGATATCGCTGCTCGGCTTGGTAGGTGCCGCTGGCGCAGTCTGCTCAGTTTGTGCTGGCTGACTTAAATTCTCCCACTCACTTCCTTTACTGGTTTTGTTGGTGCTGAGATTACCCAGAACCAGGCTCAGAATAAAGAACAACGTTGCGAGCACACCGGTCATGCGGGTCATGAAGTTACCAGAACCACTTGAACCGAATAACGTAGCGGAAGCGCCTGCTCCGAAGGAGGCTCCCATATCAGCGCCTTTACCTTGCTGCAGCATAATAAGACCTACAAGGCCTAACGCTACAATAAGGAAAACAACCAAAAGAGCTTCGTACATAATCAACCTGTTCCTTGCGGGGTTACCGCACGCCAATTGCTTCAAACCAGTTAAGCGGATACGTTTGTCATTACCCACTGAAGCGGGTGAGAATACTAACCAAAGCCAGACTGGTGCGCAAGGGCAATTTATTAACAATGCACTGACTGCGGAAAAAAACAGCAAACAATCAGTATTCGGTAGAAGAACAGGCGGCAACTGCCGCCTTTTCAATCAGTTTGATGCGCAGAAAATATTAAACTGCCTTCACTGCATCTGCGATTTGGTGGGCAAAGGCCGTAACCTGCGCTTCGTCCTCACCTTCAACCATCACTCGAATCAGCGGTTCAGTGCCTGACTTACGCAACAATACGCGGCCACGGTTGCCCAATGCGGCTTCCACCTCAGCGGTAGCGCGTTTTACCGCTTCGTTTTCAAGCGGATCGCCGCTGCCAGCGGTAAAGCGGACGTTAACCAAAATCTGCGGGAATAATTTCATGCCGCTGCAAAGATCGTGCAGGCTCATGTGGTTGCGAACCATTGCTGTGAGTACTTGCAAACCAGCGATGATACCGTCGCCCGTTGTGGTCTGGTCCAGCAGGATAACGTGCCCGGAGTTTTCCGCACCTATACGCCAGCCTTTCTCCTGCAGTTTCTCCAGGACATAGCGGTCACCAACTTTGGCACGGACAAATGGAATACCCAGCTGCTTAAGCGCGACTTCCAGCCCCATATTGCTCATTAGCGTCCCCACGGCGCCGCCGCGTAGCTGCCCCTGACGCAATCCTTCGCGAGCGATGATATAGAGAATCTGATCGCCATCGACTTTATGCCCCAGGTTATCCACCATGATCACCCGGTCGCCGTCGCCGTCAAACGCTATACCCAGATCGGCTTTTTCTAACAACACGCGTTCTTGCAGCATGCGAACGTCGGTCGCACCGCATTTTTCATTAATGTTCACCCCATCCGGCTCACAGCCGATGGCAATGACTTTTGCGCCCAGCTCACGCAATACATTGGGTGCGATGTGGTAAGTCGCTCCGTTAGCGCAGTCCACGACGATTTTGAGGCCATTCAGGCTCAGTTCGTTCGGGAAAGTCCCCTTACAGAATTCAATATAGCGCCCTGCGGCATCAACAATACGGCTGGCTTTACCCAGCTCCGCCGAATCTACGCAGGTGATCTCTTTTTCCATCTCCGCTTCAATCGCTTCTTCGACTTCATCCGGGAGCTTAGTCCCGTCGATAGAGAAGAATTTGATGCCGTTGTCATAGAACGGATTATGAGAGGCAGAGATAACAATGCCGGCTTCCGCGCGGAATGTTCGCGTCAAATAGGCAACCGCAGGCGTTGGCATTGGCCCGGTAAAAGAAGCGGACAGACCGGCTGCGGCAAGACCTGCTTCCAGTGCAGACTCCAGCATGTAGCCGGAAATACGCGTATCTTTACCGATGATGATTTTACGGGAGCCATGACGAGCAAGCACTTTACCCGCAGCCCAGCCCAGCTTCAGAACGAAATCAGGAGTAATAGGCGCATCGCCCACGCGGCCACGAATGCCATCGGTGCCAAAATATTTACGGTTACTCATAGTATTTGTTTTCCTTCACTGAAAGCGTAGCTTCAACCACGCGCATAGCTTCAACTGTCTCTTTCACGTCATGAACGCGAAGAATTTGTGCCCCCTGCATGGCAGCAATCACCGCACAGGCAAGACTTCCGCTCAGACGCTGGTCGGGGCCAACATTCAGCAACTGCCCCACCATGGATTTACGGGACATTCCCACCAGGAGCGGCATGCCGTAGTGATGGAATTCCGAAAGTCGGGCTAATAGCTGGTAATTGTGGGTGAGATTCTTACCGAAACCAAAGCCTGGGTCGAGCAACAATTTCTCTTTTGAGATACCTCCCGCCTCACAGCGGGCAATATGCTGCACAAAAAAGCGATTCACGTCGGCATACACGTCATCATAGTGCGGCGCCTGCTGCATCGTTTTCGGTTCACCTTGCATATGCATCAGGCAAACCGGTAGCCCCGTTTCCGCAGCGGCGGCCAGCGCCCCGGGCTCCTGTAACGAGCGAATATCGTTGATAATATGCGCCCCCACTCGGGCAGACTCGCGGATAACCTCAGCCTTTGAGGTATCCACAGAAACCCAGACTTCAAAACGCTGAGCAATCGCCTCCACCACCGGGATAACGCGCTCAAGCTCTTCTTCAGTACTTACTTCGGCCGCACCAGGTCGCGTAGATTCTCCGCCAACATCAATGATTGTCGCCCCGGCGTTGATCATAGCGTTTGCATGCTTCAGGGCTTCAACCAGCGAGTTGTGCTGGCCACCGTCAGAAAAAGAATCCGGCGTGACGTTTAAAATCCCCATGACATGAGGATGGGAGAGATCCAGCGTAGAGCCCTGCGCGGTAAGTTTCATTCTTCTTCCTATGCGTTTGTCTTAGGAGGTACAAAAACAAAAACCCCGGGACAGGCCCGGGGTTTATAGATTACTGCAAAAACATCTGTCGTGAGCGTCTTATTTGTCGCCCAGCTGTTCTGACATCGTGTTACCCGGATTTGGCGTGCGCGGTTCATCAACCGGGCGTGGCGCATTTGGGGTACCGTTGTTATCAGAATTATTGCTGCTCTTGCTCGCATCTTCCCAACCTGCTGGCGGACGCACTTCGCGGCGAGCCATCAGATCGTCAATCTGCGGTGCATCGATGGTTTCATACTTCATCAACGCATCTTTCATGGTATGCAGGATATCCATGTTCTCATTCAGCAGCTGGCGAGCACGAGCATAGTTGCGTTCAATCAGGGATTTCACTTCCTGATCGATGATACGCGCGGTCTCATCAGACATATGCTTAGCTTTCGCAACTGAACGGCCCAGGAATACTTCGCCCTCTTCTTCCGCATACAGCAGCGGACCAAGTTTGTCGGAGAAGCCCCACTGGGTAACCATGTTACGTGCCAGGTTGGTCGCGACTTTAATGTCATTCGACGCCCCGGTAGACACATGTTCCGGTCCGTAGATAATCTCTTCTGCCAGACGGCCGCCGTACAGCGTGGAGATCTGACTTTCCAGTTTCTGACGGCTGGCGCTAATAGCATCGCCTTCAGGCAGGAAGAAGGTCACACCCAACGCACGACCACGAGGAATAATCGTCACTTTGTGCACCGGATCGTGTTCCGGTACCAGGCGACCGATAATCGCATGGCCAGCTTCGTGATAGGCAGTAGATTCTTTCTGCGCTTCCGTCATCACCATGGAGCGACGTTCTGCCCCCATCATGATTTTGTCTTTCGCTTTCTCGAACTCAACCATCGATACCACACGCTTGTTACCGCGAGCGGCAAACAGCGCGGCTTCGTTCACCAGGTTGGCCAGATCGGCACCGGAGAAACCAGGCGTACCACGAGCGATAATTGCAGCATCAATATCCGGCGAAAGCGGTACGCGGCGCATATGCACTTTCAGGATTTGCTCACGGCCACGAACGTCCGGCAGACCGACAACAACCTGGCGGTCGAAACGACCTGGACGCAGCAGCGCCGGGTCAAGTACGTCAGGACGGTTAGTTGCCGCAATAACGATGATACCTTCGTTACCTTCGAAGCCATCCATCTCAACCAGCATCTGGTTCAGGGTCTGCTCACGTTCATCGTGACCACCACCCAGACCGGCGCCACGCTGACGACCTACGGCATCGATTTCATCGATAAAGATAATGCAAGGTGCTGCTTTCTTGGCCTGTTCGAACATGTCACGGACACGGGATGCGCCCACACCGACGAACATTTCAACAAAGTCAGAGCCGGAAATCGTGAAGAACGGCACTTTAGCTTCGCCAGCAATCGCTTTTGCCAGCAGCGTTTTACCCGTACCCGGAGGACCGACCATCAGGACGCCTTTCGGGATTTTACCGCCCAGCTTCTGGAAACGGCTCGGCTCACGCAGGTATTCAACCAGCTCAGCCACCTCTTCTTTCGCCTCGTCACAGCCTGCAACGTCAGCAAAGGTGGTCTTGATTTGGTCTTCCGTTAGCATACGCGCCTTGCTCTTACCGA
The DNA here is from genome assembly GCF_042138895.1 of Cedecea selenatireducens. NCBI lineage: Bacteria > Pseudomonadati > Pseudomonadota > Gammaproteobacteria > Enterobacterales > Enterobacteriaceae > Cedecea > Cedecea selenatireducens. The sequence continues at coordinate 82,076 of NZ_JBHIKW010000005.1, read as the reverse complement.
ACGACATGGCACCTTTGCCACCGCCGCCCTGCATTTGGCGCATAAAGAAGATCCAGACCCCAATCAGCAGCAGCATTGGGAACCAGGAAATGAAGATAGTTGCCAGCAGACTCTGCTCTTCAGGCGGCTCGCCCACAACTTTCACGTTCTTGGTAATCAGATTATCAAGCAGCTTGGGATCATTAACGGGGATGTAAGTCGTGTATCGGTTACTATCTTTCTTGGTAACGTTGATTTCACGTCCGTTGATGCGCGCTTCGCGAACCTGGTCCTGATTAACTTCGGACAGGAAAGTGGAGTAGTCCACCCTACGGCCATTTGACTCGCTGGGCCCAAAGCTCTGGAATACCGACATTAGCACAACGGCAATGACCAGCCAGAGTATTAGGTTTTTCGCCATGTCACTCAAGGGATTAACCTCATATTACAACTGTGTTAACAAACAGCGTCAGGGTACTATAGTTTGCGCCCGGTCGCTACAATGTACACTTCACGTGAGCGGGCACGAGAAGAGTCCGGCTTACGAACTTTAACCGTCGTAAACAGGGAGCGAATTTCTCGCAGGTATTCATCGAAACCTTCGCCCTGAAACACTTTCACTACAAAACTACCGCCCGGCGCCAGCACGTCCCGACACATTTCCAGCGCCAGTTCAACCAGGTACATAGCGCGCGGGATATCGACTGCCGGTGTCCCGCTCATGTTTGGCGCCATATCTGACATGACAACCTGCACTTTACTGTCACCAACACGTTCCAGCAGGGCTTTGACGACTAATTCATCACGAAAATCGCCCTGAAGGAAGTCCACACCAACGATAGGATCCATTGGTAAAAGATCGCAAGCGATGATTCTCCCCTGATTCCCGATTTGGGTCACGACGTACTGTGACCACCCGCCGGGTGCAGCACCAAGATCAACAATAGTCATTCCTGGCTTAAAAAGTTTGTCACTTTGCTGTATTTCATCAAGTTTAAACCAGGCACGGGACCGCAACCCCTTTTTCTGTGCCTGTAGAACATATTTATCGCTAAAGTGTTCCTGCAGCCAGCGACTGGAGCTGGCAGAACGCTTCTTACCTGTCATCTCAATATCCAACTTTGTTCATCGTGAATAGCAGGCTAACTAACAATCAGCACAGCCGATTTGGCGATACACTGGAGATGGCGGTAGAATGAACCGTTTTCAATCCCAACGTAAGCAAAAAATACGATGAATCTGAGTACTAAACAAAAACAGCACCTGAAAGGTCTGGCCCATCCGCTCAAGCCGGTCGTTCTGCTTGGCAATAATGGTTTGACCGAAGGGGTACTGGCCGAGATTGAACAAGCGCTTGAGCACCATGAGTTAATCAAGGTGAAGATCGCAACGGAAGATCGCGAAACGAAAACCTTAATAGTGGATGCCATCGTGCGGGAAACCGGCGCCTGTAACGTACAGGTCATCGGTAAAACGCTGGTGATCTATCGCCCTTCTAAAGAGCGGAAGATCTCTCTGCCGAAGTAGGCAGAGGTGTGCAAAATGCCACGCTATGTTCGTTGATAAAAGGCCGCTATGCGGCCTTTTTCTTTTCTTTACAATACGCCAACCCTTTAGCCAGCGTAGTAAAAATTATAAATATTCTACTTTCAGGATTTCGAATTCGACATCGCCACCCGGCGTGCGAATCACAACAACATCATCGCATTCTTTACCCACAAGGCCGCGAGCGATAGGCGAATTTACAGAAATAAGATTCTTTTTAAAATCAGCCTCATCGTCACCAACGATGCGATAAGTAAGCTCTTCGTCATTATCCAGGTTCAATACCGTTACGGTGGTGCCAAAAATCACACGGCCGTTATTAGGCATTTTTGTGACATCGATCACCTGAGCATTGGACAGCTTCGCTTCGATATCCTGAATACGGCCTTCACAAAAGCCCTGCTGCTCACGCGCGGCGTGATATTCGGCGTTTTCTTTAAGATCGCCATGCTCGCGAGCTTCTGCAATTGCAGCAATGATTTCCGGACGACGAACGGACTTCAGAAAATCCAGTTCCTCGCGTAATTGTTCGGCGCCACGTAATGTCATCGGAATAGGTTGCATTTGTTATACCTCTTAAAATCAGTCCTCTGCAGCAGGGCAAAACACCCTGCTGGCTTAAAAGCATGGCCGGGATACGGGCAGTATCTCCGGCAATAAATAAAAGAAAACCAACCCGGAGTGATGACTCCAGGTCAGTAACAGTTTTCAAATTGACCGGTATTTTACCCTGGAGTTCCCTAAGGGTCATCGTTTACTTTGCACCATAATGCACCGTAGTATGGCGGTCACGTTTCCAGGCCGTTACCGCGAGATTATGCGATTTTTTAGATTTGTCATTGGGTTGACCGCTGCCGTAGCCATCAATGTTCAGGCTGCGAACGTTGAAGAGTACACCTCCCAGTTGCCTGATGGGGCGAACCTGGCGCTGATGGTGCAAAAAGTCGGTGCCACAAGCCCATTCATTGATTACCACAGCCAGCAGATGGCACTGCCTGCCAGTACTCAAAAAGTCATTACGGCGCTGGCTGCGCTGCTTCAGTTAGGCCCGGACTTTCGCTTTACGACGACGCTGGAAAGCCGCGCGCAGGTCGATAATGGCGTACTGAATGGCGACCTTATCGCGCGATTTGGCGGCGATCCTACGCTTAAACGTCAGGATATCCGCAATATGGTCGCCGAATTAAAAAAAGCAGGCGTCCAGCAGATTAAGGGGAACGTACTGGTCGATACGTCCATCTTTGCCAGCCACGATAAAGCGCCAGGCTGGCCCTGGAACGATATGACGCAGTGTTTTAGCGCCCCCCCTGCCGCCGCAATCGTGGACCGGAACTGTTTCTCAATTTCCCTGTATAGCGCCCCTAAGGCTGACGATTTAGCCTACATCCGTATTGCGTCTTATTACCCGGTAGTGATGTTTAGCCAGGTCAGAACCCTGGCCAAAGGCTCTCCTGACGCCCAATACTGTGAACTTGATGTCGTTCCGGGCGATTTGAATCGTTACACGCTGACAGGCTGCCTCACACAGCGCGCAGACCCTCTGCCATTAGCCTTTGCCATTCAGGACGGTGCTAGCTATGCAGGTGCCATTATCAAAGATGAACTGAAGCAGGCGGGGATTAGCTATAGCGGAACGCTGCTGCGCCAGACTCAGCCCAACGAACCGGGTACAGTACTCGCCAGCAAGCAGTCAGCACCGCTGCACGACCTGCTTAAAATCATGCTGAAGAAATCCGATAACATGATTGCCGATACCGTATTCAGAACCATCGGACATAATCGTTTAGGCGTCCCCGGCACATGGCGCGCAGGGGCAGATTCCGTTCGTCAGATTTTGCGTCAAAAAGCGGGCGTAGATTTGGGGAACAGCATCGTCGTCGACGGCTCCGGCCTTTCACGCCACAACCTGATTTCGCCAGCCACGATGATGCAGGTGCTGCAATACATCGCTCAGAATGATAATCAGCTAAACTTTATCTCCATGCTGCCGCTCGCGGGCTACGACGGTTCCCTGCAGTATCGTGCTGGCCTGCATCAGGCTGGCGTTGACGGCAAAGTATCGGCGAAAACGGGCTCGCTGCAAGGGGTTTATAATCTGGCAGGCTTCATTACTACGGCCAGTGGCCAACGCATGGCCTTCGTGCAGTATCTCTCCGGCTATGCCGTTGAACCGGCCGACCAGCGTAACCGCCGTATCCCGCTGGTGCGTTTTGAAAGCCGGCTTTACAAGGATATTTACCAAAATAACTAGCCATGAAACTGCTTATTGTTGAAGACGATTTACTGCTCCAGGAAGGTCTTGCGCTGGCATTAGGCGGGGAAGGCTATGCCTTAGACTGCGCCACCACGGCGGCCCAGGCAGACGCCCTGCTGCAAAGCGGCGAGTACAGCCTGATTATTCTCGACCTGGGGCTGCCTGATAAGGACGGTGCCACGCTGCTAAGCCAGTGGCGTCGTCGTGGGGTAAAAAACCCCGTGCTGATCCTCACGGCTCGCGACGCGCTTGAAGACCGCGTAAACGGCCTGGACTCTGGCGCCGATGATTATTTGGTTAAACCTTTTGCCCTTGCTGAGCTACAGGCACGCGCCCGGGCGCTGATTCGCCGCTATCAGGGCCACAGCGACAATCTGCTGCAGGAAGACGATTTAACCCTTAATCTGCAAACACAGCAGGTCTTACTCGCTAATCAGGCCGTAGAAATTACGCCCAAAGAGTTCGCCTTGCTCACTCGCCTGATGATGCGCATTGGCCAGACGGTACACCGCGAAACGCTGCAGCAGGATATTTACAGCTGGCAAGACGACCCAGGCTCCAATACCCTCGAAGTGCATATCCATAATCTTCGCCGCAAATTAGGGAAGGACAGAATCAAAACCGTGCGCGGCGTTGGCTACCGACTGGAAAGCCGTTCATGAGCAGCATGCGCCGGCGCCTGATGGTCCTGCTGGCGCTTATTCTTCTTTTTTTCCAGCTGATAAGCGTCGTCTGGCTCTGGCATGAAAGTCGTGAGCAGATTGGCTTCCTGGTGAGTGAAACGCTGTCCGCCAAGGCCCGAAACCAGCAGGTGGAGAAGGAGATCCGCGAAGCGATTGCCTCTTTGCTGGTGCCTTCTCTGGTGATGGTCGCCTTCACACTTTTCTTTTCCTTCTGGGCAATCACCTGGATAACCCGTCCTCTGAATCAGCTGCGCTCCAGCCTTGCTAATCGTTCCGCCGACAATCTCACGCCGCTGCCCATGTTTTCCGACATGGACGAAATGGTGGCGGTGACCAATTCCCTTAACCAGCTGCTTGGCCGCCTGGATCATACTATTCAGCAAGAACGTCTGTTCACTGCCGATGCCGCACACGAACTGAGAACGCCGCTGGCTGGCCTCAGGCTGCATCTCGAACTGATGGCAAAAAATGGCGTAGAGCAGGCCCCGATGCTGCTAACCAGAATCGATCAGCTCATGCACACCATTGAGCAGCTACTGATGCTCTCCCGTGCCGGGCAAGCCCTGGCCAGCGGGCATTACAATACGCTGACCTGGAGCAGCGACATCGTTGCGCCGCTGAAGATGGAAATGGAAGAATTGGCTGCGCCTCGCGGGCAAAAGCTCATCTGGCCCGCAGACGCCTCTCTGACCGTTCAGGGCGATGCCGTGCTGCTGCGTTTGATGCTGCGTAACCTGCTGGAAAATGCCTCTCGCTATAGCCCAGAAAAAGGCGTGATTCATGTGATGCTGGCAGAGAAAGAGGGAGGAACTCTGTTGAGCGTGGTCGACAGCGGTCCGGGCATTAAAGCCGAGTATCTTCAGCAGATAACGGAACCTTTCAGGCGTATGGACCAGCGTTACGGTGGAAGCGGGCTGGGCCTGAACATTGTGCTACGTATTGTGCAGCTCCATCATGGCAGTCTTGAACTGGATAACCACGCTGAAGGCGGCTTGCAGGCTGACTGCTGGCTTCCCGGCAGCATTCAATAAAAAAGGCCGGGAGCACCGGCCTTCTTCGTTTGAGACTTACTTCTGGTAGATAATTTCGACGCCTTCGTCGTCTTCATCGTCCCAGTCGTCATCCCAATCTTCTTCTGCTTCAGCTTCCATTTCATCGAGCTGCTGGCGATGGTAGTCATCCCACATAAACTCGACTTTCTCTGTCTGCTTAGCGACTTCAGCCGCCGTAATTGGGTTTTCGATGATAAAGGTCATCACATCCCAGCAGAGATCCTTCACGCCCATCTGGCTTGCCGCAGAGATAAGGTAGAATTTATCTTCCCAGCCGAGTGCTTCGGCAATCGCCTTCGCCTTCTCTTCAGCCTGCGCTTTGTCCATCAGGTCGATTTTGTTAAACACCAGCCAGCGAGGTTTAGACGCCAGGCTTTCGCTGTATTTTTCCAGCTCGCCAACAATAATACGGGCGTTCTCAACCGGATCTGAACCATCGATAGGCTCAATATCGATGAGGTGCAGCAGGACACGGCAACGTTCCAGGTGCTTCAGGAAGCGAATACCAAGACCGGCACCGTCGGCGGCACCCTCAATCAGCCCCGGGATATCCGCGACAACGAAGCTCTTCTCGTTATCCATGCGGACAACGCCAAGGCTTGGCACCAGCGTGGTAAATGGATAGTCAGCAACTTTTGGCTTCGCTGCAGATACCGCGCGGATAAAGGTTGATTTACCTGCGTTCGGCATGCCCAGCATGCCAACATCGGCCAGCAGCATCAGCTCTAACTGCAGGTCACGTTTTTCACCTGGAGTCCCCATCGTCTTCTGGCGAGGAGTACGGTTGACCGAGGATTTAAAACGGGTGTTACCCAGGCCGTGCCAGCCGCCCTTAGCAACCATCAGCTTTTGACCGTGCAGGGTCATATCACCCATGGTTTCACCGGTGCCCTGATCGATAACTCGGGTCCCGACCGGCACCTTTACAGTCACGTCATGACCACGTTTGCCGGTACAATCGCGGCTTTGGCCATTCTGACCGCGTTCAGCGCGGAAAGCCTTTTCAAAACGATAATCGATGAGCGTATTCAGGTTCTCGTCGGCTTCAAGCCATACGTCACCGCCGTCACCGCCGTCACCGCCGTCCGGGCCGCCTCTCGGGATATATTTTTCACGACGGAAGCTAACGCAGCCGTTACCGCCATCCCCTGCCACGACCAGGATCGTTGCTTCATCAACAAACTTCATCTTACTTCTCCGTAAATCATTCGCCCGAACGTTGCACCGGTGTGGCCGTTTCGGTTTTATGCCAGCGCCCCCAAAGGCGGTGGCCAATCGCAGAATACATAGCACCAGCCACAACCACCAGTGCACCGATGTAACCCACAAGGTTAAGCATCGGTATGGCGAAATACTCGGGCCAGGCCTGAGACAGCAGGTCTGAGAACAGCAGCGTAAACAGCGGCGTTAGCGTAATGATGGCGCTAACCTGGGAGGCCTGCCAGCGCGCCATCGCCTCAGCGAGCGCGCCGTATCCTACCAACGTATTCAGACCGCAAAAAACCAGACACGTCAGTTGCCAGCTACTGAGCTGGAAAATCACGCCCGGCTTTGCCAGCGGCAAAAGTGCAATAGTACATAAAGTGTACAGCAAAAAGAGGATCTGTTGCGAGGCCAGCCGACGTAATAACACCTTCTGCGCTACACCATAACTGACCCAAACCGTTGCCGCCAGCACGCCAAAGATTACTCCAAGCGTGTAATCCGTCAGGCGGGTAAAAATTTCTATCAGGCTGGTGTTGAAGAACATCACCAGCCCGCATAAGAGCATAATGGCACCGATAACCTGTGTGCCACGCATTCTCTCTTTCAGCACCACCACGCTCGCCACCATCATCCCCACGGGGGAGAGCTGACCAATGACCTGAGACGCGGTAGGACTTAAATACTGCAGGGAGGAGCTAAAGAGCAGAAAGTTGCCAAATAGCCCACCGGTGGCAATCGCTAACAGCGCCAGCCACCGAGGCTTACGGAACAGGGTGAGCGGCGGAAGTTTACCCCGAATCGCGAGAATAATGCCGAGGCCAATACTGGCCATCAGGAACCGATAAAAGACCACCGTCGGCGGCGCCATCACCGGAAGCACCTGCTTCATCGCTATCGGTAACGCTCCCCAGCACATCGCCGTGGTAAGCGCTAAAAGAATGCCGATCCCCGCCTGCTGCCCCATGCCCATTCCCTGTTTTAATTTACCAGGCGTACAATATTTACCAGGCGTACAATGTAAAAAGCCCCGCAACACGTTGCGGGGCTTTCATCCGTTACCGGACCGAAAAACTTACTCAGCAACGATGCTGATGTATTTACGATTGTTCGGGCCTTTAACTTCGAATTTTACTTTACCGTCTGCTTTAGCAAACAGGGTGTGGTCACGACCACAACCTACATTGTTGCCAGCGTGGAATTTAGTACCACGTTGACGAACGATGATGCTACCAGCCAGTACAGTTTCGCCACCAAAGCGTTTTACACCGAGGCGTTTTGCTTCTGAATCGCGACCGTTACGAGTTGAGCCGCCAGCCTTTTTATGTGCCATTTAATCTACTCCTCAGGTCTTAGGCGCTGATGCCAGTAATTTTCACATCGGTGAACCACTGACGGTGGCCCGCTTGCTTACGATAGTGTTTACGGCGACGGAACTTGACGATTTTAACTTTCTCGCCACGACCGTGAGCAACGACTTCAGCTTTGATAACGCCACCATCGACGAAAGGAACGCCGATTTTGACTTCTTCACCGTTTGCGATCATCAGAACTTCAGCGAACTCAACAGTTTCGCCAGTTGCGATGTCCAGCTTTTCCAGGCGAACGGTCTGACCTTCGCTTACTCGGTGTTGTTTACCACCACTTTGGAAAACCGCGTACATATAAAACTCCGCTTTCCGCGCTTGCCTTTCATTGGATTCAGGTAGCGCTATAAATATTCACAATAGGGCGCGAATATTACGCAAATCGTGATGCTTTGACAAGTCCGATCGTCAATTAGCGTAGAAAAAAAACGCAACAGCACACACACCGTTTATCTGCCTCGTTTTTTCAGTACAATCTGTACTACAGTATCGAACCTCAACCCTCTCGTTATGCCATACGGATATGGAATAAACAGGACGAAAGCCAGACTTTTGCGATGAATTTAGAAAAAATTAATGAGTTAACCGCGCAAGATATGGCGGGTGTCAATGCGACAATCCTTGAGCAACTGAATTCTGATGTCCAGCTGATCAACCAGCTGGGCTACTACATCGTCAGCGGCGGCGGTAAACGTATCCGCCCTATGATTGCCGTGCTTGCCGCACGGGCACTTGCTTATGAAGGGCAGGCGCATGTCAGAATAGCGGCGCTAATCGAATTCATACATACCGCTACCCTTCTCCACGATGACGTCGTGGACGAATCAGATATGCGTCGCGGTAAAGCCACGGCTAACGCTGCTTTTGGCAATGCCGCAAGCGTGTTGGTCGGCGACTTTATCTATACGCGTTCCTTCCAGATGATGACCAGTCTGGGCTCGCTGAAAGTGCTGGAAGTCATGTCTGAGGCTGTTAACGTCATTGCTGAAGGCGAAGTACTGCAGTTGATGAACTGCAATGACCCTGATATCACCGAAGAAAGCTACATGCGGGTGATTTACAGCAAAACGGCTCGCCTGTTTGAAGCCGCAGCGCAATGTTCGGGGATCCTGGCTGGTGCATCTGACGTTCAGGAAAAAGCGCTGCAGGATTATGGGCGTTACCTGGGCACGGCTTTCCAGCTCATTGACGATCTGCTGGATTACAGCTCGGACGGGCAGACCCTGGGTAAAAACGTCGGTGATGACCTTAACGAAGGTAAGCCTACGCTGCCGCTGCTGCACGCCATGCGTAATGGTTCACCGGAACAGACACAGATGATCCGTGAAGCGATCGAACAAGGAAATGGCCGCCATCTGCTGGATCCTGTCCTGAAAGCTATGGCGGATTGCGGTTCTCTGGAGTGGACCCGCCAGCGTGCTGAGGAAGAGGCAGATAAAGCAATCGACGCGCTTTCTGTTCTGCCTGATAGCCCATATCGCGAAGCGCTTATCTCTTTAGCCCACATGTCCGTACAGCGCGATCGTTAGCGAGTACTTTAGCGCGTCATTTGGCGCGCTAAGTTTCCAATAAAACTTCACCCCATCTCCATACCTTCACTTAAATCCTGCCATTTTCATTTGATTTCATCATATATGCGGATGAAAACACAGAATGCGTTATTCCTTACACTTACAGGAATCATTTGGAACTTTTTATGCTATAAGTTTCCTGTACTAATGCTCAGTTCAGGGCAGGATTTGTAAGATTACAGGGAGAGATTATGGAAAATCAGTATGTGGATTGGCATCCGGCGGACATCATTGCCGGCCTGCGAAAAAAGAGAACCTCGCTTGCCGCCCTGTCACGTCAGTCAGGTTTAAGCTCATCAACGCTCGCCAACGCGTTATCCCGCCCCTGGCCTAAAGGGGAGTTCATTATCGCTCAGGCTCTGGGCGTAGCCCCTCAGGTCATTTGGCCGTCGCGCTATCACGATCCTATAACCCATGAGTTTATCGACAGATCCAGCAAGATTCGGCAGCTATAAAAAAACCGGGGCATGCCCCGGTTTTTTCTTGCTAAGGGAGGCTTACTCGCTTCCCTTCACGCGTTCGATTTTCGCGCCCAGCGCCTGAAGCTTATCTTCAATGCGCTCATAGCCGCGGTCGATGTGGTAAATACGGTCAACCACCGTCGTGCCCTCTGCAATACAGCCAGCCAGAACAAGGCTTGCTGACGCGCGGAGATCTGTCGCCATGACCTGAGCACCAGAAAGTGTCTCAACGCCATGACAGATAACGGTGTTGCTTTCGATTTCCGCGTGCGCGCCCATACGAATTAACTCAGGCACATGCATAAAGCGGTTTTCGAAGATAGTTTCGGTGATCACGCCCGTCCCTTCAGCCACCAGGTTCAGCAGGGTGAATTGCGCCTGCATATCGGTAGGGAAGCCAGGGTGTGGGGCCGTACGAACCGTCACGCCTTTTGGACGCTGGCCGTGCATATCAAGGCTTATCCAGTCTTCACCGGTTTCAACCTCAGCACCTGCTTCACGCAGCTTAGCCAGAACCGCATCTAGGGTGTCAGGCTGCGCGTTACGGCAGAGGATTTTACCGCCTGAAATAGCTGCAGCCACCAGGAAGGTCCCGGTTTCAATGCGGTCAGGTAGAACGCGATAAACGCCGCCGCCCAAACGAGCAACACCTTCGATAGTAATGCGATCTGTGCCCGCACCGCTGATCTTCGCGCCCAGAGTGTTGAGGAAGTTCGCCGTATCGACGATTTCAGGTTCACGAGCGGCGTTTTCAATCACCGTCTTGCCTTCAGCAAGCGTGGCTGCACTCATGATGGTGACGGTAGCGCCCACGCTCACCTTATCCATCACAATGTGGGCCCCTTTAAGGCGGCCGTTTACCGAAGCCTTAACGTAGCCTTCTTCCAGCTTAATCTCTGCGCCCAGCTGCTCGAGACCGGTAATATGCAGGTCAACCGGACGAGCACCAATGGCACAACCGCCAGGCAGAGAAACCTGCCCTTGTCCAAAACGCGCAACCAGTGGCCCCAGAGCCCAGATAGACGCGCGCATGGTTTTTACCAGGTCGTATGGCGCACAAAAGATATTCACGCCGCTGGCATCAATGAAGACGGAACCATTGCGCTCAACCTTGGTACCCAGCTGGCTCAGCAGCTTCATGGTGGTATCAATGTCTTTCAGCTTTGGAACGTTCTGAATCTCTACCGGCTCTTCCGCCAGAAGGGCTGCGAAGAGGATTGGCAGCGCGGCGTTTTTAGCCCCTGAGATTGTCACTTCACCACTCAGGCGAGTTGGCCCCTGCACACGAAATTTATCCATTGAAACTGCTCTCTTTTAAATTCAAAACGTTATCATCAGCCGGAGCCGATGATTCAAAAACCATTCAGTTTGCGATCGCGCGCCCACTCTTCCGGCGTGTAGGTCTTGATGGAAACGGCATGGATGCGATTATCCGCGATAAATTCCATCAGCGGAGCATAGACCGTTTGCTGTTTCTTGACGCGACTTAACTCGGCGAATAACTCACCCACCGCTATCACCTGAAAGTGGCTGCCATCGCCCGAGACGTGGACTTCCTGGAGGGGCAGTGCGTTCATCAGCACTGTCTGAATTTCATGATTTTCCATGGGGTATCTATTCGTCGATTAATAAATGATGAAATAAGCCACACATCTTAGAGGAAAGTGGCGTCCGCTTAAATAAGCAAAAAGCCCCGGAACTTAACAGTTCGAGGGCTTTGAAAGTAACGTGCTGAAATCATTAGCCTGCCAGATGCGGCAGCAGCGTCTCTGGCAGATTGTAGAGCTGAGCCAGCGTGCGCAAATTCTCACTGGCTCCCCGCAGCTCAACCTCGCGTCCCTGACGGGTGGCGATGGCTGTCAGGTGGATAAGCAACGCCAGCCCTGCAGTATCAACACGCGTCAGGCCGCTAAGCTCAAAGACGGTAATTCCGGCGACCGTCTTCTCGCGCTGCGCCCAAAGCTGCTGAACGGTATCTCCATCCAGCTCGCCAAAAAAGTGCAACGTGGCACCTTCCTGTTTCCAGCTCAGTTCTTCCGCCATTACTGTTTACTGTCCAGAGTAATCGGCTGCTTCGAAATGGACTGCAGCTGTGCGGTCAAACCATCAATCCCTTTGGTACGCAGCAGGTCGCTCCACTCGTTCTGTTTAGTGGTGATCATGCTGATCCCTTCGGCGATCATGTCGTAGGCCTGCCAGTTGCCCGTTTGGCTATTTTTACGCCACTGGAAGTCAAGACGCACCGGCGGCCGGCCATTGGGATCGATAATCGTCACGCGGATCGCAATAATATCCGCGTTGCCCAGCGGCTGCTCCGGGGCTATCTGGTAAGTCTGACCGTGATACATCGCCAGCGCCTGACCATATGCCTGCTTCAGGTATTCTTCGAAAGCCTTAAAGTAGGCGTCGCGCTGCGCAGGCGTGGCGTCTTTATAGTAACGACCCAGCACCAATGCTCCAGCGTATTTAATCTGCACGTAAGGCAACAGCTCCTGGCCGACGATATCGCGCAGATAATTCGGGTTCTGCCGAATTTTAGGCTGCTCAGCCTTCAGGCGGTCAAAGGTCTTCTGCGCCGCCTCGTTCATTAACTTGTAAGGGTTGGTTTGATCGGCCGCCATCGCAAACGGGGCTATCACCAGCATGGCAACCATCATAAGACGCTTAAACATTGTTCGTTCCTCTTAAATTAATTCGTGGTCCCTGGCTGCGGCGCGGTATCAGTATGACCCGCAGGATGCGCCTCGGCATCGCCAGAATTCTTGTTGTCGCCGTTGCCGCTCTTATAGAGGAACTGGCCAATCAGGTCCTCAAGTACCAACGCAGACTTCGTATCCTGGATGGTACTGCCGTCTTTAAGCATAGATGACCCGAGTTCCGGGTCATCAAAACCGAGATTAAGGGCAATATACTGCTCACCCAGCAGGCCAGAAGTACGAATAGCCAGGGAGCTGGTATCCGGGATCTGGTTGTAGCGCTGTTCGATATCCAGCGTTACGCGAGGCAGGTACGTTTTGGGATCGAGGGCGATGCCATCAACACGACCAATCACCACGCCGCCAAGGCGAACAGGCGAACTCATTTTCAGGCCGCCAATGTTGTCGAATGTGGCGTAGACCCGATAGGTCGGCTCACTGCGCAGAGACGTGACGTTAGCCACCTTCAGGCAGAGAAAAACAATGGCAACCAGCGCTACCAGCAGAAAAGCACCAACCCAAACTTCAAATTTCTTTGTTTGCATGAACTCAATTCCCAAACATCAGTGCTGTCAGCACAAAATCGAGGCCCAGAACGGCCAGAGAAGCGTGCACAACGGTGCGTGTGGTTGCCCGGCTAATTCCCGCCGAGGTCGGAATAGCATCGTACCCGTTGAATAACGCAATCCACGTTACGGTAATGGCGAACACCACGCTTTTAATGACGCAGTTAACCAAATCAAGCCGCCAGGAAACCGCATTTTGCATTGCTGACCAGAAGAAACCGGCATCAATGCCTTTCCAGTTAACGCCCACCAGAGCACCGCCCCAAACGCCTACGGCGACAAAAATAAGCGTCAACAGCGGCAGTGAAATCACCCCGGCCCAAAAGCGCGGCGAGACAACACGGCGCAGCGGGTCAACCGCCATCATCTCCATGCTGGAAAGCTGTTCGGTAGCGCGCATCAGGCCAATTTCGGCGGTTAAAGCAGAACCCGCACGCCCGGCAAACAGCAGCGCGGCAACGACCGGGCCAAGTTCACGAAGCAAGGAGAGCGCCACCAGCATGCCGAGACTCGACTCGGCGCTGTAGGTCGTCAGAACCAGGTAGCCCTGAAGCCCAAGCACCATCCCGATGAACAGACCGGAAACCATGATGATCAGCATCGACAATACGCCGACGTTATAAAGCTGACGCACCAGCAACGGCGCATGTTTGCGAAACTCAGGTTTCCCGACCAGCGCGTTGAATAACATCAGTCCGGCACGCCCGAACGAGGCGCAGGTTTTTATCCCACGTCGCCCGAAAGAGGCCAGTGCATTTAGCAGCATGAGCAGTTTAGCTCCTCGTTCCAGATAACAAATCTTGTTGATAATCCCCGGCCGGATAGCGGAATGGCACCGGACCGTCAGCGATCCCGTCAAGGAATTGTCGAACACGGGGATCATGATTTTCGCGAAGTTCCGCCGGGCTACCGTGCGCAACAATGTGCTGGTCGGCGGCAATATAAGCGTAATCCGCGATGCTTAATACTTCCGGAACGTCGTGCGATACCACAATGCAGGTGACACCGAGCGAACTGTTGAGTTCAGAGATGAGTTTAACCAGAACGCCCATGGTTATCGGATCCTGACCAACAAAAGGTTCGTCAAACATGATCAGGTCTGGCTCAAGCGCAATCGCGCGGGCCAAAGCTGCGCGGCGAGCCATACCGCCGGATAGTTCAGAAGGCATAAGTTTCGCGGCACCACGAAGCCCTACCGCTTCCAGCTTCATCATCACCGTGCTTTGCAGCAAAGGTTCCGGTAACTGGCGATGCTCACGCAGTGGGTAAGCCACATTTTCGAACACGTTAAGATCGGTAAATAAAGCACCTGACTGGAACAGCATGCTCATACGCTTGCGAACGGTGAAAAGCCGCGAACGTGACATCGCCGGAACGTTTTCTCCGTCAAACAGGATCTCGCCGCTGTCGGGCTGGATCTGCCCACCAATAAGCTTTAAAAGCGTAGTCTTACCGATCCCCGATGGCCCCATGATCGCCGTCACCTTGCCACGAGGTACGGTCAGCGAAATATTCTCGAAGATCTGGCGTTCGCCACGGGAAAAACTCATCCCGCGGATCTCAACCAGATTCGCTCCAGTCTGACTCATCGCCCTTCCTTTTTTGTGTTTGCCGGCAAGCATGGCCTTAAAGAGATGCTAAAACCCAACATTTTTACAGAATATTACCTGTGCGGGTTAGCGAAAGCTGGCATTTGTTTTACTTTTCCGCCGCATAAAGTCAGAATTAAGACTTATCGCCGGGTTCAGGCAGCACTTCGCTTTGCCCGAGCCTTCAGGCCCTCAGGATCGGCGATTATACCCTAAGAAAGGATTTTTCATGCTGTTAGCTACGGCGCTATTAATTATTGGTTTACTTCTGGTGGTCTATGGCGCCGACCGTTTAGTTTTCGCCGCAGCGATCCTTTGTCGCAGTATCGGGATCCCACCGCTGATTATCGGCATGACGGTGGTCAGCATCGGCACTTCACTTCCTGAAATTATCATCGCCAGCTCTTCCGCGCTGCACGGCCAGCTGGATTTAGCCGTCGGCACGGCCATCGGCTCTAATATCACCAATATAATGCTGATTTTGGGGCTCGCAGCGCTATTACACCCATTTACCGTTAATTCCGATATTCTACGGCGTGAATTGCCCCTAATGTTGGCGGTAAGTGCCGCCGCAGGCCTTTTTTTATATGACGGTGAGCTGACGCAGGCAGAAGGTATCATGCTGCTGACGATGGCAGTGTTATATCTGGTGTTTATCATTAGAATAGGCCGCCTTGCCGAGCGCCAGGGCGTTGATAGCCTGACGCGGGAACAGCTCGCTGAGCTTCCTCAGGAAGGCAGCCTGTCGGTCGCGTTTTTATGGCTGGGCGTTGCGTTAGTTATCATGCCGATGGCGACGCGGATGGTTATCGATAATGCCTCAGTGCTGGCCCACTATTTCGGCGTAAGCGAGCTGGTGATTGGCTTGACGATTATCGCCGTGGGGACCAGCCTGCCGGAACTGGCAACCGCTATCGCCGGTGCACGCAAAGGTGAAGATGATATCGCGATCGGTAATATTATCGGGTCGAATATTTTTAACGTCGTTTTTGTTCTCGGGATCCCCGCACTGGTGGCGCCCGGCAGCCTGAATCCGCTGGCTTTCGCCCGGGATTACTGGCTGATGTTAGCGGTAAGTGCTGTTTTTGCCGTGCTGTGCTGGCGTAAACCACGCCAAATCGGCAAGCTCGCCGGCGCTCTGTTAACATGTGGGTTTATCATATGGATCGTGGTGCTGTGGTTTGTTGCGCCACCTGTCGTCGGATAAAACGGAAACAGGAATTATGTCTCATATAGATTTAGCGCCGGGTTTTGACTTTCAACAAGCGGGCAAAGACGTGCTCAATATTGAACGTGAAGGCCTGGCTCAGCTTGACCAGTACATCAACGACGATTTTTCACAGGCCTGCGAAAAGATTTTCTACTGCCCGGGCAAAGTTGTCGTCATGGGCATGGGGAAATCAGGCCATATCGGTAAAAAAATGGCGGCAACCTTTGCCAGTACAGGCACCCCGGCCTTTTTTGTGCACCCGGGAGAAGCCAGCCACGGCGACCTGGGTATGGTCACGGCGCAGGATATCGTCATTGCGGTTTCTAACTCCGGCGAGTCGAATGAAATTCTGGCGCTCATTCCGGTATTAAAACGCCTGCAGGTGCCGTTGATTTGCATGACCGCACGCCCGGAAAGCTCAATGGGCCGCGCGGCGGATATCCATCTGTGCATTAAAGTCCCTCAGGAAGCATGCCCGCTTGGCCTGGCGCCGACCACCAGCACCACAGCGACGCTGGTCATGGGTGACGCCCTGGCCGTAGCCTTGCTGAAAGCCCGTGGGTTCACCGCTGAAGACTTCGCACTGTCTCACCCTGGCGGCGCGCTGGGCCGCAAACTGCTCTTACGCGTCAACGACATCATGCACACAGGCGATGATATCCCGCACGTGAGCAAAGAGGCGTCGCTACGCGATGCGCTGTTGGAAATTACCCGTAAAAATATGGGGATGACGGTCATCTGCAATGACCTGATGAAAATTGAAGGCATCTTTACCGACGGCGATTTACGTCGCGTGTTCGATATGGGAGCCGATTTAAATACCTTACGCATTGCTGATGTCATGACGACCGGCGGCATTCGCGTACGCCCTGGCACATTGGCGGTAGATGCATTAAACCTGATGCAGTCCCGCCATATCACCTCGGTTATGGTCGCGGATGGCGACCAGTTGCTGGGTGTGGTACATATGCATGACATGCTGCGCGCAGGCGTAGTTTAAAAAAGGATTAGCCTTAATGAGTAACCGTGATGCGCTGCTTGATACCTGCTACGGGCCGGTAAGCGCGCAGGTCATAGCGCGGGCGAAAGAGATTCGCCTGCTGATTCTGGACGTCGATGGCGTAATGTCCGACGGCCTTATTTACATGGGCAACAGCGGCGAAGAGCTTAAAGCCTTCAACGTGCGTGATGGCTATGGTATTCGCTGCGCCCTGACCTCCGGAATTGAAGTCGCTATTATTACTGGCAGGAAAGCAAAGCTGCTGGAAGATCGCTGCGCAACATTGGGCATCACCCACCTTTATCAGGGGCAGTCCGATAAACTGGTCGCGTTTCGCGATCTGCTGTCAAAAGTCGCGCTTTTACCGGAGCAAGTTGCCTACATTGGCGACGATCTTATCGACTGGCCGGTTATGGAGCAGGTGGGTTTAAGCGTTGCGGTAGCCGACGCGCACCCATTATTGACGCCAAAAGCGGATTACGTGACCAGAATCAGCGGTGGGCGAGGTGCAGTGCGGGAAATTTGCGATCTGCTGTTGATGGCGCAGGGTAAACTTGACGAGGCCAAAGGGCAATCCATATGAGCAAGACCAGACGTTGGATTATTTTCCTGCTCGCCATTGCGGCATTAGTGCTGATCGGCCTGAATTTGACGGATAAAGACGAGCCGGGCGTAGCCGTTAACAACGATACCCCGACTTATCAAAGTGAATTATCCACAACGATTGTCTATAACCCGCAGGGCGCGCTGAACTATAAGCTTATCGCTCAACACGTTGAATACTTCTCGGATACCGGTATTTCGTGGTTCACCAGGCCGGTAATGACGCAGTACGATGAAAATAAAATTGCTACCTGGGAAATTCACGCAGATCGCGCCAAACTTACCAATGACAAGATGCTCTATCTGTACGGTAACGTCGTCGTCACAGCGCTAACGCCAGACTCGCAGTTACGCAAAATTACGACGGACAATGCGCAGGTGAATTTAATTACTCAGGATGTCGCTTCTGACGATCTTGTTACCCTGTACGGCACCACATTTAACTCCAGTGGCCTGAAAATGCGTGGCAACTTACGCAGCCAAACTGCACAGCTGATTGAAAAGGTTAAAACCTCTTATGAAATCCAGAATAAACAAACTCAGCCTTAAACTTGTTCTGCTTGGTTCGCTTTTTGCCGCACCTTTGTCAGCCTGGGCCCTGACGGGCGACACCGAACAGCCTATTCATATCGAATCTGACCAACAGTCCCTCGATATGCAGGGCAACGTTGTCACCTTCACCGGTAATGTCGTTGTGACGCAGGGCAGTATCAAAATCAACGCCGATAAAGTTGTTGTCACCCGCCCTGGCGGCGAGCAGGGCAAAGAGGTGATTGATGGCTACGGCAAGCCTGCGACCTTCTATCAAATGCAGGACAGCGGTAAGCCGGTAAAAGGCCACGCCTCCACCATGCACTATGAACTGGCTAACGACTTCGTGGTGCTGACCGGTAACGCTTACCTTGAACAACTGGACAGCAACATCACCGGCGACAAGATTACGTATCTGGTGAAGGATCAAAAAATGCAGGCGTTTAGCGAGAAAGGCAAACGCGTTACTACCGTGCTGGTGCCGTCTCAGCTGCAGAATAAAAACGGCCAGCAGCCGGCACAAAAAAAGAGTAACTGATTCGTTATGGCAACTTTAATTGCGAAAAACCTCGCCAAGGCCTACAAAGGCCGCCGCGTTGTCGAAGACGTCAGCCTGACCGTAAATTCGGGTGAAATCGTGGGGCTGCTTGGGCCAAACGGCGCCGGTAAAACCACGACGTTTTACATGGTCGTTGGCATCGTGCCTCGTGATGCGGGAAACATTATCATTGATGATGACGATATCAGCCTGCTTCCACTGCATGCCCGTGCCCGTCGTGGTATCGGTTATCTGCCGCAGGAAGCGTCCATTTTCCGCCGCCTGAGCGTGTTTGATAACCTGATGGCGGTGCTGCAGATTCGCGATGACCTGACGTCAGAGCAGCGTGACGATCGCGCTAACGAGCTGATGGAAGAGTTCCACATCTCGCACCTGCGCAACAACCTTGGGCAATCGCTGTCCGGCGGTGAGCGCCGCCGCGTTGAAATCGCCCGCGCGCTGGCGGCCAACCCGAAATTCATTTTGCTGGATGAGCCCTTTGCCGGGGTTGACCCTATTTCCGTTATCGATATCAAACGCATCATCGAGCATCTGCGTGACAGCGGCCTCGGCGTGTTGATTACTGACCATAACGTGCGCGAAACACTGGCCGTCTGCGAACGCGCCTATATCGTTAGTCAGGGGCATCTGATTGCCCACGGCACGCCGGAAGAAATCCTTGAAGACGAGCAAGTTAAGCGAGTCTATCTGGGCGAAGAGTTCAGACTCTGATAGGGTGGGAAGTCTTACACGACTTATTTGAGGACGTTTGCTCTGAACATGAAGCAAGGTTTGCAATTACGGCTTAGCCAACAACTTGCTATGACGCCCCAGCTACAGCAGGCCATCCGCCTGTTGCAGCTTTCAACGTTAGAGCTTCAGCAAGAACTCCAGCAGGCACTGGACAGTAATCCATTGCTTGAGCAAACCGACCTGCATGATGAGATCGAGACTCAGGAGATGCCTGAGAACGAAGCAATGGACACCCGTGAAGCCCTCGAGCAGAAAGAGATGCCCGATGAGCTGCCGCTGGATGCCAGCTGGGATGAAATCTACACCGCCGGTACGCCTTCAGGGACAGGTACCGACTATCTCGATGACGAGCTTCCTGTCTATCAGGGTGAAACCACCCAGTCACTTCAGGATTACCTGATGTGGCAGGTTGATCTGACGCCGTTTTCCGATACGGATACCGCGATCGCGACCTCCATCGTCGATGCTGTCGATGAAACCGGGTATCTCACCGTTCCTCTGGAAGACATTCTGGAAAGTCTGGGCCACGACGATGTGAGCCTGGACGAAGTTGAGGCCGTGCTGAAGCGAATTCAACGCTTTGATCCCGTTGGCGTTGCGGCAAGAGACTTACGCGATTGCCTGCTTATTCAACTTTCTCAATACGCCAAAGACACACCCTGGCTGGCAGAGGCCAGGTTAATCGTAAGCGATCATTTAGATCTGCTGGCGAATCACGATTTCCGTAATTTAATGCGGGTCACGCGCATTAAAGAAGACGCCCTGAAAGAGGCCATGTGCCTGATCCAATCCCTCGACCCTCGCCCTGGCCAGTCGATTCAAACCGGCGAACCGGAGTACGTTATCCCTGATGTACTGGTCCGTAAG
Source organism: Cedecea selenatireducens (assembly GCF_042138895.1). NCBI lineage: Bacteria > Pseudomonadati > Pseudomonadota > Gammaproteobacteria > Enterobacterales > Enterobacteriaceae > Cedecea > Cedecea selenatireducens. The sequence continues at coordinate 61,608 of NZ_JBHIKW010000005.1, read as the reverse complement.
CACCTGGCACGCTGGGTCGTTGAGCTTAACGCAGACAGCATTCCACGCCTCAAAATCAACCAGCAGTATGCAGCCATGGGCGGCAACACGCGCAATGACAGCGACTCGCAGTTTATTCGCAGCAATCTGCAGGAAGCGAAATGGTTGATTAAAAGCCTGGAAAGCCGCAATGATACGTTATTGCGCGTGAGCCGTTGCATCGTCGAGCAGCAGCAGGCGTTCTTCGAACACGGTGAAGAACACATGAAGCCGATGGTGCTCGCCGACATCGCTCAGGCGGTCGAGATGCACGAATCGACTATCTCAAGGGTGACCACCCAGAAGTATTTGCATAGCCCGCGCGGCATCTTTGAATTGAAGTATTTCTTCTCCAGCCACGTCAATACCGAAGGCGGCGGCGAAGCCTCCTCCACGGCAATTCGGGCGCTGGTGAAGAAGTTAATTGCTGCGGAAAACCCAGCCAAACCATTGAGCGACAGCAAGTTAACCACCCTGCTGTCGGATCAAGGTATTATGGTTGCTCGCCGCACAGTTGCGAAGTACCGAGAGTCTTTATCCATTCCACCGTCAAACCAGCGCAAGCAGCTGGTGTGACTTCACCGATAAGGAAGACACTATGCAGCTCAACATTACGGGACAAAACGTCGAGATCACTGATGCACTGCGTGAATTTGTGAACACGAAGTTTGCCAAACTGGAGCAGTACTTCGACAGAATCAACCAGGTCTATATTGTATTAAAGGTGGAAAAAGTCACCCATACAGCGGATGCTACGCTGCATGTGAATGGTGGAGAACTGCATGCCAGCGCCGAAGGCCAGGACATGTATGCCGCGATTGACGGTCTGATTGATAAACTGGCCCGACAGTTAACGAAACACAAAGATAAACTAAAACAACACTGATAATCCGGGCATCCAATGTGCATATGGCCGGCCCGCTGCCCGTGTAGCGGGCCGTTTGCACAAAAAGTGCTTAGGTGAACTTATGATGAACAACGATTCCGCTCTACAACTGAGCAATGTCCTTAACCAGGAATGTACTCGCAGTGGCGTCCACTGTCAGAGTAAAAAACGTGCGCTGGAAATCATCAGCGAACTGGCAGCAAAACAGCTTGGCCTGCCGCCGCAGGTGGTGTTCGAAGCCGTACTCACCCGCGAACGTATGGGCAGTACCGGCATTGGTAACGGCATTGCCATTCCCCACGGCAAGCTGGAGGAGGATACGCTCCGGGCCGTCGGCGTCTTTATCCAACTGGAAACGCCTATCGCGTTTGACGCCATCGATAACCAGCCGGTCGATCTGCTGTTTGCGTTACTGGTACCGGCAGACCAGACAAAAACGCACCTCCACACGCTTTCCCTTGTGGCCAAGCGTCTGGCGGATAAAACCATTTGTCGTCGGCTGCGCTCGGCCAGCAGCGATGAAGAGCTTTACCAGATAATTACTGAAACAGAAGTCGATAACGGCAGCGAAAACGAATAATCAGCGCGTTTAATGTCTCAGACAGATAAATCGGGGGAATGATTACATGGTGCTGATGATTGTCAGCGGCCGCTCAGGTTCAGGGAAGTCTGTAGCCTTGCGCGCACTGGAAGATATGGGATTCTACTGCGTGGATAACCTGCCGGTCGTTCTGCTACCAGAGCTGGCGAAAACGCTTGCCGACCGGCAAATTTCCGCGGCGGTCAGCATCGACGTGCGCAACATGCCGGAGTCGCCGGAAATCTTCGAGCACGCAATGGACAGCCTGCCGGACGCTTTTTCCCCGCAGCTGCTGTTCCTGGATGCCGATCGTAATACGCTGATCCGTCGCTATAGCGATACGCGCCGTCTTCATCCGCTCTCCAGCAAAAATCTCTCTCTGGAAAGCGCCATTGACGAAGAAAGCGATCTGCTGGAACCGCTCAAATCGCGGGCCGACCTGATTATCGACACTTCAGAAATGTCGGTGCATGAGCTGGCAGAAATGCTGCGTACTCGCCTGCTGGGCAAACGTGAACGCGAACTGACGATGGTATTTGAGTCCTTCGGCTTCAAGCACGGTATACCGATTGATGCCGATTATGTGTTTGACGTGCGCTTTCTTCCTAACCCGCACTGGGACCCGAAGCTGCGCCCGATGACCGGCCTGGATCGCCCGGTTGCCGCGTTCCTCGACAGGCACACAGAAGTACACAATTTTATCTATCAGACCCGCAGCTATCTTGAGCTATGGTTACCGATGCTGGAAACCAATAACCGTAGCTACCTGACCGTGGCGATTGGCTGTACCGGCGGTAAACACCGTTCGGTTTATATAGCTGAGCAGCTGGCCGACTACTTCCGCTCACGCGGCAAGAACGTCCAGTCCCGTCACCGCACGCTGGAAAAACGTAAAACATGACCGTAAAGCAAACCGTTGAAATAACCAACAAGCTGGGCATGCATGCTCGCCCGGCGATGAAACTGTTTGAGCTGGTACAAAGTTTTGACGCTGAAGTCATGCTGAGAAACGAAGCGGGCACCGAAGCAGAAGCCAGCAGCGTTATCGCGCTTCTGATGCTGGACTCTGCCAAGGGTGGCCATATCGAAATTGAAGTAACGGGCCCGGAAGAAGAACAGGCCCTGGCTGCCGTGATTGCTTTGTTCAACGCCGGGTTTGACGAAGACTAAAGACTTTGCGCGCGGTATTAACCGCGCGCTAATTTCCATACTGCGGCAACGTTCCGCGCCGTCACGCAAATATTATCCCTCGCCTGCTCCATCGCCTCTGGCAGCGTCTGAACCCGATTAAGCACCGAGAAAACGGCATCGAGACCGTGCTGATGCACCACGCCGTAATCTGCCGTCATGCCCCCAGCCAGGGCGATAACCGGCACATTAAAACGCTTAGCCACTCTTGCCACGCCTATCGGCGTTTTCCCGTGGATCGTCTGGCTGTCTATGCGCCCTTCCCCGGTAATCACCAGATCGGCGCCCTGAACGGCCTCGGCAAGACGCAACGCTTCGGTGACAATCGCCACGCCCGGCTGCAGGCGGGCATTAAGCAAGCCCGACAAAGAAGCGCCCATTCCGCCCGCCGCACCGGCACCTGCAACGTTGATAACGCCTTTACCGCTGACGCGCTCAATCAGGTTGCCGTAATGCATCAGAGCGGCATCAAGCTGCTGCACCTGCTCTGACGTAGCACCTTTTTGGGGGCCAAAGACCGCCGACGCACCATACTTGCCGCACAAAGGATTATCGACATCACAGGCAACAAGAATATCGCACTCAGCAAGGCGAGCATCCAGCAGGCTAAGATCAAGAGTTGAGAGTTCAGCCAGTGCCGCACCGCCGGCGCCAATCTCATTGCCCTGCACATCACAGAGTTTAGCCCCCAGCGCCTGCATCATTCCCGCCCCGCCATCGTTTGTCGCGCTGCCGCCGATGCCAATAATGATTTTACGTGCGCCGTGCTCAAGTGCCGCCAGGATAAGCTCACCCGTACCAAACGTTCCGGTCAGCAGCGGGTTACGCTTTTCCGGCACAACCAGATGCAACCCTGAAGCGGCCGCCATCTCGATGATCGCGGTATCACCGTCTCCCGTCAGCCCGAAGAAAGCGTCCACAGGCAGCCCGAGCGGGCCGGTGACCGTTACCGGGATGATTTTCCCTTCTGTGGCCGCCACCATCGACTCCACGGTGCCTTCTCCACCGTCGGCCATCGGCAGTTTGAGATAGTCAGCATGCGGATAGATCTGGCGAAAACCTTGCTCAATAGCCTCGGCTACCTGCATCGCGGTCAGGCTTTCTTTAAAAGAATCAGGGGCAATAACAATTTTCATGGCTACCTCATTAACCCGCTAAATTAAATACGCCAAACATCAGGGTCGACACAAAAGCGATCGCCAGGCCGACGGCCGTTTCATAGGGAAGCAGCTTTAAGCGTTCGTGAACCTGCATATTGACGCTGCCCCCGGTGGCGTGGAAAAAACTGCCGTGAGGCATATGGTCCAGCACCGTCGCCCCGGCATGGATCATTGCCGCACCTGCCAGCGCGGTAATGCCCATATCGATAAGCGTTGAGCTAAACACTGCCGAAGCTACCGCGGTCCCGGCAGTCGTAGAGGCCGTAGCCATCGACATCAGCGCCCCGGAGAAAGGTGCCAGCAGATAAGACGGCATTCCGGAGGCCGTTAAGCCGCTAATCAAAACATCCTTCAGCCCTGAGTTAGCGATAATCCCGGCCAGCGTCCCTGTTCCCAGTAGCATAATCGCCACCGGAGACATTCGAGCCAGCCCCGACACCATATAATGGTTCGTCTGCCGCCACTGCCCCATCACTATAGACCCGATCAGGCCGCCTATCGGCAGCGCGACCAGTGGATCAATGGCGATGCCGGCAATCGGACGCAGCGCCAGCAGAAAGATAGCCACCAGCGGGGCCGCTATTGCCGCCCCGAAGGCCGGTAAAGCCTTCTCTGTTTTCACCGCAACCAGCTCATTGATGCCCACTTTGGAGCCACGATGCTTCAGCCGTTTTGCCAGAAAATAGGCCAGCACCAGGCCAAATAACCCCGGCACCACGCCGGCCATCATCAAATCGGTAAGAGGCACATGGAAAGCGTCAGCCGCCGCGATAGTATTGGGGTTGGGCGACATGACGTTACCGGCCTTTCCGCCGCCAATCATCGCCAGCAGAATAGCCATTTTCGAAATATCCGCCCGATGGGCTATCGCCAGCGCAATAGGTGAAACGGTTATGACCGCCACGTCGATAAACACGCCGACGGCGGTCAGCAGCATGGTGGCCACCGCCAGGGCAAGCAGGGCACGCTTCTCTCCAACCCTGCGCACGATAGTTTCGGCGATGGTGTTGGCGGCGCCGGACTCAATCAGTACGCCAGCCAGAATGCCAGCCCCCAGAATGCGCAGTACCGCGTTGGTGATGCCCTGCGCCCCGGTAATCATCAATGAAATTGTCTGGACTAAGTCCGCGCCGCCGACCAAACCGCCCGCCAGCGCGCCAGCAATCATGCCGTAGGCAGGCGGCACCTTGCGTAAAATAAGCACAATAGAGACAACCAGCGCCACCAGGGCGCCCAGAGCCGAAACCGTGGTCATATATCACTCCTGTTTTGATTTTTTTAGGGAGATTGAATGGGTACGGACGGGACATTACCCTGGGCGGGCGGCGAATAGCTTGAGACGAAGCGCCAGAAAATAAGCGCCGAAAAAGAGGTTTTTTGTAGATTGCTACAAATCAGTCGCTGAGCTGCATGCCGATAAATAGCTGAAGAATGGAATCTAACTTATTAATATCTAATGCCGTTATCGATTCTATTTTGCTTAGCCGATAGCGCAAGGTATTCACGTGGATATGCAGTAATTTCGTCGTTTGAGACAGATCACAATTCTGTTCAAAATAGCAGCGCAGCGTACGGCGCAGAACGCCTTTAGGGTCAGCCTCGCAGAGCGTCCGCCACGCCCGCCCCATTTCGTCCGCCTGCCAGCTTCCGGCGAGACCGTTAATCAGTACGGGTAATAAAAGATCCTGATAGTACAGCGTCGACTGCCCTATTTTTTGGCGTGAAGCCATCTTGTGCAGCGCCACAGCGCTAAGCCAGGAGCGCCTTAAGGCATCGTTTCCGTCGAATAAACCACCGACAGAAAGAGTGACGTCAAAATGCGCCAGCAGCTGAGAGTGAAGCTTACGCAGCATTTTTTTCAGCAATGCCTGGCGTTCCTCGATGCGCCCTCCCCCCAACGGCAGCAGCATCGCTATTTGTTCAAAACCGAATGGCGTGACCAGGACCTGGCTGTCGTAGTTGCTGAGGCGTTCCAGCAGTTCACGCTGACGCAGAGTCTGCTGAGATGAAAAGTGAATCATCAAAGCCACGCGCGGCAGCTCAAGATCCACCCCAAGGCCGCTGGCCATCGGGCGCAGTTCCGCCAGACTTTGCTGTCCGGAAATAATCTGGGCGGCGAGTTGCTCCCGATAGCGCTTTTCCCACTGATTTTGCTCTAGCATTTCCGCCTGCTCCAGAATCAGCTCGGCGGCCATTTTCACCAGTTCCGCGTAAGCCTGTACTTTCTCCGGTTCACCGGAAATACCGACCACGCCCACAATCTGCTGACGAAAAACAATGGGCAGATTAATACCGGGTTTCACCCCTTTAAGTCGGCGCGCGGAGGCTTCATCGATGATTACCGTCCTGTTTTCCGTGAGCGCCAGGACCGCACCTTCATGACGCTGGTGCAGACGGCGAGGATCGCCGGAGGCAATAATTACGCCCTGCTCGCTCATCACATTCACCGAATGGTCGATGATGTTCATCGTGCGCTGGACAATTTGTCGGGCGGTATCTTCTCTAAGGCAGGAGGTCATCATCATGGCGGTTTACCTTGCCGGATAGACGGCAGAGAGGGAACGCTGAGAGCTACCGCGACGAGTCCACGGTAGCCTAATTTAAATTGTGCTGCCCGAGGAAAGACTCCCCGCCCAGCTGGCGCATCTGCCGCAAAATCCACTGCTGACGCTGGCGTATATACCCTGACGGCGCGTTGGCTTTAAAACGAATCGGGTTAGGCAGGACGGCTGCCAGCAGTGCGGCTTCGGCCGGCGTCAGGCGGCTAGCGGGTTTGTTGAAATAGCGCCGGGAGGCTTCTTCCACGCCAAAAACCCCTTCGCCAAATTCAGCAATGTTGAGATACACGGTCAGAATACGCCGCTTGCTCCATGCCGTCTCAATCCCCACCGTCAGGCCTGCTTCCAAACCTTTACGCAGCCAGCTTCGGCCATCCCATAAAAACAGGTTCTTCGCGGTTTGCTGAGAGAGCGTCGATGCGCCTCGCACCCTTCTTTCATGGCGCTCGTTATGCGCCAGCGCCTTTTCTATGGCGTCCGTATCAAAGCCCCAATGTTCAGGAAACTTTTGGTCCTCAGAGGCAATCACGGCCAGCCCCATCCACGGCGAGATCTCATCCATTGAAACCCAGTCAGAATGAGCAACGTAGCTAAAATTACCGCTAAACCATGCGCTGAGCTGCCGCTCTACCATCACCGCAGAAAAAGGCACGGGAATAAAGCGGAAAACCAGGATCCCCATGAACCACACGCACGCAACCGCCAGCAGAACTTTAAACAACCAGCGCTTAACCCACTGCCACGGCGCAAAACGCCCTTTTCTCATGCGCTAAGTTCCAGCACGCGGGCCACCAGCTTGTCGATACCCACGGCGGCTTCAGCGATGTTTTGCGCCAGCATGTAGGCCGGGGTCGTCACGACTTTCTGTTCTTCATCAACAACGATATCGTCCACCGGGCAGGGGACATGTTCCGCCCCCATCGCTTCCAGCAATTCAGCGGTATCAATGTCGGTGCCAATGGTCAGGCGCAGCGGCATATCCAGAATCTTCGGCAGCATCGCCGGAGCAATGCACATGAAACCCAGCGGTTTCCCCTGCTCGTGGCATTCCCTCGCAAGGCGGCGTAAATCTGCATCAACCTCGCAATCAACGCCCTGCGAGGCAAAGGTGCTCAGGTTTTTAGCCGCGCCAAAACCGCCCGGTACAATCAATCCATCCAGGGTTTCTGATGCTGCCTCACGCAAGGGATGAATTCTGCCCCGAGTGATGCGTGCCGCCTCCTGCAGAACATTGCGCGTTTCTGCGGCTGGCTCACCGGTTAAATGATCGATAACGTCGGACTGTGCTTTATCCGGTGCAAAGCAGATGGCTTCTGCCCCGGCACGAGAAAGCGCCAGCAACGTTAACACCGCCTCATGGATCTCGCTGCCGTCATAAACTCCACAGCCGCTCAGCACTACGCCTATTTTTTTCATTCGCTTGTTCCTTTTCGTCAGGCGTGAATCAGTATCAGCCGCGTTAATTTGATCGCTATGCTTCACATATTTTACTGATTCACGTAACAAATATTTTAAGGTTTGCTATCTTATATGGCTGACAGCCTGCGAATTGCTGGTTGTGCCGTTCAATAATTCAACGCTTAAAAAAGGCGCAACCCTGTTTTCCCTGGTGTTGGCGCAGTATTCGCGCACCCCGGCCTGGCCGGGGTCATTTTTTTCCAGCGTCCGCAACCCATGCTTTTAATACGCTAACATCATGCTGCCACTCTTGTTTCAGCTCCTCAATCCATTCACCAACGTTATCTGACCAGGCGGGAAGATCCGGAGACTGAATTTGCTGGGCAACCTGCTGTAAATGCCTTAAACCAATGGAGCCAGCAGCACCTTTAATTTTATGCCCCTCTTCCACCACGCCTTTGTTATCCCGCGCGGTCATATTGGAATCGAGCACCTCTAAATAACCCGGCATCATTTTTTCAAACATAGCCAGGCCGTCGGTAATAAGTTTTGGCCCAACCAGCTCGATATATTGTTCGAGCATCGGAATATCGAGCAGCGCTTGCTGTTTTTCACTATCGACTTTTGTCACCACAGGCTCCTTGTCCGTTATCTGGTTATCCCAGAATTTTTGGATCATCGACATCAATGCCGGCACGGCGAGCGGCTTGCTTAGCACGTCGTCCATCCCGGCCTCAAGATACTCTTGCTTGTTTTTCAGCACGTTGGCGGTCAGCGCCACCAGCGGCGGCAGCTCATCTTTGCTAAAACGCTTATTCAGTTCGCGAGAGATATCCAGCCCGGTCATATCCGGCAGTTGGATATCAAGCAGCACAAGGTCATATTCGCCCGGAATAAACATCTCCAGCGCGTCTTTCCCGGTCATCGCCACATCTACGCTATTGCCGAGTTTTTCCAGAACCGAACGCGCTACGATGACGTTCAGCTCGATATCCTCCACCAGCAGCACGTGCAGTGCCGGCAATGGCATATCGTCATCTTCTAGCGTGTCCTCTACTTCTTCCGCCACGCTCGGCGCCTGAACGGTCAGCGTGAACAGCGATCCTTCACCCGGCTTGCTGGTAACGGTAATGTCTCCGCCCATGCTTTTCGCCAGACGGCGAGAAACCGCCAGCCCAATGCCGGTCCCGGTCGCAGGCTTGCCGCCGTGGCTGTCTTTTACCTGGTAATACATGGCAAAAATTTTGTCCTGCTCATCCACCGGAATACCAATCCCGGAGTCCTGAACCTCAAAGCGCAGGCAGCTCTCCTCTTCATAGCGGACGCGCACCGTCACCAGCCCCCCTTTGGGGGTAAATTTCACGGCGTTGCTGATCAGGTTCCAAAGGATCTGACGCAGGCGAGTACCGTCCGTCACCACCTTGTGCGGTAGCGGCAGAGTAGGGTCCATCACAAACGACAGCCCTTTTTGCTGAGCCTGCAGGCCAGAAAGGTTTTCAAGGTCGGCGATGAAGCTGGTGAAATCAACCGGCTGGTTATCGAGCTGGACTTTGCGGCGCTCGAGCTTATCCATATCGATAATATCGTTGAAGATGTTGCCAAGCGTGATGGCGGAAACGTGGATCGTTTTCAGGTAATTGGTTTGTTCGGCGGTGAGATCGGTATCCAGCAGAATACGACTCAGGCCGACAATGCCGTTGAGCGGAGTACGCAGCTCGTGGCTGATGGTTGAGATGAAGGTTGTCTTGTCCCGGCTCGCGCGCTCAAGCGCGTCCTGGTAGCGTTTACGCTCGGTAATATCGCGGCCAAACCCCATCAACCCGTGGCGTTTACCGACGCGGTCGTAATAAGGCACTTTTCGGATTTCGAAACAGGCTTTTCGCCCATCCGGATAATCAAGCCACTGCTCATAGGTCAGAGAAACGTTGTGGCGGAATACCTTTTCGTCCGTTTCCAGCACTTTCTCTGCCGCTTCAGACGTGTACACGTCCTGCGGTTTAAGATGAACCAGCTGTTTCTCACTCTTGCCGGTCAGCAGCTCCATGGCCCTGTTACAGCCGGAAAACTCTCGGTCTTCATTGCGATAGAAGACCAGGTCAGGAGAAGCATCAAGGAAAGAACGCAGGAAAGAGGATTGCTGTTCGAGGCGGATTTGCGTCTCTTCACGCTCCTGCATCTCGACTTTAAGCTGCTCAAGCATGGTCTGGCGTTCGGCTTCCGCTTTCACGCGGTCGGCTATCTCCTGGTTTAGCTGGGCAATATTGTCCTTAAGCTGGACGTTAAGGATAAGATCCCGCTCGCGCATCTCTTCCAGCTTTTCCACCAGCTTCGACAGCCGCTGCCTGGACTCCTCGAGCTGCTCGACAACAACAGACAGGAAGTAAACCGCCCAGGGCGTAATCAACAAGCCAAAGAAGATAGAACGAACAACGTCAATACTTTCGACCTGCCCGCGCAGCAGCATGGTGACGGCCATTTGCACCACCATCGCCAGCACGACCAGCGCGGAGGCCAGCAGCAGGGAGAAGCGGACTAACCCCAGCTTCACCATAAGATCAACGTAATACTGCGCCAATAACCGGATTTGCTTCATGGAACGATTCCTTCGCCGTGGATGCGCTAAATATACCGCAAAAAGGACTCGTACTCAGGATTTACGAAAGAACTGAGAGATCCCACGGCGTTCCCAGCGCTGAACCCTGCGCCCCATGAGCCAGCAAATAGCGGTCGATATCCACCATCGCAGCCCAGCGGTTTTCACACCACAAAGGTGCCAGCAGCGTGGGGCGCCTGGCGTTAGCCGAAATACGATGAAATACGACATCAAGCGGCGTGTGGCGAATCATTTCTCCGGCGGTAACCACATACTCATCCAGCGCAATCCCCTCCAGACGTCCTGCCCGCCAGCTTTTGGCCATAATACTGCCTTCCACAATATGCAGAGGATGCAGCTTCAGGCCATCCACGCCGGTTTCAACCACTTTTTCCAGCGTGTCCATGCATTGCTGCTGACCTTCACCGGGCAGGCCAACGATAAGATGACTGCAAACCTTTAAACCACGCGCCCGAGCCCGCCTCGTTGTCTCCTGATAGCAGGCAAAATCATGCCCACGGTTGATGCGGTGCAGCGTTTTGTCATTCGCCGTCTGCAAACCCAGCTCCAGCCACACTTCATAGCCTTGCTCATGGTAGTCGCTCAGCAGATCGAGCACGCCGTCTGGCACGCAGTCGGGCCGGGTGCCCACACACAGCCCAACAATGCTGGTCTGGCTTACCGCCTGCTGATACATAGCACGCAGAACCTGCACTTCAGCCCAGGTGCTGGTGTAAGCCTGGAAATAGGCCAGATAACGCTGGGCGCGATTCACCCGACTGGCCTGATGCGCGAGCTGTTCTGCAATGGAGCTGTGCTGCTGGGCTTCGTCGGCAAAAGAGGCCACGTTGCAAAAGGTGCAGCCGCCTCGCCCGATAGTGCCGTCGCGATTAGGACAGCTAAACCCGCCATGCAGCGTGAGTTTATGGACCTTTTGCCCATAGCGACGAGAGAGATCGCCGCCAAACATATTGACTAATTTCTGTAACTGCATAATCTGATGGGCCGTCCCGAAAAAGGGGCCTAGCCTGCCATTTTCTTCTCGCAGCGGCGATGACCTGGATCAATCGCTTCGGCGCAGCCTTATCTATTGCATATAAACTCAAAATAAGTGCAACCCTATTCAAATAAGGCTTAATTACTTTTCCTTATGATGCTGCCCTTTATTTAAAGAATATGACGAGCGGTGAAAAACAGTGTCATGCTGCACTCCATGGGGGTTAAGTAGCATATCGTGCTAGCAATACCACTGATGCCAGCATGGTCTGGAGTTCCCTGGGCTTCAGTATAGTGAGGACGATCACATAACCCCCGGCGTTTGCCGCGCTGCCGCCACAGGCAAAAAAGCGCAAAATATCATTGTATTCATATCCTTAGGACGCTCTTAGCACAATTATGTATAAATAAGAATGCCATTTGACCTGTGTGCTCTTTCCCGATAACTTGGAAATCCGCTGGAAGCTTTCTGGATGGGTTCTGTGCCCATCATATTTATGCAGTAATTGAGATTCCCTCTAAAGCAAGTCCTCAACACTTGTGACACCGGATGCGTTGGACATTAAGAGGGCGACACGCGAGGCAAGCGTATGATGCGCAAACCCCGTCGCCATGCCCTTGCTGCGTCCACGCGCAAACGGTTGGGAGTAACGTAGAGCCTGGGGAGGTTCACTGATATGTTGTACGATAAATCCCTTGAGAAGGATAACTGTGGTTTCGGCCTGATCGCCCACATAGAAGGCGAACCTAGCCACAAGGTAGTGCGTACCGCTATTCACGCGCTAGCCCGTATGCAGCACCGTGGGGCCATCCTGGCCGACGGTAAAACCGGCGACGGTTGTGGCCTGCTGCTGCAAAAACCAGATCGTTTCTTCCGCATTGTTGCAGAAGAACGCAATTGGCGTTTGGCCAAGAACTATGCCGTTGGCATGATTTTCTTAAGCCAGGATGACGCGCTTGCTCGCGCCAGCCGCCGCATTGTTGAAGAAGAGCTGCAAAACGAAACTCTGTCTATTGTTGGCTGGCGTGAAGTGCCGCTGAACAAAGACGTGCTCGGTGAAATCGCCCTCTCCTCTCTGCCACGTATTGAACAAATTTTCGTTAACGCCCCGGCGGGCTGGCGCCCTCGTGATATGGAACGCCGCCTGTTTATCGCCCGTCGCCGTATCGAAAAACGCATCCAGGAAGATAAAGACTTCTATATCTGTAGCCTGTCTAACCTGGTGAACATCTATAAAGGTCTGTGTATGCCGGCTGACCTGCCGCGCTTCTACCTGGACCTGGCGGACCTGCGCCTGGAATCGGCCATTTGCCTGTTCCACCAGCGTTTCTCCACCAACACCGTGCCGCGCTGGCCGCTGGCTCAGCCGTTCCGCTATCTGGCGCATAACGGCGAAATCAACACCATTACCGGTAACCGCCAGTGGGCCCGCGCTCGTACCTATAAATTCCAGACGCCGCTGATCCCCGATCTGCACGACGCCGCGCCGTTCGTGAACGAAACCGGCTCCGACTCCAGCTCCATGGACAACATGCTTGAGCTGCTGCTGGCGGGCGGGATGGATATCGTACGCGCCATGCGTCTGCTTGTTCCGCCTGCATGGCAGAACAACCCGAACATGGATCCTGAGCTGCGTGCCTTCTTCGACTTTAACTCCATGCACATGGAGCCGTGGGACGGCCCGGCCGGTATCGTGATGTCAGACGGGCGCTTCGCTGCCTGTAACCTGGACCGTAACGGCCTGCGCCCGGCGCGCTACGTCATCACCAAAGACAAGCTCATCACCTGTGCCTCTGAAGTCGGGATCTGGGACTACCAGCCGGACGAAGTGGTTGAAAAAGGCCGCGTTGGCCCGGGCGAGCTGATGGTTATCGACACCCGTATTGGCCGTATTCTGCATTCCGCTGAAACCGATGCCGAGCTGAAAAGCCGCCATCCGTATAAAGAGTGGATGGAGAACAACGTGCGTCGTCTGGTGCCGTTTGAAGATCTGCCGGACGAAAAAGTGGGCGCGAGAGAGCTGGACGACGACACGCTCGCCAGCTACCAGAAGCAGTTTAACTACAGCAGCGAAGAGCTGGATTCAGTGATTCGCGTTCTGGGCGAAAACGGCCAGGAAGCGGTGGGGTCAATGGGCGATGACACGCCGTTTGCCGTGCTTTCCAGCCAGCCACGCATTATTTACGATTACTTCCGCCAGCAGTTCGCGCAGGTCACCAACCCGCCAATCGATCCGCTGCGTGAAGCACACGTGATGTCCCTGGCCACCAGCATTGGTCGCGAGATGAACGTCTTCTGTGAAGCAGAAGGCCAGGCGCACCGCCTGAGCTTCAAATCGCCGATTCTGCTGTGGTCTGATTTCCAGCAGCTCACCACGCTTGAAGAAGAACACTATCGCGCCGATACGCTCGACATCACTTATGACGTGACCGAGAAATCACTGCACGAAACGGTGATGGCGCTCTGCGACGAAGCTGAACGCATGGTACGCAATGGCACCGTGTTGCTGGTGCTGTCCGACCGCAACATTGCGAAAAATCGCCTGCCGGTTCCGGCCCCGATGGCCGTGGGCGCCATCCAGACTCGTCTTGTTGAGAAGAGCCTGCGCTGTGACGCCAACATCATCGTTGAAACCGCCAGCGCCCGCGACCCGCACCACTTTGCCGTGCTGCTGGGCTTCGGTGCGACCGCCATCTATCCGTACCTCGCCTATGAAACGTTGGCGAAGCTGGTCGACAACGGCGCTATCGACAAAAACTATCGCGTCGTGATGCAGAACTACCGTAACGGAATCAACAAAGGCCTGTACAAGATCATGTCCAAAATGGGCATCTCGACTATCGCCTCTTACCGTTGCTCTAAGCTGTTCGAAGCCGTTGGCCTGCACAAAGAAGTTTCAGAGCTTTGCTTCCAGGGTGCGGTCAGCCGCATCGGCGGCGCAGGCTTTGGCGACTTCCAGCAGGACCTGCTGAACCTGTCCAAACGTGCCTGGCTGGTGCGTAAACCATTGGATCAGGGCGGTCAGCTTAAGTTCGTTCACGGTGGGGAATACCACGCCTACAACCCGGACGTTGTGCAGACGCTGCAAAAAGCGGTGCAGAGCGGCGAATACGCCGACTATCAGCAGTATGCGAAGCTGGTTAACGAGCGTCCGGTCGCTACGCTGCGCGATATGCTTGCGCTGAACCCGCAGGACGAATCCGTCAAAATTGAAGACGTTGAGCCAGCAACCGATCTGTTCAAGCGCTTCGATACCGCGGCGATGTCCATCGGTGCCCTGAGCCCGGAAGCGCACGAATCCCTGGCTGAAGCGATGAACAGCATCGGCGGGAACTCTAACTCCGGCGAAGGCGGTGAAGATCCGGCTCGCTACGGCACCAATAAAGTGTCCCGTATCAAGCAGGTGGCTTCCGGCCGCTTCGGCGTCACGCCAGCTTATTTGGTCAACGCCGACGTTATCCAGATTAAAGTCGCGCAGGGCGCGAAACCGGGCGAAGGCGGCCAGCTGCCGGGTGATAAGGTCACGCCTTATATCGCTAAGCTGCGCTACTCCGTACCGGGCGTGACGCTGATTTCACCTCCGCCTCACCACGATATCTACTCTATCGAGGATCTGGCGCAGCTGATTTTCGACCTGAAACAGGTTAACCCGAAGGCGATGATCTCCGTGAAGCTGGTTTCCGAACCGGGCGTCGGCACCATCGCGACGGGCGTAGCCAAAGCCTATGCCGACCTGATCACTATTGCCGGCTACGACGGCGGCACCGGCGCAAGCCCGCTATCGTCCGTGAAATACGCGGGCTGCCCGTGGGAGCTTGGCCTGGTGGAAACCCAGCAGGCTCTGGTGGCTAACGGCCTGCGTCATAAAATTCGCCTGCAGGTGGACGGCGGCCTGAAAACCGGCCTCGACATCATTAAAGCGGCCATCCTTGGCGCAGAAAGCTTCGGCTTCGGCACCGGGCCAATGGTTGCGCTGGGCTGTAAATACCTGCGAATCTGCCACCTGAACAACTGCGCAACCGGCGTGGCAACTCAGGATGACAAGCTGCGTAAGAACCACTACCACGGCCTGCCGTTCAAAGTGACCAACTACTTTGAGTTCATCGCTCGCGAAACCCGCGAACTGATGGCGCTGCTCGGCGTGAAGCGTCTGGTCGACCTGATTGGTCGTACCGACCTGCTGAAAGAGCTGGACGGGTTTACCGCTAAGCAGCAGAAGCTGGATCTCTCCGCCCTGCTAAAAACGGCTGAACCTATGCCGGGCAAAGCGGTGTACTGCACCGAGCATAACCCGCCGTTCGATAAGGGCGACCTTAACGCACAGCTGCTGAACCAGGCGCAGGCGTACGTGGATGACAAACAGAGCAAAACCTTCTGGTTTGATATCCGCAACACCGATCGTTCCGTTGGGGCTTCCCTCTCCGGCTACATCGCCCAGCAGCATGGCGACCAGGGGCTGGCGTCTGACCCAATCAAGGCGCACTTTAGCGGCACCGCGGGCCAGAGCTTCGGCGTCTGGAACGCAGGCGGCGTGGAGCTTCACCTGACCGGCGATGCTAACGACTATGTAGGCAAAGGCATGGCGGGCGGCCTGATTTCTCTGCGCCCTCCGGTAGGCTCAGCCTTCCGTAGCCATGAAGCGACGATTATCGGCAACACCTGCCTGTATGGCGCTACCGGTGGCAAACTCTATGCCGCAGGCCGCGCAGGTGAGCGTTTCGCGGTGCGTAACTCCGGTGCCATCACCGTAGTTGAAGGCATTGGCGATAACGGCTGTGAATACATGACCGGCGGTATCGTCTGTATTCTTGGCAAAACCGGGGTTAACTTCGGGGCCGGCATGACGGGCGGCTTCGCCTACGTGCTGGATGAAGACGGTGAGTTCCGTAAACGCGTGAACCCTGAACTGGTTGAATTACTGGATGTGGAAGAGCTGGCGATTCATGAAGAGCATCTGCGCGGCATGATAACCGAACACGTTCAGCTGACCGGCTCCCAGCGCGGCGAGGAGATTCTGGCTAACTGGCCGACGTTCGCCTCCAAATTCACCCTGGTTAAACCGAAGTCCAGTGATGTCAAAGCATTGTTGGGTCACCGCAGTCGTTCCGCAGCCGAGCTGCGGGTGCAGGCGCAGTAAGAGGTCACGATGAGTCAAAACGTTTATCAATTTATCGACTTGCAGCGCGTTGATCCGCCGAAGAAGCCGCTGAAGATCCGCAAAATTGAATTTGTGGAAATTTACGAGCCATTCTCTGAAGGGCAGGCCAAGGCGCAGGCCGACCGCTGTCTCTCCTGCGGCAACCCGTACTGTGAGTGGAAGTGTCCGGTTCACAACTACATTCCAAACTGGCTGAAACTGGCCAATGAGGGTCGCATCATTGAGGCAGCCGAGCTGTCTCACCAGACCAACAGCCTGCCGGAAGTATGCGGCCGCGTCTGTCCTCAGGACCGCCTTTGCGAAGGCTCCTGTACGCTAAACGACGAGTTCGGGGCGGTAACCATCGGCAACATCGAGCGCTATATCAACGATAAAGCGATTGAGATGGGCTGGAAACCGGATCTGACCGGCGTGAAGCAAACAGGTAAGCGCGTGGCTATTATCGGCGCAGGCCCTGCGGGGCTTGCCTGTGCGGACGTGCTGGCGCGTAACGGCGTGAAGGCGGTGGTTTACGACAGGCATCCAGAAATCGGCGGCCTGCTGACCTTCGGTATTCCGGCGTTCAAGCTGGAAAAAGAGGTGATGACCAAACGCCGCGAAATCTTCAGCGGGATGGGGATTGAATTCAAACTCAATACCGAAGTTGGCCGTGACGTACAGATGGACGAGCTGCTCAGCGAATATGACTCAGTGTTCCTGGGCGTCGGCACCTATCAGTCAATGCGTGGTGGTTTAGAGAATGAAGACGCGCCTGGCGTTTATGACGCCCTGCCGTTCCTCATCGCTAACACTAAGCAGATTATGGGCTTTGCTGAAACGGCTGAAGAGCCGTACATCAGCATGGAAGGCAAACGTGTCGTTGTGCTGGGCGGCGGTGATACCGCCATGGACTGTGTACGCACTTCCATCCGCCAGGGCGCAGGCCACGTAATTTGTGCCTACCGCCGTGACGAAGAGAACATGCCGGGCTCCAAACGCGAAGTGAAAAACGCGCGTGAAGAAGGCGTGGAGTTCCAGTTCAACCTGCAGCCACTGGGCGTTGAAATTAACGCTAACGGCCGCGTTTGTGGCGTGAAGGTTGCGCGTACCGAACTAAGCGCGCCAGATGCTCAAGGCCGCCGTCGTCCGGAAATCGTAGCCGGCTCTGAACACGTTCTGGCTGCCGATGCGGTCGTTATGGCGTTTGGCTTCCGCCCTCACAGCATGACGTGGCTGGAACAGCATAGCGTTGAGTTGGACAGCCAGGGTCGCATCATCGCGCCTGAAGGCAGTGAGAACGCTTTCCAGACCAGCAACCCGAAAATCTTCGCCGGTGGCGATGCCGTTCGCGGTTCCGATCTGGTGGTGACGGCCATTGCTGAAGGGCGCAAAGCCGCCGACGGGATCCTGAACTTCCTCGAGGTATAAGCGTTAAAACCTGGCGGCTTTGGTCGCCAGATTTAGCCGCCATCGCACCATAAAAAAAGCCAGTCTTTCGACTGGCTTTTTGTTATTTCACCACGCGCAGTGCGGGGCGACCACCGCGAGGCGGCGGCGGCGGATCGTCATCCGGGTTATTGTCGTCATCGCCGTGATCCGGGCGATCGCCATCAATAACCTGCATCACCGTTTCCGGTTCGCCTGCATCAGAGCGATCGTCGTTGTGGCTTTCAGCGTCTTCATCATAGCCCGCTTCTGGCTCAAACATCGTGCCTGCACCGTTCTCACGCGCATAGATAGCCAGAACGGCAGCCATTGGGACGTTCACCTGGCGCGGTACACCGCCGAAACGCGCGTTAAAGCGCACTTCGTCATTGGCCAACTCCAGGTTGCCCACGGCGCGCGGCGCGATGTTCAGCACAATTTGCCCGTCTCGCGCATACTCCATCGGCACCTGTACATCCGGCAGCGTAATATCTACCACCAGATGCGGAGTGAGCTGGTTATCCAGCAGCCACTCATAGAAGGCGCGCAACAGGTAAGGACGGCGCGGCGACAGCTGCGACATATCCATCACTTAGCCTCGAGTCTGCAGACGCATTTCGCGCTCAGGTTCGGTCAAAGAGGCGAGGAAGGAATCACGTTCGAAGACGCGGGTCATATACCCTTTCATCTCTTTAGAACCTGCGCCTGTCAGCTCAATGCCCATCTGCGGCAGACGCCACAGCAGCGGAGCCAGGTAGCAGTCTACCAGGCTGAACTCGTCGCTCAGGAAGAAAGGCTTCTGGGTGAACACCGGTGCGATGCTCAACAGCTCTTCACGCAGCTGCTTACGCGCCGCGTCCGCTTCCTGCGCGGAGCCTTTCATCACCACGTTCATCAGGGTGTACCAGTCTTTCTCAATGCGATGCATGTACAGACGGCTTTCACCACGTGCTACCGGGTAAACCGGCATCAAAGGTGGATGCGGGAAACGCTCATCAAGGTATTCCATGATGATGCGGGATTCCCACAGCGTCAGCTCGCGGTCAACCAGGGTCGGTACGCTGTGATTTGGGTTGAGGTCAATCAGATCCTGAGGCAGGTTATCCGTTTCCACATGCTCAATTTCAACGCTAACACCTTTCTCAGCCAGTACGATGCGCACCTGATGGCTGTAGATGTCAGTAGGACCGGAAAACAGCGTCATCACCGAACGTTTGTTGGCAGCGACAGCCATGAAAACCTCCAAGTTTATCCAGAAAATTACTGCTAATAGCCGCAAGCGGCGACTAACCTGACCGTTTATTACCCAATGCTTCGCCGGAGCACCGCTTACGCCTTAAAGCGTGGCGAAAACAACCTGATGCCGACATTTGGGCAGAAAATTGGTTGATAGTTTACCAGATTTTACCGGTTTTGTGGTGGTCACAGATTGAATTTGCCTAAAAGGCAAAGCATTTCAAAAAGTTAGAAGCAATAATATAAATTACGGGCATAAAAAAACCCGGTACGAAGACCGGGTTTTTGCCAATTGCCTTTCTGCGTAAGCAGAGAACAATTAACGTTTGGAGAACTGAGGACGACGACGTGCTTTACGCAGACCGACTTTCTTACGTTCAACCTGACGAGCATCACGGGTAACGAAGCCAGCTTTACGCAGCTCGGAACGCAGGGACTCATCATACTCCATCAGAGCGCGGGTGATACCGTGACGGATCGCACCAGCCTGACCAGAGATACCACCACCTTTAACGGTGATGTACAGATCCAGTTTCTCAACCATGTCGACCAGTTCCAGCGGCTGACGAACTACCATGCGGGCAGTTTCACGACCGAAGTACTGTTCCAGAGAACGTTGGTTGATAACGATTTTGCCGTTGCCCGGTTTGATAAACACGCGAGCTGCGGAACTTTTGCGGCGACCAGTGCCGTAGTATTGATTTTCAGCCATTGCCTATAATCCCGATTAAATGTCCAGAACTTGCGGTTGCTGTGCCGCGTGGTTGTGCTCGGTGCCCGCGTAAACTTTCAGTTTACGGAACATTGCACGACCCAGCGGGCCCTTTGGCAGCATGCCTTTAACCGCGATTTCAATCACACGCTCAGGACGGCGGGCAATCATCTCTTCAAAGGTCGCTTGTTTGATACCACCGATGTGGCCGGTGTGATGGTAGTACACTTTGTCAGTACGCTTGTTGCCGGTTACAGCAACTTTGTCAGCGTTCAGAACGATGATGTAATCACCAGTATCAACGTGCGGAGTGTATTCCGCTTTGTGCTTACCGCGCAGACGGCGAGCCAGTTCAGAAGCCAGACGACCTAAGGTCTTACCTTCAGCATCAACAACATACCAGTCGCGCTGTACAGTTTCTGGTTTAGCTGTAAAAGTTTTCATTAAAAGCTTACCCAATATATAGTTACACGTTGGTGAACACCCAAACGTTTAAAATCAGTTGAGGTTCACGCGACATTGTCCAGCAAACCTACCCCTTCGAATAGCCTATGCCGGCACGACAAAAGTTTTGGGAAAAAAACTTTGGTTGTAACGTGGGGTCGCAAGATTATAGAGAAGTCGCCCTCAAAGATCGACCACAATTTGTCGTTGATATCACATATTCATCTTTAGGGCAGATGAGCGCGGCGCAAATACTCTTCACTTTGCATTTCCTGCAGCCTGGAAAGGCAGCGCTGGAACTCAAATTTCAGCCTTTCCCCTTGATAAATATTGAATAGCTCAGTCTCTGCAGACACAACCAGCTTCACGTGGCGCTCGTAGAATTCGTCCACCAGAGCGATAAAGCGGCGTGCCTCACTTTCCATCAGCGGGGTCATCACCGGTACATTGAACAGCATGACGGTATGAAACTGACGAGAAAGCGCGATGTAATCATGCTGGCTGCGGGCGTCCACGCACAGCGTGGTAAAGTCGGCCGCCAGCGTCTGATTAGCCATGCCGAGCGTCGCCAGAGGACGGTGATTAATCTCCAGCACCGGGCCGCCCTCACGTTTAGCGCCCGCAAGCGCCGTATAAAGCTTCTCCATCTGCTGAGCAGACTCATCGTTAAGCGGCGAAAGCCAGAGATGCGCCTGGGTCAATGTCCTCAGACGATAGTCAATCCCGGCATCGACGTTCATCACATCGCAATAGCGTTTAATCGCTTCGATAGCCGGTAAGAAACGTGCGCGCTGGAGCCCATTGCGATACAAATCATCCGGCGGAATGTTCGACGTTGCCACCAGCGTGATACCGCGAGCAAAAAGCGCTTTCATTAATGTGCCAAGCAGCATCGCATCGGTGATGTCGGAGACAAAAAACTCATCAAAGCACAGCACGTCCGCCTCAGCTTTAAAACCGTCGGCAATAATTTCCAGCGGATCGGTGTGTCCCTGCTGCTGCGCCAGCTCCTCATGAACCCTAAGCATAAAACGGTGGAAGTGCAGCCGAAGCTTACGTTCTCCCGGCAGGCTCTGAAAAAACATATCCATCAGCCAGGTTTTACCACGCCCCACGCCTCCCCACATATACAGGCCACGCGCGGGCTCCTGCTCAGCCTGGGCCTCTTTTTTACCAAATAACTTGCCAAATGTACTCAGTAAACCGCCTGACGACACCGGCGTTGGCGCAGCGGACAACGCATGCCAGATAGCGTCCAGGCGCATAATCGCTTCGCGCTGTACTTCATCAGGTTGGAAGCTGCCTTCTGCCAGGGCCTGCTGGTAGCGCGATGCAGGAGAGAGATTTTGCATGGTATTTTATCTTCCCTTTATAATCGGATAGCCGTTCACTGCCATTTTCGAGCAGGTTGTCGAAAAAAAGGCCGTTCTACCCTAAGCGATGCTGCGTCAGGATTCCACTTCTCTTCGGTTAACGGTTATAGTGGCTACATTACCCTACGGAATCACAAGATAACGGGAGAAGTTCATGACTTGGGAATATGCGCTTATTGGGTTAGTGGTGGGCCTTATTATCGGCGCCGTAGCCATGCGTTTCGGCAACCGTAAGCTGCGCCAGCAGCAAGCTCTGCAGTATGAGCTGGAAAAGAACAAAGCGGAGCTTGAAGAGTACCGCGAAGAGTTAGTCAGCCACTTTGCCCGCAGCGCCGAGCTGCTGGACAACATGGCGCACGATTATCGCCAGCTTTATCAGCACATGGCAAAAAGCTCCAGCAGCCTGCTGCCGGAAATGACGGCGGAAGCCAATCCGTTCCGCAACCGTCTCGCCGAATCCGAAGCCGGTAACGATCAGGCTCCGGTTCAGATGCCGCGTGACTATTCAGACGGTGCTTCTGGTCTGCTGCGCGCCGGTGCAAAACGCGATTAATCCCTGTTTCAGATTTTTTCCGGGGCACGGTTCATGTGCCCCCCATCCTTCCCTGACCCAGCTATCATTTAATTGTCTTTTGCTTCCCTATTACGCCATTGTGAGTCGATTGATATTTCAATAACATCGATTGCGTTAGTGGGTATTCCTTTTTCCAGGTGACGAGAGCCAGCATCCAATGAAGAAACAAACACGGCTGTGGAGTGCATTAGCGTTAAGCGTCGGTCTGACGCTCGGCGTATCCCCTCTGGCGAACGCGTCACTGCCTTCCCAGGTTCCAGGCCAGCCGGCGTTGCCGAGCCTTGCGCCGATGCTGGAAAAAGTGCTGCCGGCGGTTGTCAGCGTAAGGGTAGAAGGTACCGCTTCGGCCTCAGGCCAGAAGGTGCCGGAAGAGTTCAAGAAATTCTACGGGGATGATGCGCCCTCCGACACGCCACAGCAATTCGAAGGCTTAGGTTCCGGCGTCATCATTAACGCCGCTAAAGGCTATGTCCTGACCAATAACCACGTGATCAACCAGGCCCAAAAAATTAGCGTGCAGCTGAACGACGGGCGTGAGTTTGATGCCAAACTTATCGGCGGAGACGATCAGAGCGATATCGCTCTGATTCAGCTGCAGAATGCTTCAGGGCTGACCGAAATCAAAGTTGCCGACTCTGACAAGCTCAAAGTGGGCGACTTTGCCGTTGCGGTAGGAAACCCCTTTGGCCTGGGCCAAACAGCAACCTCCGGTATTGTTTCTGCGCTGGGCCGCAGCGGGCTTAATCTCGAAGGCCTGGAGAACTTTATTCAGACCGACGCCTCAATCAACCGCGGAAACTCCGGCGGCGCGCTGCTGAACCTGAACGGTGAACTGATTGGCATTAACACCGCTATTCTTGCCCCAAGCGGCGGCAGCGTAGGGATTGGTTTCGCCATCCCCAGCAATATGGCGCAAACCCTCGCCAAACAGCTGATGGAGTTTGGTGAAATCAAACGCGGCCTACTGGGCATTAAAGGCATGGAGATGAACTCTGACATCGCCAAAGCCTTTAACCTTTCAACCCAGCGCGGCGCGTTTGTCAGTGAAGTACTCCCGCAGTCAGGTTCAGCAAAAGCTGGCGTCAAAGCCGGGGATATCATCACCAGCCTGAACGGTAACCCGCTGAACAGTTTTGCCGAACTGAGGGCTAAAATTGCCACAACTGAGCCTGGCACCGTTGTTAAGCTGGGCCTGCTGCGAGACGGCAAGCCGCTGGAAGTTAGCGTGACGCTGGATAAGAGCACCGCCTCTTCGGCCAGCGCTGAAATGATCCTGCCTGCGCTGCAAGGGGCCACCCTTAGCGATGGGCAGCTGAAAGACGGCGGCAAAGGCATTCATCTGGATAACGTGGATAAAGGTACGCCCGCCGCTCAGGTTGGCCTGCATAAAGACGATGTAATTATCGGCATTAACCGCGAGCGTATCCATACCATCGCCGAAATGCGTAAAGTGCTTGAAGCCAAACCCGCGGTCATTGCGCTGCATGTTGTTCGCGGCGAACAGAGCCTCTATTTGCTGTTGCGTTAACGGAAGCAGAGAAACGGACATCGTCTGTACGATGTCCGTTCAACTCATGCTATTCTGCGGTCGATCTCTCACTCATTAACTCAAACTCATGTTTCTAAAGATCTTACGTTCGGTGGTCATTGGGCTGATTGTTGCGGGGCTGCTGCTGCTCGCGATGCCGTCATTACGCAAAGCCATTGGTCCGCTTGCGCCTGCGCAATATGACAGCGCAGACGAAACGCCGATGAGCTTTAATCCGGCGGTACGTCGTGCTGCCCCGGCTGTGGTCAACGTGTACAACCGCAGCGTCGGCAATAACGGTCAGAACCAGCTCCAAATCAAGACACTCGGCTCTGGCGTTATCATGGATGGGCGGGGCTACATCATCACCAACAAGCACGTCATTAATGATGCAGAGCAGATCATCGTCGCTCTCCAGGATGGACGGGTATTTGAAGCACTGCTCATTGGCTCCGATAGCCTGACCGACCTCGCGGTGCTGAAAATCAACGCCACCAACCTGCCGATTATTCCTATTAATGGCAAACGTCAGCCGCATATTGGCGATGTCGTGATGGCTATTGGTAATCCCTACAACCTCGGGCAGACGGTGACTCAGGGCATTATCAGCGCCACCGGCCGCATTGGCCTGAGCCCTTCGGGTCGCCAGTCGTTCTTACAGACCGATGCCTCCATTAACCGCGGTAACTCTGGCGGGGCGCTGGTGAACTCTCTGGGCGAGCTGATGGGCATCAACACGCTGTCGTTTGACAAGAGCAATGACGGCGAGACGCCGGAAGGGATTGGCTTTGCGATACCGACCCAGTTAGCGACCAAGATAATGGATAAGCTGATCCGCGATGGCCGGGTGATTCGTGGCTACATCGGTATTGGCGGCAGAGAAATTACCCCGCTGCACGGCCCATCAACCGGCATCGATCAGCTGCAGGGGATTATCGTCAATGCGGTATCACCGGACGGTCCGGCCGCACTCGCGGGCATTCAGGTGAATGACGTGATTATTTCGGTAAACCACAAGCCTGCCGTCTCCGCGCTGGAAACGATGGACCAGGTGGCGGAAATTCGTCCAGGCTCCGTGATTCCGGTAGAAGTCATGCGTGAAGATAAAAAGCTCACGCTGCAGGTCACGGTCCAGGAATACCCCGCCGGTGGCTAAACGGCAGGCATAAAAAAACCGGAACCTGAGTTCCGGTTTTTTTTATCCAGGGGCAGTTACTTAACGAACTCTTCGCCCAGTTGGATATCTTTCTTCAGGGTATCCAGCATGCCTTCCATCGCGTTTTTCTCAAACGCGCTGAGGGTGCCGATAGCTTTACGCTCAACGATACCGTTTTTACCCAACAGCAGCGGCTGAGAGAAGAAACGTGCGTGCTCGCCGTCACCTTCAACGTAAGCGCATTCAACAACGTTGCTTTCGCCCTTAAGAGCGCGAACCAGAGACAGGCCAAAACGAGCCGCAGCCTGGCCCATAGACAGCGTTGCAGACCCGCCGCCGGCTTTCGCTTCAACCACTTCGGTACCCGCATTCTGGATGCGTTTAGTCAGGTCAGCAACTTCCTGCTCGGTGAAGCTCACGCCAGGGATCTGGGACAGCAGCGGCAGAATGGTCACGCCAGAGTGGCCGCCAATAACCGGCACTTCGATATCCGTAGGCTGTTTGCCTTTCAGCTCGGCAACAAAGGTGTTGGAGCGGATGATATCCAGCGTCGTGACGCCGAACAGTTTGTTCTTATCGTAGACACCCGCTTTTTTCAGCACTTCTGCTGCAATAGCAACGGTGGTGTTAACCGGGTTAGTGATAATACCGATGCAGGCTTTAGGTGCGGTTTTCGCAACTTGCTCGATCAGGTTCTTCACGATGCCGGCATTCACGTTGAACAGGTCGGAGCGATCCATACCTGGTTTACGCGCTACGCCCGCGGAGATAAGCACCACGTCTGCGCCAACCAGCGCCGGGGTTGCATCTTCGCCGGAGAAACCTTTGATTTTCACGTCAGTCGGGATATGACTCAGATCCACCGCAACCCCTGGGGTTACTGGCGCAATGTCATACAGAGAGAGTTCTGAGCCTGAAGGCAGTTGGGTCTTAAGTAGAAGGGCAAGCGCCTGGCCGATACCGCCAGCTGCGCCGAGGACTGCAACTTTCATCCTAAACTCCTTATTATGGTTAGCAAAATCGTGCCGTAACTCCATGCGGTGGCGACCATAATCCAGAGAGGAGATAATTACAATCTTCCCGCCGCCAGATTGCGAGATAAAGCAATACTCGACCGCGTTGCTGCATTTACTCGCCGGGAGGAACGACGCCATAGCGCCCGGTCACGACCTGATGTGGTTACATCAACGGCGGTTACATTACCCCTCTGCGCACACCAAAACAACATCATTTTGATAACATTTAGTTTACTTTGAGGCTTATTTGCGAGTCGTGACGCAAGCATGTTCGCCGATAACGAAATTTGATAAAATCGCCCGCTTTCATAACATTATTTCAGGCTGTTTTCCGCCAGATGCTTCTCCCACCCTTTTCAGGCAACCGTAAATCCGGGCCTTGAAGGAAGATGAACAATTTGCATAATAATTCATTTAAATGCATAATAATGTTATCTCTTTTACCCAGGATAGGTTATTTATGCGTAACTCCTCAAAACAAGAAGAATTAGTAAAGGCTTTCAAAGCATTACTTAAAGAAGAGAAATTCAGCTCACAGGGTGAGATAGTCCAGGCGTTACAAAACGAAGGCTTTGAAAACATCAACCAGTCCAAGGTTTCCCGCATGCTGACCAAATTCGGCGCGGTAAGAACCCGTAATGCAAAAATGGAAATGGTCTACTGCCTTCCGGCCGAGCTGGGCGTGCCAACCACCTCCAGCCCGCTAAAAAACCTGGTACTGGACATCGACTACAATGATGCGGTCGTGGTCATTCACACAAGTCCAGGCGCGGCTCAGCTCATCGCTCGCCTGCTGGACTCTCTGGGTAAAGCAGAAGGTATTCTTGGCACCATCGCCGGGGACGACACTATCTTCACCACTCCTGCCAGCGACTTCACCGTTAAAGAGCTTTACGAAGCCATTCTGGTACTGTTCGAACAAGAGCTTTAATTCCTCATCTTCTCTCACCCGTCATACCTTATGGCGGGTGCGCTCCCCCAAATTCGGTAATCTTCCGCTAACAAACCTCAATCCAGCGTATGGAATGGCTTCAATAACATTCTATAGGGCATTGTTCTGTGTGCTACCGCACAAATAGTTAAATTCACCCATATATATGATTTTACTTATATTTAACAAAAACGGCGTGATAAAAACGTCTTTTTTATAACTCATAGTAATAAAAAATCGTCCCATTAATTTAAAGTTGCATAGGCAACAATTAGCAGGGTATTAATTTTTTCCGTAACTAGTGTATACTTAATTTCGTGATGAGGGTCACAGAACGATGGCCCAACCAAAAGAATACGACGAGGAAAGAAATCATGAACATGAAAGCAACTTTAGTTACCGCCAGCCTGCTCTCCGCCCTGTCATTCGGCGTTTTCGCCGCTGACTCTATCAACGCTCAGCAGGCGCAAGACCGCCAGTCACTGGGGACCGTTTCGGTCGATGACATCGGCAGTTCTCCAATGGATATGCACGAAATGCTGAACCAGAAAGCTGAACAAAACGGCGCTACTGCTTACCGCGTTATCGAAGCTCGCACCGGCGGACACTGGCATGCAACGGCTGAACTGTACAAATAATCGTTCTTAGCCATAAGCCAGTTGAATAGATGTCGTTAGAAACGTTATGCCTCGGCGGCCCTAAGTAGAATAAATGCCAGTAAGCCCTTCCGGCCGCCACGTTAAACCTTCAGGAGTAAAGACTATGAAAACCAAATTAACTATCGCCGCACTGAGCCTGTTGTCCGTTATCTCTTTAGGCGCTAACGCCGCAGCTCACCAGGTCAACAATGAACAAGCTCAGGGTATGCAGTCCATGGGCTCTATTTCAGTCAGCCAGGTTGGCAGCGCGCCAATGGATATGCGTCAAGAATTGTCCCAGAAAGCCACTGAACAAGGTGCCTCTGCTTACCGTATTACCGAAGCTCGTTCCGGCGATACCTGGCACGCAACAGCAGAGCTGTACAAATAAACCCTCGTCGTACTTGTCCTACGACCTTGCCCCCGATCGCTGGGGGCTTTTTTATGCCTGCGCCTTACGCATTAGCCGTGGATATTAAAGCGAAGCTGGCCCTCCAGCTCCTCTTCAGCCTCGTCAAACAGCAGGATGAGTGCGCCGAATCTGCGCCGTTTGCTCTCCGGTAAATGCGCAAACTCGATCTCGACGGGAAGCGGCAGCATTGACGCCGTGACCACTTCCCACAGGCTATCCAGGTCATGGACCTGCTCCTTACGCAAAGCGAGCTGCTCCGCAAACTGGCGATAGAAAGCAGGGTTGTCGTCGATGTGGCTAAAATCAAAAGTAAATTTTTTCATCGCTGCCGTCCTGACCCTTTAAAGCAAGCGGTGGGGCTAAAGCCCGCCAATGTGTAACGTTTTCACTTCCAGGAACTCTTCCAGCCCCAGCACGGAACCTTCACGCCCTAACCCGGACTCTTTCACCCCGCCGAATGGCCCAAGCTCCGTTGAGACAGCGCATTCATTTATCCCAACCATGCCACTTTCCAGCGCCTGTGAGACGCGGAATACGCGCTGTAAGTTCTGGGTGTAGAAATAAGCCGCAAGCCCAAATGGCGTATTGTTCGCCCGCTCGATAACTTCCTCTTCCGTTTTAAAGCTAAAGCAGGCCGCCAGCGGGCCAAATGTCTCTTCCTTAGCCAGCTTCATCTCGTCATTAGCGTCGATGATGACCGTAGGCTGCCAAAAGTTGCCGCCGAGCTGGTGAGGTTTACCACCGACAAGCGCCTTACCGCCTTTTGCCAGCGCGTCCTCCACGTGTTCACGCACCTTATCTACCGCGGACGACTCAATCAGCGGCCCCACGACAACGCCGTCTTCCAGGCCATTGCCCACCTTCAGTTTTTTGACCTCTTCCGCAAGCTTATTCACAAAGCTGTCGTACACGCCCTGCTGGATAAAGAAGCGGTTAACGCTGACGCAGACCTGGCCCGCATTGCGGAACTTGTTGGCAATGGCTCCCTTCACCGCAGCGTCGATATCGGCATCATCAAACACGATATAAGGCGCATTGCCCCCCAGCTCCATCGACACTTTCTTCATTGTTTCCGCAGCGTTACGCATCAGCGTTTTGCCCACCGCCGTTGAACCTGTAAAGGAGATTTTGCGCACCTGCTGGCTGGCCATAATGGCATCGCTGATTTCCTGCGTGTTCCCTGCCACCGCGTTAAGTACACCTTTCGGCACGCCTGCCTGCGTTGCCAGCTCCAGCAGCGCAAAGGCGGAAAGAGGCGTGTTATTGGCAGGTTTTATCACTCCGGTACAGCCCGCGGCCAGAGCGGGTCCGAGCTTGCGGGTCAGCATAGCCATGGGGAAATTCCACGGCGTGATCGCCGCCACAACGCCGACAGGTTCGCGCGTGGCCAGGATGCGAGAGCCAGGCCTGGCCGGAGGAATAACTTCACCGTTCGCACGTTTGGCCTGTTCAGCAAACCATTGAATGAAGCTTGCCGCATAGTCGACTTCACCTTCGGCCTCTTTGAGCGGCTTTCCCTGCTCAAGAGTCATCAGCCTGGCGAGCCAGCTTTTGTTTTTCAGAATGAGTTCAAACCAGCGATAGAGGATTTCAGAGCGCTGTTTGGCGGTTTTCTCCCGCCAGGCGGGGAACGCTTTACTGGCGGCAGCAATCGCGGCTTCGGCTTCGTGCTTGCCTGCCTTCGCCACTTTAGCCACCACTTCTCCCGTCGCAGGATTCAGCACATCAAAGGTTTCACCGAGCGTGTGCCACTTGCCGTCTACCAGATATCCGGTTTTGAAGAGCTCACTTTGCTGGAGGGGTTCATTCGTCATAATTTCTCCTGTTGTTAAGTGTTCATCCCAGTAACCGCAGTTAAGTATAGATAGAAAAAAGCCGACGCAGGCGTCGGCTCTCAGTGCAAGGGTTGGGCTCAGGCGTTAATTAGCGTGTGCCGATAGCGGTGCAAAATGTCCGCCAGCCGCTTCACCGGCTCGGTGACCTGCAGCGGAGCTTCCCACAGACGAAGCTTCTCTTGATAGATTTCAAGCTCGCCTAAAAGCCTTTGGTAATAGAGCTCTCGCTTATCATCGCTGTTAGCAGAAATAACTTTATCAGCCGTTTTACGCAGCTGTCGGTGGAAGGCAGAAAGATCGTCATTCACCGGGATAGGCGCATCCCGCAGGCGCTGATGAGCGATTATCAGGGTCAGCGCCAGGCGATAACGATCGATGTCGCCGGGGAACATATTCAGCAGTAAAAACAGCTGCTGATACAGCGCGGGCAGATGGTTCTCTTTGCGGCGAGCGTTATTGGTCGTCAGCGCCGAAACGGCAGCAGAGACAAACTGATTCAGCAGCGTACGGCCGGTTCGCTCTTTGGAATTATCGCGGATCAGCAGGATCACCATCATCGCCAGGAAGCAGCCGACGATCTGCCCCAGCGCGCTGTCCAGGAATGTGCTGAAATGGAAAGTCATCGGGTTATCCAGCACGATGATGTTGATCGTCCCGGCCAACGCCCCCATTGAACCCAATCGCCGTTTTTGTACCTCAATCCCCATGAAGAAGCCGAGCAGGGCAAGGCTGACGCACAGCAACAGCATACTTTGCTGAGTCGACGGCAGAATAACCAGGAAGTAAAACGCCCCCAGCGGCAGCGCCACCAGCATGCCGTAAAGGAAGTCGAGCGAAACCATCCGCGGGTTAGGCAGGCGCATCGCCAGCGCGGTAACCACCGCAATCATCACCATGGCACCGCTGCCGGACGTCCAGCCGGTCCACAGCCAGAACAGACTTCCGAGCACGCACGAAATCGTCGTACGCCAGAAGTTAATCATCGCGTGGTGGCCTTCGGCGGATTCTACCTTCACCACAGCCTCGCCGTTCAGCACTTCCTCTTCAATCGCGCTGACCCGGGTATTACTGATAAAGCCTCGCTTCAGCAGCAGAAAACGGGTAGAGGCCGAAACCCAGGAGCCAATGGTAACCGGCGTGGCCTTTTCGCCCATCACGGAAATCGCCCTGCGCAACACCTTCATGCGCTTATAAACGTCGTCGGCGGTTTCCACTTCGGCGGCGAAAAGCTGTCGAAATTCCGGCGTGACGTATTCCGGTCGGGTGTTCTGAATGAGGAACGTTTCACAGGCCTGAGTGATCATCGTCAGCGAAAGCGTATTAATCGCTTTCAGGCGGCGATTGGCCTTCGACCAGCGGGCAGACTCCATATTCAGGTTGGCGCGCATTCCGTTGAGCGCGGTCACCTTACGCACCAGCCCGCTCCAGGCTTTATCGACCTCTTCTTTCTCTCCGTGGGCAATACAAAGCTGCATCAGGCGGTACTGATCCACCAGCAGGTTGTCCAGCTCCCGGTCTATCTCCTGCTTGATCGAGCGCGGCGAGAACAGCAGGTCAGCGACGATGGCACAGACAATCCCGATGACGATTTCGCTGCAGCGCTCAACGGCAAACTGCGGCGTAGTCAGCGGAGCAACCTGGATAGTGACCACGATAATCAGCGCGGTGTAGCCAGCGAGCCCCCAGGCGTAAGAGTTTTCGACGCGAACAAGCGAAGAGATCCAGGTGCAGAATCCGGCCCAGATACAGCACACCAGCAGCATAACGACCGGCGCACGAATCAGGGTAATGATGATAACCAGCGCGGCAGCACAGCCGATAAACGTCCCGATAATACGCAGCATCCCGCGGTAGCGTATCGCCCCGGAATAGGGCTCCCCGCCGGCGGCAAAGGCGGGCCCGGCTGCAACAATGGCGGCGGTCAGCACCGCCCAACGCGGCGTTTCCAGCTCAAAATGGAAGCCGACAAACACCGCCAGCACGATGGCAAAGGCGAGCTTTATCGCAAAGCGGAGGTGAAGCCTGGAAATGTTATACATAGCGGCCTGCTTAACCGAACTCGCGCAGGCGATGCATCAGCTTGATAAACGCCGAGTCATTTTCCGCTTTACGGTCTTTTTCACCGGTGACTACAACGGTCGCGGTAGTCCCGGCAGGATACAAATTCCCCATCTGTTCATCGAGGCGAATCCTGACCGGCACGCGCTGAGCAAGACGAACCCACTCGAGGTTAGAATCAACCGTCGCCATGCCTTTTGCATCGCTGGTACTGCTGGCGTTAGTCACCCCGGCAGAAATGCTGTCAACGCTGCCGCGCAGCACGCGGTTGCTGCCAAGCGGAGTAATCTGCACGCGATAGCCCGGGCGAATCCCCTCAAGCTTGGTCTCTTCCATGTAGGCAAGGATGTAGAATGAATTCTGTTTCACCAGCGCCACGGACGTCGCGCCACGATTAATAAACTCGCCGGTATGCACGTTAAGGTTAGTCACCCAGCCGTCAGCCGGGGCACGAATAACCGTGCGCTGCAGATCGAGTTTGGCCAGGTCACGCGTCGCCTGCGCTTTATCCAGCTGGTGCAACACGGTTTGCAGCAGGTTGTTCGACTGGTCAATCTCTTCGCGCGACATCGCCTGAATACCAAGCGTATTACGCCTGCCGGCTTCACGGCGTTTCTCTGATGCCAGCGCCTGATAATAGGCCACATCGGCTTCGGCCTGTTCGAGCGCTTTTTGATAGCGAGGCTGGTCGATGGTAAACAGCACCTGGTCTTTTTTCACCAATTGGTTGTCATGAACGTCAACGGTAGTGATAAGTCCGGACACGTCCGGCGCGATTGCGACGACGTCAGCGGTGAAACGCGCGTCACGCGTCCACGGGGATTCGGTATAAAACACCCACGCCCGGAAAATAGCGATGAAGGCCAGCAGCACCAGCAGAAGCGTGATAGCGGTACGGGTTATGTTTCTTGTTAGTATTTTCACATCAACCTCAAACGAACAAACGCGAAATCAGATAAAAAAGGCAGCAATAGAGCGCTGTATTGAATAATGCAGGGTGCCAGACAAAATCATAGATGCCGGTTGGGGTCAGCAGCCGACGCGCCAGCCAGAACGCGGCGAGCGACAGAATTAACTCGAAGAATATCGGCGGAAACGAAAGACCGAATATTACGATTACCGGAAATAGACTCATTTTGACCTTGATAAGATAATGCAGGCGATACATAACTCGACGACAAACCGCGACGGAAAGGCCAGAAAAGGCGGGCGAGCGTGCGGTATGAGTTATGTTAATAATAATATATTAACGTAACTGTTACCCTGTTATCTATAATATGTGATCTAAATCACTTTTCACTCAGAGTGAACAATGGAACGACTTAAACGCATGTCGGTGTTTGCCAAAGTGGTTGAACTTGGCTCCTACACCGCCGCCGCAAGGCAGCTACAAATGAGCGTCTCTTCCATCAGCCAGATCGTGTCCAAACTGGAAGATGAGCTGCAGGTGAAACTGCTCAACCGCAGCACCCGAAGCATCGGCCTGACCGAAGCGGGCAAAATCTATTATCAGGGCTGCCGCAAAATGCTGCACGAGGCGCAGGAAGTCCACGAGCAGCTCTACGCCTTTAACAACACGCCAATTGGCACGCTGCGCATCGGTAGCTCTTCAACTATGGCACAGAATGTCCTCGCCGACATGACGACCGAAATGCTGAGAGAGTACCCGGGCCTGACCGTAAATCTGGTGACGGGTATTCCCTTTCCCGACCTGATTGCCGACGGCCTGGACCTGGTGATTCGCGTAGGTGCTCTGCAGGATTCCAGCCTGTTTTCACGCAAACTGGGTTCGATGCCGATGGTGGTCTGCGCCTCGAAAAACTATCTGCAGCTTCACGGTACGCCGGAAAAGCCCGCCGATCTGGCGAACCATTCCTGGCTCGAATACAGCGTACGTCCGCACAATGAGTTTGAGCTTATCGCGCCGGAAGGGATTTCCACCAAGGTTATCCCGCATGGTCGCTTTGTCACCAACGATCCGATGACGTTAAGCCGCTGGCTTAAGGCCGGTGCCGGAGTCGGGTTTGCGCCGCTGATGTGGGTGATCGACGAGATCAACAGCGGAGAGTTGGAGATCCTGTTCCCTCGCTATCAGTCCGATCCACGCCCGGTTTACGCACTGTATACCGAGAAGGACAAACTGCCGCTGAAGGTGGAGGTCTGCATTAACTATCTGACGGATTATTTCGTGCGGGTGACGCAGCTTTTTCAGGGCGTGCGGGCGAGAAATGAAAACAGCCGGGGCTAGCCCGGCTGCCAGATGAACTTAAGCGGTACCGCCCACGGTCAGGTTATCGACCTTCAGGGTTGGCTGGCCGACGCCAACCGGCAGGCTTTGCCCTTCTTTACCGCAGACGCCGACGCCGTTATCCAGCGCCAGATCGTTACCGACCATCGAGATCTGCTGCATGGTTTCAATGCCGGAGCCAATCAGCGTGGCGCCTTTCACCGCCTTCGTGACCTTCCCTTTTTCAATCAGGTAGGCTTCGGAGGTGGAGAACACAAACTTGCCGGAGGTGATATCGACCTGGCCGCCGCCGAAGTTTGGCGCAAAAATACCGTAGTCCACGGACTCGATAATCTCCTGCGGGGTAGATTTACCCGCCAGCATGTAGGTATTGGTCATACGCGGCATAGGCAGATGTGCGTAAGACTCGCGGCGACCGTTGCCTGTCGGCGCTACGCCCATCAGCCGAGCGTTCAGCTTGTCCTGCATGTAACCTTTAAGAATGCCGTTTTCGATCAGCACGTTGTACTGCCCCGGCACGCCTTCGTCATCAATGGAAACGGAACCACGGCGATTAGCCATCGTGCCGTCATCCACCACGGTACACAGTTCTGAAGCCACCAGTTGGCCCATCTGGCCGCTGAAGACCGAGGTGCCACGGCGGTTAAAGTCGCCTTCCAGGCCGTGACCGACCGCTTCGTGCAGCAGGACGCCAGGCCAGCCTGCGCCCAGCACCACCGGCAGCATGCCGGCAGGAGCCGCCACGGCCGACAGGTTAACCATTGCCATGCGTACAGCTTCTTTAGCCCAGGCATCAGCGCGAACTTCACCGTTCACGCTTTCCAGGAAATATTCATAGCCAAAACGACCGCCGCCGCCGCTTGCGCCGCGCTCGCGCTTGCCGTCTTCTTCAACCTGAACGCTAACAGACAGGCGCACGAGCGGGCGAACATCCGCCGCCAGCGTTCCGTCCGTAGCCGCCACCAGAATCAGCTCATAAACGCCCGTCAGGCTGGCGCTCACTTCCTGCACGCGAGCGTCTGCCGCGCGTGCGACGCTGTCCACGCGTCTCAGGATGTCGAGCTTCTCTTCACGCGTCATGCTGAGCAGCGGATCGGCGCTGGTATAAAGCGCGCTGTGCGGCACGTTACCCAGCGTGCGGGCACGCCCATCGCCCTGCTCGCGTACGATGCTGCGAGCCGCATGAGCGCTCTGCTCCAGCGCCAGCAAAGTAATTTGATCCGCGTAGGCAAACCCGGTTTTCTCGCCGCTAACCGCACGAACGCCAACGCCCTGATCGATATTCCATGAACCGTCTTTAATGATGCGGTCTTCCAGCACCCAGGATTCATGATAGCTGGACTGGAAATAGAGATCGCCGTAGTCGAGGCGGCGCTCGGACAGCTGGCCGAGGATGGAAAACAGATCTTGATGGGTTAGGCCATTCGCAGACAGCAACTGCTCACTTACCAGGTTAAGACTCATCGTTTCGCTACTCTTATTGCTTATCGCCCATTGGGCGAGGAATGGTTTATTAATGGAGCTTGCGGCAATTAACCGCTAACGTCAAATCAGTGAGCTTCACTGGTACGTGGCTGGCGCAGCACTTCATTAATTTGCGGTTTGTCGACCGGGCCGGTGATGCTGTAGCGCAGGACGGAAATTTTGCTCCACAGCGGGCCAAGCACTTTACTGGCCGCAAACACGGCGGCACCGACTATAGGGTTAACGGCAAAGGCGGCGGCAACCCCGACGGTGGCGGAGATTTCAGGCGCAACTACCGCCTCCATATTCAGCTCGCGGCGGACTAAATCCACCGAGCCTTTCATGGCGATATCCGCCTCTAACCCATCCACCAGCGTATCGTCAGTATGCAATACGCCGTCTTTTATCCAGGCCGTGCTGCGAATCGAGTCGTAATAGAAGCCGCTGCCAAAGGTGTCGCTAAAGTCGAAGCGCAGCTTGCGAAGCAGGGCGTCAAAACTGACCAGGCGCAGGAGCTGGCCCGCATGGCCGGTGCTGACGTCGGTGATCTCTCCTTTACCCAGCCTGGTATGCAGAATGCCGTTAAGCGAAGCCTCATCAGGTTTCCACGGCACCGCTCGCCAGTGCAGGTCGTAATCAACGTCGAAAGAAGAGCCCTGCAGCGGCGTTTTCACGCCAAAGAAGTTGGCCGCAGCGTCCAGCTTGTCACCCTTAAGCTTGCCCTTAAGCGAGGTGCGCTCGGTGCCCGGCTTATTCACCCACTCGCCGTCGGCGGTCAGGCGGGCAAACCCGGTATCCACCAGCCCGTTAGCCAGCTGCAGCGTATCGCCGTTGATCTTCACATCCCCTTCGATGCGGCCATATTTTTGCCCCCACAGCCAGCACTCAGCGCAGCGCAGCTGCATGTCTGGCCAGCCCCGGAAGCTAATTGCATCGCCGTTTTCCGGCACCTGAAGCGGGGCCGTGCCGTTAGCACCACCAGGGATTACGCTCCAGTTCGGGTTGAAGTAAAGGTATTTGATGGTGGCGAGCCACGGCGCGTTGTTTTTCATGCTCAGTGAGGCATTAATTTCACGCCCCTGAGCCTCCACCTGAGTGCCGTTCAGCACCGGACGAGAAACCAGGCTCAGGTTATGCCACTGCTGGCCCCCCAGGGTTAAGGCTGGCGTGCGCAGAGTAACGGCCGACGGGAATGCCGCCGAACCGCCTACGCTGTCTGCAGCCCCTTCGCTGAAGAGCGCCAGCCACTGGGCGCCATCCATCGCGGGCAGATCCAGCTCAACGCCCGGCTGCTCCGGAAGCGGAGGCACGGTTTTACTGTCGGTAGCCCAAATGGCCCGGTCCAGGGTCAGTTTTTTATTCAGCAGCCAGCGGCTGGAGAAGTGATTTAGCGCGCCCGCATTACCGGTGAGATTAAAGCTCTTCAGGTCACCCTTAACGGCAATACTCAGCGGCAGAGCTGTCCCGGCTTTTTTATCGACAGGAGCAGGTAAGTGACTGCTCACATTCTTCAGATCACCCGCCAGATTGACCTTGTAGCTGGCGCTGCCGTGATAAGGCAGCGTAATTCCCACATCGCCTTTCCACATCACGTTGCCGCTAACCGCGTCGTTGACCTGCTTCGGCAGAACGCCGGTTTTATTGGGCTGCCAGTCGCCGCTCAGGTTAACGCCAATCTGGTAGTCTTTATCACCGGTTTTGGTGTTGAAGTTCAGGCTTACCGGCTGATTAAACCAGCTGGCGCTCATCGCCTCACTCTGCAGGTCACCGTTGGTAAAGCTGAATTTACCGCTCAGATTATGCAGCGTACTGTCCAGCGGTTTGATAAGCAGCGTGTTGTTGTTCAGTCGAACGTCGCCTTTCGCCGTCGTCATTTCGCCGGTCAGCGGGATATCGAGATGTAAGCGAGCATTCACATCGCCGCCAATCTGGAGTTCATCGAGCGCGGCGGCAAGTGAATCCTCCAACGGCGTCTCTTTGAAATAAGGGCCTACCGCGCTGCCAGGCCCGTTGATGTCGGCATCAATCAGCAGCTTTTCTTTGGCGTAATCAGGAATGTTCGCCGTCAGGTTAGTGGCCGTTACGCCACCCAGCTTGACCTCGTTGCTGTTCATCCACAGCCCGTTATTGATGAAGTCGAGCGTGATATCGAGATTTTCCAGCGCCGGCCAGTCCGGCTGGAAGGCAAATTTGGCGTTGCGGAGCGGAACGTAAACCTCAAACTGGCCTTCGTTATGCTCGTAGGGGAACAGATGTGGGTTGCCGCCGTAGACCAGCGTGGCGTTGTCCGCCTGGCCGCCCTGAATCGCCGAGCTGAGGTAATCCGTCAGCTCTTTACCCATCAGGTTTTCCGGGAAATAACGCCAGGCGTCCGCGCCGTTATCGGTGCTGATCCCGGCTAAAATTCCCAGCCACGGATCGCCGCTGGCTGGCTGGAAGTAGCGGAAATCGCCGCGAGCCCAAACGGAGCGAGCCCTAACGTCAATGTTCTTGCCGTCTAACTGAAAGCCCTCGGCGTTTTTCTGCCAGGCGAGTGTGGCTGCCCCTTTTTCAATTTCAAGCGGCGCACGGAAGACGGTTTCGTACGGCATTTTAGCGTCGGTCATTACGCCGTTAAGCTGCCCGTTTGCGACGCTGCCGGTCACCGAGCCAGAGAAATGTTCCGCCCCAGGCAACAGCTTCCATTGCTTCCAGCTCACGTCATTCCATCGCGCCTGCATGCGGGTCTGCTCGGTTTGCTGGAGCGGAATATCCAGCGCCAGCACGTCGATGTGGCCCTGGGGCTGAAGCGAAGTCCAGATGTCACCAAACTGAGGCGAGATTTTAGCGGCGATCGGCAACAGGCCGTTGAAGCGAGCCAGTTCCATATTGCTGGCACGCACCCGGAGTTCGTCGCTGCGCTGGCTTTGTTTACCCCCCACGTCCTGCGGCGCTATCCAGGCCACGGAGAGCGAGCCTTTTGGCCAGGTCTGGTCATCCAGAGTAATGTTGGTGGAAGGAATAGAAAGCTGCCAGCTGGATTTCTCGCGGCTGACCTGCGCGGTAAGATTATCGACCGAAAGCGTATGCGTCACGCTGTCGGTTCCCGGCCAGCTTGCCCCGCCTTTTTTCAGCCAGACGCTGCCGCCGCTGATATCGCCTTCCTTCACGTCCATCCAGGCTTCGAGGCTAAAACGGGCGCTTTTCAGGTCAACATTGTCTTCCATCCAGCGGCCCAGCCAGGGCTTCACGTCCACGTCGTCAGCCTGCAGCCAGACCTTGCCGTTGTTCAGAATGCCGTTTTCATCCCGCAGATCCATGCGGACGTTGGCTACGCCGTGCTGGCCGTTGAAGCTGGATAAGCTCACCTGACCTTCCGCCCGATGCCGGTTTTTACCGTTGAGCCAGGTTAGCTGAGGAATCGAGAGTTCGGCACGCTGGCCGGAGAGCGTCAAAAAGCTAAGGGAGCTGTCGCGGAGATCGAAGTGATCGAACTGACGCAGGAAGAGATCGCTGATTTTATCCGCTTCCAGCGTACTATCACCGCCGTTCTGGCTGAGCGGCGTATTGGTGCGCATTTGCAGCTGGTAGAAGGTCAGATCGCGAAACTGCCAGCGGAAGTTAAGCAGGCTCTGCCAGACATCCAGCGCCAGAGTCACGCGTTTGATGCTCAACGTACCGCCGTCTTTGAGCCCGGCTTTAACATCACGCACGTCAAGCGTAGGGCCGAAATTCTCCCAGCTTGCCCGTAAATTGCTGACCTCAACCGGCACGCCGGTAGCCGCCTCAATCTTGTCCAGCAGCGCAGGCCGCCAGGCATCCAGGTGCGGCAAAACGAGCCGCAGGCCACTCACCAGCAGCGCGACGATAACAACCAGCGTTACGCCTGTGAGCAGCAGAATGCCGGGCAGTCGCCTCACCTTTCTCTCCTTGTCAGCCTTACGGGCAAAATGCGCATCCGCACATTTACATCATAACGACGTCGAACTGCTCCTGATTGTAGAGCGGCTCAATCTGGACTTTGACCTGTTTACCTACAAAGATTTCTACTTCGGCCAGCGCGTGAGACTCTTCGCTTTTCAACGCTTCACCTACCGCAGGAGAAGCATAGACCAGGAAACGGTCAGAATCGTAGGCATGATGCACGCGAACGATTTCACGCATAATTTCATAGCAGACCGTTTCGACCGTCTTTACCGTGCCGCGGCCGTGGCAGGTCGGACATTCGTTGCAGAGCACATGCTCTACGCTTTCGCGCGTGCGCTTACGGGTCATCTCGACCAGGCCAAGCTGGGAGAAGCCGTTAATGCTGGTTTTCACGCGATCTTTACTCAACGCCTGCTCGAGAGAATGCAGCACGCGACGGCGGTGATCTTCATTACTCATGTCGATAAAATCGATGATGATAATGCCGCCCAGATTACGTAACCGAAGCTGGCGCGCGATGGCCTGAGTGGCTTCGATATTGGTATTGAAAATCGTGTCGTCGAGATTGCGGTGGCCAACGAACGCGCCGGTATTGATGTCTACCGTGGTCATCGCTTCGGTCTGATCGATGACCAGATAACCGCCGGACTTCAGCTCCACCTTGCGCTCAAGGGCACGCTGGATTTCGTTCTCAACGTCATAGAGGTCGAAAATGGGCTGCCGGCCGCTGTAATGCTCGATTTTACCGGTCATCTCCGGCATGTACTCGGCGGTAAATTCCAGCAGCATTTCATAAGTCAGGCGGGAATCAACGCGGATACGATCCAATGCCGCATCGGCAAAGTCACGCAGTACTCGCTGCGCCAGGGCCAGCTCGCCGTACATTTGATAGCGGGTTTGATTACGCTTTTTGCGCTCGCTGACCTTGGTCCAGACTCGCTTCAGGTAAGCCGCATCAGAGGCTAAATCTTCTTCGCAGACGCCTTCCGCGGCCGTACGAATAATAAAGCCCCCATGCTCATCGCAATATTCATTCACGATGCGCTTCAGGCGGTCACGTTCGGCTTCGCTTTCAATGCGCTGGGAAACGCCAACGTGCGATGCGCCCGGCATAAAGACAAGATAGCGGGAAGGAAGCGTAATGTCGGTGGTCAGGCGTGCGCCTTTGGTGCCCAGCGGATCTTTCACCACCTGCACCATTAAATCTTGCCCCTGGCGAACCAGTTCGGCGATATCGCGCACGCTAAAGTTCTTTTGCTCCTCACCGGCTACGCACTCGGTGTGCGGCATAATGTCAGAAGCAT
The DNA here is from genome assembly GCF_042138895.1 of Cedecea selenatireducens. Lineage (NCBI taxonomy): Bacteria > Pseudomonadati > Pseudomonadota > Gammaproteobacteria > Enterobacterales > Enterobacteriaceae > Cedecea > Cedecea selenatireducens. The sequence continues at coordinate 20,833 of NZ_JBHIKW010000005.1, read as the reverse complement.
GAAGGAAAGCCGCCTTGTCCAGGCCAATATCTACAAATGCCGCCTGCATTCCAGGCAGCACCCGGCTAACGCGACCTTTGTAGATATTCCCTACTATTCCGCGGCGCGCTTCGCGCTCGATATGAATCTCTTGCAGTATGCCACCGTCAATATAGGCTACCCGCGTCTCTGATGGGGTAACGTTGACTAATAATTCAGCCGTCATCTTTTCCTCGTCCGTCACGCAGCGCGTGAAAATTGCTCAGCAACTCACCAGTTTCCACCAGCGGTAATCCCACCACTGCATGATAACTGCCATTAATCCTTTTAACGAAACAGCCACCAAGCCCTTGAATGCCATAGGCACCGGCTTTGTCCATAGGCTCACCGCTGGCAATATAGCCGGCAATATCCTGTTCGGATAAGCTGCGAAACGTCACTTCGGTTATCACTAACGCTTCCAGCACCTGATTCGCGTCGGCGATAGCCACCGCCGTCATCACCTGATGCTGGTTTCCTGAAAGCAGGCGCAGCATCTGAGCGGCATGCTCAGTATCCCGCGGTTTTTCGAGCACTTCGCCGTTAAAGATAACTACCGTATCTGCACCCAGTACCGGCAAATCCTTGACGGCCAACGCCACGCCAGCCTGCGCTTTTTCACGCGCCAGGCGACGGACGTACTGCTCCGCGCTTTCGTGCGGCTGCCGCTGTTCTTCAATGCCTGGAACCAGGCGTTCGAAAGAGACACCCATCAGGGTCAGAAGCTCCTGACGGCGAGGCGAACCGGATGCCAGATACAACGTAGTCATGTTTACCTTTTATTGCACAGCGAATTGCTGGCGAACTTTGCGCATTAACAGGAAAATCCAGGGCCACAGGATACCGTTAACTACACTACTCCAGAACACTTCCGGTCTGAAAGAGACGTTGATCACTAAAAATTCTGACCAGAAAACAATGATGTCGGTGACTAACGAGAGCAGCATGACGACCAGCGCCTGCTGCCAAAGGGCGAGGTTACGGAAAAGCTGGTATTTCAGCGCCACCAGGTAAGCCACAATACTTAATGATAGAGCGCGTACGCCAAGCGTGGAGCCGCTGATCAAATCCAGTATGGCACCCACAACAAAACCCGTCCCAACATTAACGCGGTGCGGCAGGGCTAAAATCCAGTAAAGCAGAATCAACAATACCCAATCCGGCCGGTAAAACTTTAGGTCATCCGGCCAGGGCATTACCTGCAACAGGAGGGCAATCAAAAATGAAAGCCAGACAACCCAACGGCCCTGGCTACGATAACTTCCCACTACTGTGCTCCCGTAGCAGGCTGGGTAATGCCGGTGGCAGGTGCAGGGACCGGCGCTGGCGGGCCCATTGAACCCGGCGGCGGCAGAACCTGAGGCATCATCTGCATCAGGCGCTCATTGGCCACGCGGTGGACTTCCTCAGGCGGCATTGGCGACGACCCGTTTTTGTCCGCACCCCACAGCAGCAGCAGGTAACGCAAACGCTGCAGACCGGCGGTTGGACGAGCCTGGATCACGGTATAGGCACGCTGAGTATCCAGCTTAACCGATGATACAACCCCAACCGGGTAACCTTCAGGGAAGCGGCCACCGAGCCCGGAAGTCACCAGCACGTCCCCGACGCGAATGTCGGTATTGGCCGGCAGATGCTCGAGCTGGAGATCGTCAGTACAGCCGTTACCCGCGGCAATCACGCGAATATCGTTACGCAGCACCTGAATTGGCAGCGCGTGGGTTGCATCACAAATCAGCAGCACCCGGCTGGTCAGTTTTGCGACCGCGACAACCTGGCCGACAACGCCTTTATCGCTGATGACCGGCTGGCCTTCGTAAACACCGTTGACGCTGCCTTTATCGATAACGACCTGATCGCTGTAAGGGTCGTTAACGGTAGAGATAACCTGGGTGACCATTTTCTGCTCATCCTGACGCAGTGGAGAACCCAGCAGCTCGCGCAGGCGCGCGTTTTCCTGCCGGTATTGACCCAGCATCAGCAGTTCACTGTTTTTCAGGATTAGCTCCTGACGCAGAACCCGATTTTCAAGTTCAAGCTGGTCGCGCGAGGCCAGCGTCTGAGACACGCTGTCGAGTAATTCACGGGGACCATTAGAGACAAAATAGAAAGGACTGACGGCAGTATCCATGTATGTTCGAATCTGGCTGAACATACCGAGGCGGCTGTCGGCGATAATGACACCAAGCGCCACCAGCACCGCCAGGATAAGGCGAATCTGTAGCGACGGGCCACGGCTAAAAATTGGCTTCATAGGCTATGCGTATTCCCAAACCAGCAAGCAGGGGCAGCCGAAAGCTCCCCCTGTCCTGTGGCTGTTACTCTTCGCTAAACAAGTCGCCGCCGTGCATGTCGATCATTTCCAGTGCCTTGCCGCCGCCGCGGGCAACACAGGTCAGTGGATCTTCTGCAACTACTACCGGGATACCCGTCTCTTCCATCAGCAGGCGATCGAGGTTACGCAGCAATGCGCCACCGCCGGTCAGTACCATACCGCGCTCGGAGATATCGGAAGCCAGCTCTGGCGGACACTGTTCCAGCGCAACCATAACCGCGCTAACAATACCGGTCAGTGGCTCCTGCAGTGCTTCGAGGATTTCGTTAGAGTTCAGGGTAAAGCCGCGTGGAACACCTTCAGCCAGGTTACGACCGCGAACTTCGATTTCACGCACTTCGTCGCCTGGGTAGGCAGAACCGATTTCGTGCTTGATGCGTTCAGCGGTAGCTTCACCAATCAGAGAACCGTAGTTACGGCGCACATAATTAATAATGGCTTCATCAAAGCGGTCGCCGCCGATGCGCACGGAAGAGGAGTAAACCACGCCGTTCAGGGAGATAACGGCCACTTCGGTGGTACCACCACCGATATCCACAACCATCGAGCCGGTTGCTTCAGAAACCGGCAGGCCTGCGCCAATTGCCGCAGCCATTGGTTCTTCAATCAGGAATACTTCACGTGCACCGGCGCCCTGAGCGGACTCACGGATAGCACGACGTTCAACCTGGGTAGCCCCTACCGGCACGCACACCAGCACGCGCGGGCTTGGGCGCATGAAGCTGTTGCTGTGAACCTGTTTGATAAAGTGCTGCAGCATTTTCTCGGTCACGAAGAAGTCAGCGATAACGCCGTCTTTCATCGGACGAATAGCCGCGATATTGCCCGGCGTACGGCCCAGCATCTGTTTAGCATCATGGCCCACGGCCGCAACGCTTTTCGGCGAGCCGGCACGGTCCTGGCGAATGGCCACGACGGAGGGCTCATTCAGTACGATGCCTTGTCCTTTCACATAAATCAGGGTATTCGCAGTACCCAGGTCAATGGACAGGTCATTGGAAAACATGCCACGAAATTTTTTCAACATACTAAGGGATAATCCTGAAAGCTGGGGCGGATACAAAATCCGCTTACTTTACCAACCACACGCTACAGCGACAAGGCGCAAAAATGTTCTGCAACGGTGAAAAATAGTGCAGTTCACTACGGCTGTTACACTTTTGAAACGTCTTCCTACGTGGCGTTCAGAAATGCAGCAAACGCGGTAGAATAAACGAACAGCTAACAGCAGCAAACCGGTTCATAACGGCTGCGACAATCTGGCCGGCAGGCTGACTAGCCCCCTTGAGATGCAGCGCGCGTTATTCTACGTGAAATAATGGCAAACGGCAGGTTAAACCGAGTATCTTTGTGAATATTTTTTCACATTACTGTCAAGCGGCTGAGATGCGGCGATAAAATCACCTTGTGCCCCTGCCACCCCGTTATCAATCAGCGTCTGCCATTCGCCTCGGGTCCTCACTCCCGTAGCAAAAACACGGGTTCGCGTGCCGTTACAGGCCTCAACCAGGCTCTTAACAAAGAGCTGGTTTTCGGTACGCTTGCCGATGTTTCTGACCAGACCAGGATGCAGCTTGATCAACTCCACATCCAGCTCTTTAATATAGGTTGTGCTGACCACCGTTAACCCCGCCTGGATAACCACCACCCTTGCCCCTAATGCGGTGATTAAGCGAACAACATGTTGTAAACGGCTGATGTGTTGACATACATCTGCCTCAGCAAGTTCAAAAAGAATCCGTGAGCGCTTCGATTTTTCGCACTGCATCAGAGAATCACGCAGCCAGCGCTGGAATGGCGCACGGATCAGCGAGTCGACGGTGATTTGAATCGCAAGGGTTTCTTCCGGCCAGAAGTTCAGCAGCGGCAAAAGCCGGGACACCACCTGCCGATCATATTGCTCTGACAAACCGAACTGCCTGACCATCGGCATATACTCTGCCGACAAGACTTCCTGCTCGCCGTCAAAAATACGGCACATGATTTCACGGTGAAGAACGGCACCGTCGCGATCGACCGCAGGTTTCTGGTAAAAACGTGGGCCGCCTTGCTTCAGGATTTGCTCAAGCAAGGTGCGCCACTTCACGTTGCCTCGCCCCTGCTCCGGCAGCTTGTCGTCGTAGACCGACCAGCTGTTTGCCCCCTGGAAAGCGGCATTGCGGGTGGCGATTTCCGCATGTTCCATCACCTGTTCTTTTGTCTGCCCACTGCGCCAGGCGCAAATGCCGATGTGCAGCATATCGCTCCGGTCGACCATTCGGGTGGGCGGCAGCGCATCGACGGAATTCAGCAGCTGGCTGGCGATACCGTCGGCCTCTTTTAGGGTACGGTGCGGCAGCAGAACCGCAAAATCACTGCGGAAATAGCGAGCCAGCAGAGCGCCGGGATAGCGCATCACAAAGGTTGAGAGCAGATTAACCAAAGTGAATAAATATTCTTCTACCGGGCCGTTGCCCCAGGTCTCTTTTAACAGCTCGAAATCCGGCAGGCGAATAATCATCACCACGCCGTGGGCGCCGACCTGCTCCTGGCCTTCCAGCAGCGTTGCCAGCTGGTTATCAAAGAACAGGCGATTATTCAGCCCGGTTTTAATGTCCTGAGCGGCAAAGGCCCTGATCAGGGTATCCACACGGCTGCGCTGCTCGCCGGCGCTTTGCAAATCTGAAAGTAAGGTATCCAGCGCGCTGCTCACCAGCGGCGGCCACTCATGCACGGTGCCGCGAACCTCCGCCCCACGTTCCCCGCTAATGATTTTCCCGGCCCTTATTTCTAAAAGCTCCTGCCCTGAAAGCTGACGCTTGAGCCAGCGCCCTGCAATGAACAGAACCCCCAGCATAAAAGCGACCGCCGCAGTCAATGGCGTAGTGGTAAACATCGCGTGGTAGTAGACGGAAATCGGGTCACGATAGGTCAAATTCAGGGTCATCCCTGGGTGCTTCATCAGGGCAACATTGAGGGTGCGGTAGGTGTATTGCGTGCCCGTCGGGCGATAGCCCTCGGGTAAAGCGTGCAGGAAAAGGTAGCTTTTATCCGCCAGCAGGCGAATTTCCGTAATATCAACCGGCATCATCAGTTCGCTGAAGCGATCCGCGAGCTGCTGGGGTGAATGTGAAACCAGCTGATTATCAATAATGGTGGCAACGGTCAGGATACGCTGCTGAGTTTTATCATGGACCGAGTTATAGAAGCTTAACAGGCACCCCACCAGCGTTACGATAATCGCAAGCCCGGTGAGAAGGGTGATAAAAGCTGAGAGTTTCGTCGTTAATCGCATCCTTGTGTTAACTCCGGTTAGTGAAAATTAACCACACTCATCATGGGCCCCAAAGGAGGAAGCATTAAATAGCAAAGGTCGACCCCAGGCAAACGAAACCCCTCGGGAATTTCTGAGCATTTATTGCGGTAAGTCGGCTCTTCACATCAGTATCGGAGTATAGTCTGCTAAGATTTTTTTCCCATTGCTACCGACCGAGGAGCGCCCATGCAGGCATTAATCCTGGAACAGTCCGAAGGCCAAACCGTGGCCGCGGTAAAAACTATTGAGCTCGCCACGCTGCCTGAAGGCAACGTTACGGTGGAAATTGATTACTCCAGCCTGAACTATAAAGACGCGCTGGCCATCACCGGCAAAGGCAAAATTATCCGTAATTTCCCGATGGTGCCGGGTATCGACTTTGCAGGCAAAGTCCACGCCAGCGAAGACGCTCGCTTCCAGCCTGGTCAGGCGGTATTACTTACCGGCTGGGGCGTAGGGGAAAACCATTGGGGTGGTCTCGCACAGGCCGCCCGTGTCAACGGTGACTGGCTGGTTGCTACACCGGAAGGTTTAGACGCGCGTAAAGCGATGATCATCGGTACCGCCGGTTTTACCGCCATGCTTTGCGTTATGGCGCTGGAAGACGCGGGCGTGACGCCAGAAAGCGGTGAAATAGTCGTGACCGGCGCAAGCGGCGGAGTGGGCAGCACCGCGGTCGCCCTGCTGCACAAGCTGGGATATAAAGTGGCCGCCGTGTCCGGCCGCGAGAGCACACACGATTACCTCAAGAGCCTTGGCGCTGACCGCATTCTGGGCCGCGACGAGTTTGCCGAAACACGCCCACTGGAAAAACAGCTGTGGGCCGGTGCCGTGGATACCGTGGGCGATAAAGTGCTGGCGAAAGTCCTGGCGCAGATGAACTACGGCGGTTGCGTGGCAGCTTGTGGTTTAGCCGGTGGCTTCGCGCTGCCAACCACCGTGATGCCGTTTATCCTGCGTAACGTTCGCCTGCAGGGCGTGGATTCGGTGATGACGCCGCCGGAACGCCGTGCCGCCGCCTGGGCACGCCTGGTACGCGACCTGCCGGAGTCTTTCTATCAGCAGGCGACCACCGAAATTAGCCTTGCAGACGCACCAAAGTACGCCAGCGACATCATTAACAACGCCATTCAGGGAAGAACCCTGGTAAAAGTACGCTGATACCGCCTGAGGAGTGACATTCTGTCGCTCCTCAAATTTCAATTTTTCGTGACATATTCGCCGGAACGCTTTCTCTCGGTCATGCTTAGGCTATCGCTACGAGGAGAACGTCATGAAAAAGGTCACCCGGCTCACCGAAGCCGACGTTACGCCAGAATCCGTGTTTATGATGAAGCGCCGCCAGGTGCTGAAGGCTTTGGGCATCAGCGCTGCCGCCCTGTCGCTCCCCCAAACCGCAAACGCCGATATTCTTTCGTGGTTCAAAGGTAACGATCGCCCGGCGGCACCTTCCGGCAAACCCCTGACGTTCAGTAAACCAGAAGAGTATCAGGCAAAGCTGGCGTTGACCCCGGAAGACAAGGTTACCGGCTACAACAACTTCTACGAATTTGGGCCGGATAAGGCCGATCCTGCCGCTAACGCCGGCGGGCTGAAAACCGATCCGTGGCAGATCAAAATCAGCGGCGAGGTGGCTAAACCCATGACGCTGGATCACGACGATCTGTATAAACGCTTCCCGCTCGAAGAACGCATTTACCGCATGCGCTGCGTTGAGGCCTGGTCGATGGTCGTGCCGTGGATTGGCTTCCCGCTCCATAAGCTGCTGGCGATGGTTAAGCCCACCAGCAACGCAAAGTACGTTGCCTTTGAAACGCTTAATGACCCGGAACAAATGCCCGGGCAGAAAGACCGGTTCATCGGCGGTGGCCTGCAATATCCTTATGTAGAAGGATTGCGGCTGGATGAAGCGATGCATCCGCTCACGCTGTTAACGGTAGGCGTTTACGGTAAGGCATTGCCGCCGCAAAACGGCGCGCCGATTCGCCTCACTGTGCCGTGGAAGTACGGCTTTAAGGGCATTAAATCTATCGTCAGCATCAAGCTGGTCAGCGAACTGCCGCCGACGACCTGGAACCTTGCCGCACCGAATGAATATGGTTTCTACGCGAACGTGAATCCTCACGTCGATCATCCTCGCTGGTCTCAGGCCTCGGAGCGCTTTATCGGCTCGGGTGGTGTACTGGACGTTAAGCGCCAGCCGACGCTGCTGTTTAACGGCTATGCTGACCAGGTAGCTTCGCTTTATCGCGGTCTTAATCTGAAGGAGAACTTCTGAGTGAGACTGACGGTAAAACAGATAACCTGGCTCAAAGTGGCGCTTCATCTCGCCGCTTTCCTGCCCTTCGTCTGGCTGTTTTACGCGGCAAGCCAGGGACTTTTCAGCGCCGATCCGGCGAAAGATATCCAGCATTTTACCGGCAGAATGGCGCTGAAACTGCTGCTGGCAACGCTGCTGATTACGCCGCTGGCACGCTACGCCAGGCAGCCGCTATTGATTCGTACCCGACGCCTGCTGGGCGTCTGGTGCTTTGTCTGGGCGACGCTGCATCTCACCAGCTATTCGCTGCTGGAGCTGGGAATAAGCAATCTTGGCCTGCTTGGCCAGGAGTTAGTGAGCCGCCCTTACCTGACGCTGGGCATCATCTGCTGGATTATCCTGCTGGCGCTGGCCGTCACGTCCACCCAGCGGGCACAGCGTTTTTTAGGCGCCCGTTGGCAGAAACTGCATAACTTCGTCTATCTGGTGTCGATCCTCGCGCCGATTCATTTCCTCTGGTCGGTTAAGATTTTGTCCCCTCAGCCCTTGCTTTATGCGCTGGGGGCTATCATCCTTCTTGCACTTCGCTACAAGAAGTTTCGCCAGTGGTGGCGCTAGCCACAGAGCGTGTGCTTCTCCGCAGAAAAAACATCAATCGGTATCGTTCTCCGGATACCGGTTGATCATCTTCCCTGATAAGACCAGTATTTAGCTGCCAAATGCTACGAAATCGTTATAATGTGCGACTTCGGTTTTTTCTGACGCCCATTTTCGGCTCGAAAAGGTGACAACCGGAAAACTTAGGTATATTTTGTAAATTGCCTACTAATTGCGGGAGATGGCAGCACGATGTCGGGTGAATTTCACATTTTGCTTTTGAATGGCCCTAATCTGAACATGCTGGGCACGCGGGAGCCGGACAAGTACGGCCACCAAACGTTAGCAGAAATTGTTAACACGCTTGAGGCAGAGGCAACAAACCTTGGCGTAACGCTCAGCCACCTGCAATCTAACGCGGAGTATGCGTTGATTGACCGAATTCATCAGGCCAAAGACACTGTCGACTTTATCCTGATTAATCCGGCCGCGTTCACGCATACCAGCGTTGCGCTGCGCGATGCGTTACTGGCGGTGGATATCCCGTTTATCGAGATTCACCTCAGCAATGTGCACGCACGTGAACCGTTTCGCCATCATTCATATCTTTCAGATAAGGCCGTCGGCGTGATCTGCGGATTAGGCGCTGATGGCTATTCATATGCACTACAGACGGCGGTAAAACGCCTGTCAAAATCCATCTAAACAAAGAGTACGGAACCCACTCATGGATATTCGTAAGATTAAAAAACTGATCGAGCTGGTTGAAGAATCAGGCATCGCTGAACTGGAAATTTCTGAAGGCGAAGAGTCTGTACGTATCAGCCGCTCACCGGCAAACGCTGGTTTCCCAATGATGCAACAGGCCTACGCTGCGCCAATGTACCAGCCTCAGCCACAACCGGGTCTGGCCCAGGCCGTTGCGCCAGCCGCAACCCCAGCCATGGAAGCCCCTGCAGCTGCTGAAGTCAGTGGTCACATCGTACGTTCCCCAATGGTCGGTACCTTCTACCGTACCCCAAGCCCTGACGCAAAAGCGTTCGTGGAAGTGGGCCAGAAAGTTAACGTTGGCGATACCCTGTGCATCGTTGAAGCAATGAAAATGATGAACCAGATCGAATCTGATAAAGCCGGTGTGGTGAAAGCGATTCTGATTGAAAATGGTCAGCCGGTAGAATTTGACGAGCCGCTGGTCGTCATCGAGTAACGAGGCGAACATGCTGGATAAAATTGTCATCGCCAACCGCGGCGAGATTGCCCTGCGTATTCTTCGTGCCTGTAAAGAACTGGGCATCAAGACCGTCGCCGTGCACTCAAGCGCGGATCGCGATCTGAAACACGTATTACTGGCGGATGAGACGGTCTGTATCGGCCCGGCTCCGTCCGTAAAAAGCTATCTGAACATCCCGGCCATCATCTCCGCGGCGGAAATCACCGGCGCGGTAGCGATTCACCCGGGCTATGGCTTCCTGTCTGAAAACGCCAACTTTGCCGAGCAGGTTGAGCGCTCCGGCTTTATCTTCATCGGTCCGAAAGCTGAAACTATCCGCCTGATGGGCGACAAAGTTTCCGCGATCACCGCGATGAAACAGGCTGGCGTACCGACGGTACCAGGCTCTGACGGCCCACTGGACGGCGACATGGATAAAAACCGTGCCCATGCGAAACGCATCGGCTACCCGGTTATTATCAAAGCGTCCGGCGGCGGCGGCGGTCGTGGCATGCGCGTAGTGCGCGGCGACGCGGAACTCGAGCAATCCATCAACATGACCCGTGCGGAAGCCAAAGCGGCTTTCAACAACGACATGGTTTACATGGAGAAATACCTCGAGAACCCACGCCATATCGAGATTCAGGTGCTGGCCGACGGCCAGGGTCATGCTATCTATCTGGCCGAGCGTGACTGCTCCATGCAGCGCCGCCACCAGAAAGTTGTTGAAGAAGCGCCAGCGCCGGGCATCACGCCTGAGCTGCGTAAATTCATCGGCGACCGCTGTGCAAAAGCCTGTATCGACATTAACTACCGCGGCGCAGGGACCTTCGAGTTCCTGTTCGAAAACGGCGAGTTCTATTTCATCGAAATGAACACCCGTATTCAGGTAGAACACCCGGTTACCGAAATGATCACCGGCGTGGACCTGATCAAAGAGCAGCTGCGCATTGCTGCCGGTCAGCCGCTGTCCATCAAACAGGAAGACGTTCACGTTACCGGCCATGCGGTGGAATGCCGTATCAACGCCGAAGACCCGAACACCTTCCTGCCAAGCCCGGGCAAAATCACGCGCTTCCATGCGCCTGGTGGTTTTGGCGTGCGTTGGGAATCGCATATCTACGCCGGCTACACCGTACCGCCGTACTACGATTCAATGATTGGGAAGCTCATCTGCTACGGCGAAACGCGTGAAGTGGCTATTGCCCGCATGAAAAACGCCCTGGCGGAACTGATTATCGATGGCATCAAAACCAACATCGAGCTGCAGACCAAAATCATGAACGACGAAAACTTCCAGCACGGTGGAACTAACATCCACTATCTGGAGAAGAAACTCGGTCTTCAGCACTAAGTTTCCGTTGAACATGTCGACAAAAGGCCGGATCTCCGGCCTTTTCTTTTTGTATTCCCCCGCTGGATGGATGCGTTACAATCCCCGCTTTCCGCGAACTCAAGGGACAAAAATGGACAAGCGTTTTGTTCAGGCCCATAAAGAAGCGCGCTGGGCGCTCTGGCTGACCCTGCTGTATCTTGCCGCGTGGTTAGTGGCTGCTTACTTACCTGATAATGCCCAGGGCATCACCGGGTTACCGCACTGGTTCGAGATGGCCTGCCTGCTGGTGCCGCTGCTGTTTATCCTGCTTTGCTGGCTGATGGTGAAAACCATTTTCCGCGATATTCCTCTGGGAGATGACCATGCAAAATGAAGTCATTGCCGTGCTGGTTGTCTACCTGATAGCGGTCTTTGGTCTCTCCTTCTACGCCATGCGCCAACGCAGCTCCGGCACTTTCCTGAGCGAGTATTTCCTCGGGAGCCGTTCGATGGGCGGTTTTGTGCTGGCAATGACGCTCACCGCCACCTATATCAGCGCCAGTTCGTTTATTGGCGGGCCTGGCGCCGCCTATAAATACGGCCTCGGCTGGGTGCTACTGGCGATGATTCAGATCCCGACGATCTGGCTTTCTCTGGGGATCCTGGGGAAAAAGTTCGCCATCCTGGCGCGCCGCTATAACGCCATTACCCTCAACGACATGCTGCAGGCTCGCTATCAGAATCGGGCCGTCGTCTGGATTGCCAGCGTCAGCCTGCTGGTCGCCTTTGTGGGCGCAATTGCCGTGCAGTTCATCGGTGGCGCAAGGCTGCTGGAAACGGCAGCGGGCATAAAATACGAAACCGGCCTGCTGATTTTCGGGATAACCATCGCCCTGTATACCGCCTTCGGCGGCTTCCGCGCCAGCGTACTCAACGACACCATGCAGGGCATGGTGATGCTGATAGGCACCATCGTTCTGCTGGTTGGCGTTGTTCACGCCGCGGGCGGATTAGGGAACGCGGTACAGACGTTAGAGCATATCGATCCGAAACTGGTGAGCCCGCAGGGCGCGGGCGATATTCTGACGCCAACCTTTATGACGTCCTTCTGGGTGCTGGTCTGTTTCGGCGTTATCGGCCTGCCGCACACGGCGGTGCGCTGTATCTCCTATAAGGACAGTAAGGCCGTACACCGCGGAATTATTATCGGCACCATTGTGGTCGCCATTCTGATGCTGGGCATGCACCTTGCCGGCGCGCTGGGCAGAGCGGTTATTCCGGGGCTGACGGTGCCAGACCTGGTGATCCCAACCCTGATGATGCAGGTTCTTCCGCCGTGGGCTGCTGGGTTATTCCTGGCCGCCCCAATGGCCGCCATTATGTCCAACGTTAACGCGCACCTGCTGCAGGCGTCGGCAACAATCGTGAAAGATCTGTGGCTCAGTGCAAGTCCGGCTAAAATTCGTCATGAAAGCCGCCTGAAGCGCATCTCCACTACCACGACGCTGGTGCTGGGCCTGCTGATGATGCTGGCAGCCTGGCGCCCGCCGGAGATGATTATCTGGCTCAACCTGCTGGCCTTCGGCGGCCTTGAGGCCGTTTTCCTGTGGCCGCTGGTGCTGGGCCTCTACTGGGAGAAAGCCAACGCCGCAGGCGCGCTAAGCGGCATGATTGTCGGCGGCGTGCTGTACGCGGTGCTCGCCAGCTTCAGCCTCCAGCTCTTCGGCTTCCACCCGATTGTGCCGTCGCTGCTATTAAGCTTGCTGGCGTTCCTGATAGGTAACCGATTTGGTCATACCGTTCCGGAACCCCTTCTTGTTTCCACTACTGATAAATAAAGAGTTTCGCCATGCCATGGATCCAACTGAAAATTAACACCACCGGCGGCAACGCTGAAAGCCTGGGCGATGCGCTGATTGAAAGCGGAGCGGTTTCCGTCACCTTCCAGGACACCCACGACACGCCGGTCTTTGAGCCGCTGCCTGGCGAAACCCGCCTTTGGGGCGACACCGACGTTATCGGCCTGTATGACGCAGAAACCGACATGAAAGAAGTCGTGGCTATGCTGGAGAACTGTCCTTTGCTGGGCCAGGGCTTCCACCACAAAGTGGAGCAGCTGGAAGACAAAGACTGGGAGCGCGAATGGATGGACAACTTCCACCCGATGCGCTTTGGCGACCGTCTGTGGATTTGCCCAAGCTGGCGTGATGTGCCGGACGAAAACGCCGTCAACGTGATGCTCGACCCGGGCCTGGCGTTTGGCACCGGAACTCACCCAACGACCTCGCTGTGCCTCGAGTGGCTCGACGGCCTGGACCTGGCCGGCAAAACCATTATCGACTTCGGCTGCGGCTCCGGGATCCTGGCCATTGCCGCCCTGAAATTGGGTGCCGCAAAAGCCATCGGCATTGATATCGACCCACAGGCGATTCAGGCCAGCCGTGACAACGCCGAACGCAACGGCGTTTCAGAGCGTCTTGAGCTTTACCTGCCAAAAGACCAGCCAGAAGCCATGAGCGCCGACGTGGTGGTCGCCAACATTCTCGCAGGCCCTTTACGTGAGTTAGCGCCGTTAATCAGCGTGCTGCCGGTTGAGGGCGGTTTCCTGGGCCTTTCTGGCGTACTGGCCAGCCAGGCCGAAGGCGTTTGCGAAGCTTACGCTGATAAATTCACCCTCGACCCTGTCGCGGAAAAAGAAGAGTGGTGCCGCATCACCGGTCGTAAGCACAGCTGATGAAAATAACGACATACGGCGCTGCTGCCGTGTGTCGTTTTTAGCCAGTTTTAGTGGGCAATCAGCATCCAAAAATGAGAGCTTGTTCGCATAAAAAACCCAAAACCGACCATAAAAACAGCGGTTTATATGGTAAAAACACTCTGTCAGACAGCATATTTCTGCTAACTTTCAGGAAAATTTAAAACAACACGAAATAAACGAAAAATCCTAACCCACTGATTAATTGAATTAATTACTGATTCAGGCCGCGCTTGTTGCCGCTTCATTGATCTGTGACAGAGGATTGTTCAAAGTTTGGCCTTTCATCTCGTGCAAAAAATGCGTAATATACGCCGCCTTGCAGGCACAGTATGGTCATTTCTTAACTCATGCGCATCGGACACCACCAGCTCAGAAATCGCCTGATCGCAGCACCTATGGCTGGCATTACTGACAGACCATTCAGGACGCTGTGCTACGAGATGGGAGCAGGGTTAACCGTTTCCGAGATGATGTCCTCTAACCCAGAAGTTTGGGCGAGCGATAAGTCCCGTTTACGGATGGTACATGTGGATGAACCGGGTATTCGCACCGTGCAAATTGCCGGTAGCGTACCTGAAGAGATGGCAGAAGCCGCGCGTATAAACGTGGCTAATGGCGCCCAGATTATTGATATCAATATGGGTTGTCCGGCAAAAAAGGTGAATCGTAAGCTGGCAGGTTCAGCCCTTCTGCAGTACCCGAGTCTGGTAAAGGACATCGTGACGACGGTAGTGAAGGCAGTGGATGTTCCTGTGACGTTGAAAATTCGTACCGGCTGGGAGCCCGCGCACCGTAACTGTGTAGAGATTGCCCAACTGGCTGAAGACTGTGGGATTCAGGCTCTGACAATTCATGGACGCACACGCGCCTGTTTATTCCAGGGCGATGCTGAATACGACAGCATTCGGGCAGTTAAGCAGAAAGTTTCCATTCCGATTATCGCGAATGGTGACATTACTGACCCGCTTAAAGCCAGAGCTGTACTTGACTATACGGGGGCTGATGCCCTGATGATAGGCCGTGCGGCTCAGGGAAGACCCTGGATCTTTCGGGAAATCCAGCATTATCTGGACACTGGAGAGCTGCTACCGCCCTTGCCTCTGGCAGAGGTGAAGCGCTTACTTTGCTCGCACATTCGGGAACTGCATAGCTTTTATGGCGATGTAAAAGGTTACCGAATTGCACGTAAACACGTCTCCTGGTATCTCCAGGAGCACGCTCCAAATGACCAGTTTCGGCGCACATTCAACGCCATTGAGGATGCCAGCGTACAGCTGGAGGCGTTGGAGGCATACTTCGAAAATTTTGCGTAAACAGAAATAAAGAGCTGACAGAACTATGTTCGAACAACGCGTAAATTCTGACGTACTGACCGTTTCTACCGTTAACTCTCAGGATCAGGTAACCCAAAAACCCCTGCGTGATTCCGTGAAACAGGCACTGAAGAACTATTTTGCTCAACTGAACGGTCAGGATGTGAACGACCTGTATGAGCTGGTACTGGCTGAAGTAGAACAGCCATTGTTGGACATGGTGATGCAATACACCCGTGGCAACCAGACCCGTGCTGCCCTGATGATGGGCATCAACCGCGGTACGCTGCGTAAGAAATTGAAAAAATACGGCATGAACTGATACTAATCAGCGAGTGTTGTGAAAAGGCGCGAACCGGCATGGGGAAGCGCCTTTTTTCTTTTATTCACCTGAGACCTGACGTTTTTCATCATCATTTGCCGCTGCTGAGCTATTTCCTTCACTTTGTTTACACTGCACACGCTTTGCAATTATTCCCCAATCCTGTGGTCTGATACGCAGTGGTAAAATAGCCACATTCACTCCGGCACAGCATCCGAGAAAGCTTCGTACCTTTATGGGCACCTACGAGAGCGATCCCTGTTCCGGCGTTTGGTTCAAACGAGGTTCAAAATGACTAAATTCATCGCCGCTGCGTTGCTCACCACGTTTCTGGCAGGCTGCGCGACCGAGTCTCCTTGCGTACCGGTCTATGATGACCAGGGACGCCTGGTGCACACCAATACCTGTATGAAAGGCACCACCCAGGATAACTGGGAAACCGCAGGCGCAATTGCCGCCGGCACTGCCGCCGTGGCAGGCGTTGCCCTGGGTATCGTGGCGTTAACCAAATAAGCCTTTCTTCATATCAAAGCGCGAGCCTCTCGCGCTTTTTTGTTTATTCTTCCTGCAACATCTGAATCATTTTGCTCTGAAATGCGCCGTTAGTTGCAGTATTGCACTCTTTCGGAGCGTTCACCGTTCGCTCTCTTCATTTATTTCAGCCGTCTCCTGCATCCGACACTCCGCGTAAACCTGGCATCCCCTTTGCTTTACCGAATATGACTCGGGCATTTGCTACGAACAGGGATACGGCGTCTCCCGGACGCC
The DNA here is from genome assembly GCF_042138895.1 of Cedecea selenatireducens. NCBI lineage: Bacteria > Pseudomonadati > Pseudomonadota > Gammaproteobacteria > Enterobacterales > Enterobacteriaceae > Cedecea > Cedecea selenatireducens. The sequence goes on along the minus strand of NZ_JBHIKW010000005.1, from coordinate 4,642 downwards.
ATTACGCCAATAACGATAATTTCGCCACACAGGATGCATTTATGAAGAAGATGATGATCGCCACTCTGGTCGCTACCGGTACGCTGTTCGCGATGGCTAATCAGGCTCATGCAGGCACCACGCTGGATGCCGTAAAAAAGAAGGGCTTCGTGCAATGCGGGATCAGTGACGGCCTGCCGGGCTTTTCTTACGCTGACGGCAGCGGCAAATTTACCGGTATCGACGTAGATGTTTGCCGCGGCGTGGCGGCGGCCGTGTTCGGCGATGCTTCTAAAGTCAAATACACCCCGCTGACGGCGAAAGAACGTTTTACTGCGCTGCAGTCCGGCGAGGTCGATATTCTTTCCCGTAACACCACCTGGACTTCCTCTCGTGACGCAGGCATGGGGATGGTCTTTACCGGCGTCACATATTACGACGGCATCGGCTTCCTGACCCACAATAAAGCCGGCCTGAAGAGTGCTAAAGAGCTCGACGGCGCAACCGTATGCATTCAGGCAGGAACGGATACCGAGCTGAACGTCGCCGACTACTTCAAAGCCAATAACATGAAGTACACGCCGGTGACATTTGACCGCTCAGATGAGTCGGCAAAAGCACTGGAGTCCGGGCGCTGCGATACCCTGGCCTCAGATCAGTCCCAGCTGTATGCCCTGCGCATCAAGCTCAGCAACCCGGCCGAATGGCTCGTCCTGCCAGAAGTTATCTCTAAAGAGCCTCTCGGGCCTGTTGTCCGCCGCGGCGACGATGACTGGTTCTCTATTGTGCGCTGGACGCTGTTTGCCATGTTGAATGCCGAAGAGATGGGCATCAGCTCTAAAAACGTTGACCAGATGGCCGCTAACCCAACCACGCCCGATATGGCTCACCTGCTAGGGAAAGAAGGCGATTTCGGCAAAGACCTGAAGCTGGATAACAAGTGGGCCTACAACATCGTGAAGCAGGTAGGTAACTACGCAGAGATCTTCGAGAGCAACGTCGGGGCCCAAAGTCCGCTGAAAATCAAACGTGGCCAGAACAACCTGTGGAACAACGGCGGTATTCAGTACGCCCCGCCGGTTCGCTAAGCGAAATACCAGAACAGGGCACTGCTCGGTGCGGTGCCCAGGATCTATGTTCCTGTTACTGAGGCTTGCTTATGCGTCATCACCGCCCAGCCGTGAAGGCCGACTTATCTTTTTCTAACCCTTCGGTTCGCGCCTGGCTGTATCAGATAGTCGCCATTAGTTTTGTGATTGGCGTGGCCGTTTATCTGATTCACAACACTATCACCAACCTGGATAGCCGCGGTATTACCTCCGGCTTTGCCTTTCTCGATCGCGCCGCCGGATTTGGCATCGTCCAGCATCTGATTGACTACGATCAGGGGGACACCTACGGAAAAGTCTTCGTTGTGGGGCTCCTGAATACCCTGCTGGTCTCCGTACTCTGTATCGTGTTTGCCACGTTTATTGGCTTCTTTGTGGGCCTGGCACGGCTCTCTGATAACTGGCTGGTGCGTAAGCTTTCTACCTTTTATATAGAGACGTTTCGCAACATCCCCCCGCTGCTGCAAATTTTCTTCTGGTACTTTGCCGTTCTGCGTAATCTGCCGGGCCCACGCCAGGCTTTGGATGCTTTCAGCCTGATGTATTTGAGCAATCGCGGGCTGTCTCTTCCGGCCCCGGTTATGGGGGAAGGCCTGCTGGCATTTTCTGCTGCCGTGCTGCTTGCGCTTCTCGTCTCTGCGGGACTGTATCGCTATAACAAAATGCATCAGATGAAGACCGGGCAAATTCGTCGTACCTGGCCCGTGACGATCGCGCTGATCGTTGCCCTGCCCCTCATTGCACATTTGATCTTCGGCGCGGCGTTACATTGGGATATTCCCGCTCTGCACGGCTTTAACTTCCGCGGCGGGATTGTGCTTATCCCTGAACTCGCGGCTTTAACGCTGGCGCTTTCGGTCTATACCTCGGTCTTTATTGCCGAAATCATTCGCTCGGGTATTCAATCGGTCCCTTATGGCCAGCATGAAGCCGCCCTGTCCCTCGGTTTACCTAAGCAGGTGACGCTGCGGCAGGTGATCGTGCCTCAGGCGCTGAGAGTCATTATCCCGCCATTGACCAGCCAGTATCTGAACATCGTCAAAAACTCCTCTCTGGCGGCGGCGATTGGTTATCCGGATATGGTCTCTCTGTTTGCCGGTAGCGTACTGAACCAGACGGGACAGGCAATCGAAACCATCGCTATCACAATGTCCGTTTATCTGGTTATCAGCCTCGTTATCTCACTGCTGATGAACGTCTATAACCGCCGTATTGCCCTGGTTGAGCGCTAAGGAATGTCGATGATTAAAGTTCTGAAGGCGCACAGTGCCCGCCCGACAGGCAACTCTGCAGAGCGAGTCTGGCGATGGATGCGTAAAAACCTCTTCTCCAGCTGGTTGAATACCCTGCTTACGCTGCTGTGTTTCAGCTTGATGTGGGTGCTTATCCCTCCGCTGCTGAACTGGGCAGTTTTCCAGGCGAACTGGGTAGGCGAGACCAGAGCCGACTGCACTAAAGGCGGGGCATGCTGGGTGTTTATCCACGAACGTTTCGGCCAGTTCATGTACGGGCTTTACCCTCACGAGTTGCGCTGGCGAATCAACCTTGCGCTTATTATTGGGCTGCTTTCCGTTGCAGTCATGTTCTGGAAATCGCTCCCTCATCGCGGCCGCTATATTGCCTGCTGGGCAGTAGCTTATCCGGTCGTCGTCTGGTGGCTGATGTACGGTGGCTTTTTAGGTCTGGAACGTGTTGAAACACGTCTCTGGGGCGGCTTAACGCTCACCCTGATCGTGGCATCGGTCGGCATTGCCGGAGCATTACCTCTGGGTATTTTGCTGGCGCTGGGCAGGCGTTCACGCATGCCGGTAGTGAGAGTGCTCTCGATAATGTTTATCGAATTTTGGCGTGGTGTACCGCTGATTACGGTGCTCTTTATGTCTTCGGTGATGCTGCCGCTATTTCTCCCGGAAGGCACCACCATCGATAAACTGATTCGGGCGCTGGTCGGGGTGATTTTGTTCCAGTCTGCCTATGTCGCAGAGGTGGTTCGCGGCGGGCTGCAGGCTTTGCCGAAAGGGCAATATGAGGCAGCGGAGTCACTGGCTCTCGGCTACTGGAAGACGCAAGGATTAGTGATATTACCGCAGGCGCTAAAGCTGGTGATCCCGGGTCTGGTAAACACGATTATTGCGCTGTTCAAAGATACCAGTCTGGTGATCATCATCGGCCTGTTCGATCTGTTCAGTAGCGTCCAGCAGGCAACGGTTGATCCGGCCTGGCTGGGGATGTCGACAGAAGGCTACGTCTTTGCCGCCATCGTCTATTGGATTTTCTGTTTCAGCATGTCGCGCTATAGCCAGCATCTGGAAAAGCGCTTCCACACCGGCCGTACGCCGCACTAAGGATTATCATGAGTAAAATGACACCGCAGGCTGCCGACACGATGATCACGCTGGAAAACGTGAATAAGTGGTATGGTCAATTCCATGTTTTAAAAGACATTAATCTCAATGTGAAGCAGGGTGAGCGTATCGTATTGTGCGGGCCATCGGGCTCCGGAAAATCCACCACGATTCGCTGCATCAACCATCTTGAAGAGCATCAGCAGGGGCGTATTGTCGTCGATGGAACAGAGCTGAATGACGATCTGCGGAATATAGAAAAAGTCCGTACCGAAGTCGGCATGGTCTTCCAGCACTTTAACCTGTTCCCGCATTTAACCGTCCTGCAGAACTGCACTCTGGCCCCTGTCTGGGTTCGTAAGATGCCTAAGAAAGAGGCCGAGGCGCTGGCGATGCATTATCTCGAGCGAGTGAGAATCGCCGAACACGCGCATAAATTCCCAGGGCAGATATCGGGAGGCCAGCAGCAACGTGTGGCCATTGCCCGCTCGCTGTGTATGAAACCCAAAATCATGCTTTTTGACGAGCCAACTTCGGCACTCGACCCGGAAATGGTGAAAGAAGTGTTGGACACCATGATAGGGCTGGCAGAATCCGGCATGACAATGCTCTGCGTCACGCACGAAATGGGTTTTGCCCGCACCGTCGCTGACCGGGTTATCTTTATGGATCGCGGAGAGATCGTAGAACAGGCCCCGCCTGAAGAGTTTTTTGCCCATCCGAAATCAGAAAGAACGCGAGCTTTCTTGTCTCAGGTTATCCATTAAACGACAAAGGCCGCTGATGCGGCCTTTTTTATGGTGTTTTCCCGAATTCAGAAAACAAAAAACCCCAGCTAATAAGCTGAGGTTTTTTGTTTTATTTGATGCCTGACAGTTCCCTACTCTCGCATGGGGAGACCCCACACTACCATCGGCGCTACGGCGTTTCACTTCTGAGTTCGGCATGGGGTCAGGTGGGACCACCGCGCTACGGCCGTCAGGCAAATTCTTTTCTACGTGCCGAACTTAAACCTAAAAACTGGTGCTGATACCCAGAGTCGAACTGGGGACCTCACCCTTACCAAGGGTGCGCTCTACCAACTGAGCCATATCAGCACGCTTAATTTGATGCCTGGCAGTTGATGAACTTGCGTTCACCCTACGGGCCGCTGCTTCGCAGCGTTCAGACTCACCTTTCGGTTCGTCAGTCCTACTCTCTGAGAGTAGT
>NZ_JBHIKW010000045.1:0-202 GCF_042138895.1 Cedecea selenatireducens | reverse complement strand
CCCTTATGTCTTGAACTTCCCCGCCAGTGCGGGGAAGATCCCCGACTGATCATCGGGAGGTTGCCGGTGAGCATCCCCTGGCCCTGGTGCTTCCGAGCCCGTGGGAGAGATTATGCCCCGGCAACCTTATTCCCTGTCGCCTCAAGACCGAACGGTATCCTGTGCCTCTGAGCACCCACATATAAGGATGGTCTGGCGATAT
>NZ_JBHIKW010000044.1:0-250 GCF_042138895.1 Cedecea selenatireducens | reverse complement strand
GGATGCGCAGCATAACCCGGTGGCCGGGCAGGCCGCCGTGGTGCAGACCACGGTGGTGGGCGGGGCGACGCTGAAGGGGAGCTGGACTGACAATCAGGACGGCACTTACAGTGCTACCTTTACCGCCACCACCGCCGGCCCGGGCCTGAAGGCCTCGATGACGGTGTCTGACGGTACGGTGGAGTCTGCGCCGTTTGACATCACGGCCGCCGCGCCGGTGAAAGCAAACTCCACCCTCGCGCTGGACAAG
>NZ_JBHIKW010000043.1:0-320 GCF_042138895.1 Cedecea selenatireducens | reverse complement strand
CCCAGCAGTACCCCGTAACGTTTTTTCATGCCTGTTTCCTTTTGTTGTGCCGTCCTGAATACCGGAGAAATCACTTAATGCTGCCCGCCACAACGGGCACGATTAAATAATCTGAGTGACTGCACTGTGGTAAAGGACATTTTCGGCTCTGGCAGAAGAATTCCGGGCTTCAGATGATTGCCGGCGCCGTCGAAGCACGGACTGCCAGATTTGCAGGGCGAGTCCCATGGACGGGAAGAGTAATGTGCAGAGTCTTGCAGCAGGGCAGCGGCACCACCTTGTCCGCCGCCGCACAAAGCTCATCCCGGTATTGCCGCTCC
>NZ_JBHIKW010000042.1:0-342 GCF_042138895.1 Cedecea selenatireducens | reverse complement strand
CTTCGCAGCACACCGTCGCCGGTACACTCTGAAGTAGTTTTGGTGCATGAAATGATGGTGGAGCTAAGCGGGATCGAACCGCTGACCTCCTGCGTGCAAGGCAGGCGCTCTCCCAGCTGAGCTATAGCCCCATCGATTTCGTAAAACCTTTGATTACCGTTAATTTTCATCTGGTCAAGGCGCAACTTAGCGACGCATACTTAAGTATGCGAGTCTGAGGTGCAACGCAGAACAGGGGAAAATTTGGTAGGCCTGAGTGGACTTGAACCACCGACCTCACCCTTATCAGGGGTGCGCTCTAACCACCTGAGCTACAAGCCTATAAGGTTTTACTGCTCGTTT
>NZ_JBHIKW010000041.1:0-344 GCF_042138895.1 Cedecea selenatireducens | reverse complement strand
TGCAACGTCGCCGTCACCTGCATGTCCGACCCGGCCACGTAGCTGGCTTTGTCCAGCACGAGGGTGGAGTTTGCTTTCACCGGCGCGGCAGCCGTGATGTCGTAGGCGGCAGAGGTCACCTCCCCGTCAGACACCGTCATTGTGGCCTTCAGGCCAGTGCCGGCGGTGGTGGCGGTGAACACGCCGCTGTAAGTGCCGTCCTGATTGTCAGTCCAGCTCCCCTTCAGCGTCGCCCCGGCGACCGCGGTGGTCTGCACCACCGCATCCTGCCCGGCCACCGGATTATGCTGCGCATCTTGCAACGTCGCCGTCACCTGCATGTCCGACCCGGCCACGTAGCTGGT
>NZ_JBHIKW010000040.1:0-472 GCF_042138895.1 Cedecea selenatireducens | reverse complement strand
GCCGGCTACGTGGCCGGCGACGACATGCAGGTGACGGCGACGCTGCAGGATGCGCAGCATAACCCGGTGGCCGGGCAGGATGCCGTGGTGAATACCACCGCGGTAGCCGGGGCAGTCATCAAAGGTAACTGGACTGACAACAAGGACGGCACTTACAGCGGCGTGTTCACCGCCACCACCGCCGGCACTGGCCTGAAGGCCTCTATGACGCTGGCAGACGGGGATGTGGAGTCTGCGCCGTTTGACATCACGGCCGCCGCGCCGGTGAAGGCGAACTCCTCGATTGTGCTGGACAAGGCCAGCTATGTGGCCGGGTCGGATATGCAGGTGACGGCGACGCTGCAGGATGCGCAGCATAACCCGGTGGCCGGGCAGGCAGCCGTAGTGCAGACCACTGCGGTGAGCGGGGCAACGCTGAAGGGGAGCTGGACCGACAATCAGGACGGCACTTACAGCGCTACCTTCACCGCCA